>CAWGZP010000138.1:0-13712 GCA_963826655.1 uncultured delta proteobacterium
TTATTAAAACACGACTGAAGTACGGCCCCTTTGCTCCACGAGCATTACCCCGCTTCCTTGCTACTATGGGCCGCGCCGACTCCCGACCGTGGCCGTCAAACAGGTTATTGATTCCCTGCCCGCGTTGTCCCATTCAGACACCACGTCGGGTCTCCCAGGTTCCTCGACTGATCTTTCACCGCGCGCTCTCCCCAACCACCCCGGACGGTCCGACAGGTGCTTACACTCGTTACTTCCCAGCCGGTGTCAGGCTTCACCATCTCTGGAAGGTTGGCCACCGCCAATTAAGCGTAACGAGGCCGAATCGGGTTTGCTTACGCTAGGGCTCGCGGTTTCGCTGTCCAGGGGGATTTCCCCTTTTGCCTATGGACTTGACTCCTTTCGACCGACCAGCTCCCCGCGTTCGGTTGCCCTGCACGGGTGGCCGCAGCTACATGTTGAACGAGCAATTAACATGTCCGACACTTTCCAGTCGGATAGATCAGCCAGGCTTAGCCTGGCGCACCAGAGGACGCTGAGAAAAGAATATGGACTGTTTTCTCTGCGGCTAATGTTGTGAATTTTCAAGCAGAATTCGAGGCACGTTTCTTCGCTTCTTTCTTTTCACCCCTATCGCCCTTCTCTGCGATCTCTGCGTCTCTGCGGTGGATTCGGGGGTAGCAGAGGATGCTGAGGCCGCAGAGATGATCACCATCGAATGTTTGATCGGAACCAATCCTAACCGGACGATCTTACGGTAGGATCACATCGGAACAGAATGCCCCCGGCCCGAAGTTGACTCGCGTTGCGCGCATGTGTTAATTAGCGAAGATCGGTACGCATAACCCGTTGAAATTTTCCGATAACGGCAAAGTCTTTTGAAAGGGATTTCAGGCCCCAGATGATGAAGCCCCACGGCGAGAACCCTCCCCGGTCCACCCGGGAAAATCAACTTGAACTCCTTACCGGTTCCGGGGCCGGCCAAAGCAGCCTCGAGTTGGCCATCGGCAGGGAAGTACGCGCTTTTCGAAAGAAACTCGACATGACGGTAGTGGAACTGGGGAGGCTTACAGGGCTCTCGGCCGGCATGCTGTCAAAGATCGAGCGCGGGATTGCCTCACCTTCCCTGAGTACGCTCCACGCCCTTTCAACCGCACTTCAAGTCCCGGTTACCGCCCTTTTTCGCCAGTTCGAGCAGCAAAGAGACGCCACTTTCGTTCGCGCTGGAGAGGGGTTGAAGATCGAGCATCGAGGAACCAAGGTCGGGCATCAGTATGAGCTTCTCGGCCACACCGTTGGCAAAAGCACCGCCATCGAACCTTATTTCATCACTCTTACCGAAGAATCCGAAGCGTTTACGATGTTCCACCATGCAGGGATGGAATTCATTTATATGCTTGAGGGCAGGGTCGGGTACCGCCATGGCAACAAAGTTTACCATTTGAGTCCCGGCGACTCTTTTTTCTTCGATGCCCAAGCCTTTCACGGACCGGAAAATCTCACTGAATTGCCTGCGAAATACCTCTCCATCATTGTTTATCCCCGTTCACTCGAAGAATAGACCGATTCCAACGGCCCCCTCCGCCTTTTCCTCACCGGCCTTCCGGGTACTTTTCCAATAAATTTGTTCTCTATTATAGCCTTCAATGAACTCTCATTCAGGTCCGTCACAGGCGAAAGCCCCTCCTAATTTTCACCCTAGGAACATTATTTGCATAAGATTCGACTCAAGAGCGGCGTGACACAATGTGCCCTCGGCGGCTTGCAATTTGAAAAAGAGTCGATTCTTCCGTGGAAACGCATTTGTGAAGATTAGAGGGGACTTCGATGTGCAGTATTGCTGGGATCCTGTTTAAAAATGACAAGCGCCCCAACCTGGGTATGACTACCGGCAGGGCGCTGACAGAGATGATGGACGCTTGCCGGCACAGGGGGCCCGATTCAGCGGGTTGGGCCATCTACAAAGAGCCACGGGAAGGACGGCTTCGGCTGCGGTTCTTTGTAAGCAGGGATGCCGGGCACAGCGAGGATATCGCGCGGATCCGGGAGGGGCTTGCCGGGCACGGGGCGCAGATTGTCGAGGATGAAGCCATTGGCTGCACCTACGGGGTGGTCGTCAAATACTCTGGCGACGTCCAGCAATTCTCTTACGCCATGGAGCGAGTGGGGCAGTTGGTTTCGGTAGGATCGAGCCTCGATATCGTCAAGGACGTCGGCCAACCTTACGGGCTCCAGCAGCTATACGACATCGGCCGATTCGACGGCAGCCACGGTATAGGACATACGCGCCTGGCCACTGAAACCGGCGTTCATCCCGAAACGGCTCATCCCTTCTGGGCAACGGGCTTTGCCGATGTCGCCACGGTCCATAACGGCCAAATAACAAACTACTGGATTATGCGGCGGCGCCTGGAGCGTCGGGGCATGGAGTTTCGTACTGAAAACGATACGGAACTGATCGCGGTCTATCTTGCCTACAAGATGAGCCTCGGGGTGCTGCTGAAGGATGCGCTGCGCAGTTCCCTCGACGACCTGGATGGTACGTTTTCCTACCTCGTTTCGACAAAAGATTCCATCGGCTACGCAAAGGACAAGCTCGCGGCAAAACCCATGGTCAAATATGAAGATGACGATCTCATCGCCATCGCCTCGGAAGAAGTGGGTCTCAATCGTCTGTTCCCCGGCCGGGCACTTGATACGACGGAGCCTCCTCCCCTGACCTGCGGTTTATGGTCCAGGGGTGAAAAAGTATAAAGGAATTCCTCTGAGCAAGGAGCGACTTAGAAATGGTCACAATCGATTTAGCTCAAAAGTCCGTCCGAAAGGTGAACGAAATACTCAGGGGCTTCGGCGCCACCCATCAGAACGCCGAGATCGTCAATCCGGACGCCAGGCACTACATCGGAGTCGGTTTGATAACGCCGATCTCCGTAAGGATTCGGGGCTCGGCCGGCTACTATTGCGGAGGGTTGTGCGACGGGCCAAATTTCGAAGTGGACAAAAACGTCAGTTGGGGCGTGGGTGACAATCTGCTTGCCGGTTCCATCGTAATAGGGGGCAACGCAAGCGCCATAGCGGGCGTCGGCATGCGCGGAGGGCAGATCGTCATTAAGGGCAACGCGGGTTCGCGTGCCGGCCAGGTGATGAAAAAGGGCACCCTGTGCTGCGCCGGCAACGCTAACTTTATGGCCGGTTATATGATGTACGGCGGGCGCATCGTTATTCTCGGCAATTCGGGGGAACGAGTTGGCGAGGACATGATGGGAGGGGAGATTTACGTCGGGGGCAGGATCGATTCGCTCGGAAACGACGCCATGCTGGTCGAACCCGCCTCCGCGGATGTCGATAGTGTGCTGGAGTTTTTGGATCGCTATGATCTTCCTTTCCGGGGGAGTTTCAAGAAGATCGTCTGCACCGGCAAAACGCTGCGTTACGGAACAGCGGAACCGCGGTTGCGCAAGCTTGCCTACACGACGTTTTCTTCCGCCGGCCGCCAGGATTACTGGAACGCAAAAGTCCAGGAGGATATACGGGTCAAGGCCCAAATCGGCCGCTACCGGATCCGGGGCTACGGCACGTCGCGTCACCTCCCGCACTTTCCCGATATTGCTTTCAAGGCCGATCTTTCCGGCGCGGGGTTCGACCCCGAGGTGGTTTCCAAGGTCAACCTGCGCACCTTTCTCGGGGATAAACACGGCGGGCGTTCGCTCGACCTGAGCATGCCCATCCTTATCGCCCCCATGAGCTACGGGGCGCTCAGCTCCCAGATGAAGCTGGCCCTGGGCATCGCTTCGCGCCTCTCGGGTATCTCGGAAAACAGCGGCGAGGGCGGCATGTTATCCGAAGAGCGGGCCGAGGCGCGGCAAATGATCGCGCAGTGCCTTGCAGGGCGGCTCGGCTGGAATGTGCATGACGTAAAGCGCGCCGACTGCGTCGAGATCTACATCTCACAGGGGGCCAAGCCGGGGCTCGGCGGGCAATTGATGGCAGAGAAACTAACCAGGGAAATTGCAGCGGTGCGGGGGATTCCAGCAGGGATGGACTTGCGCTCTCCCTCGCGGCATCCCGACATCCTCGGGGGTGACGACCTCATCATGAAGGTCGAAGAGTTTCGCGAGGCGACGGGATGGCGGGTCCCCATCAGCATCAAGCTTGGCGCCGGGCGCATCCGGGACGACATAAAGATCGCCTTGAAGGACGGCATCGACTTCGTTGAATTGGACGGAATGCAGGGAGGCACGGGCGCAGCGGGAAGCGAAGTTGCCGAGTACGTCGGCATCCCCACTGTCGCAGGTCTGCAGGAGGCTTTGGACGGCTTGGCGGAAATAGGGTGCCAGGGCCAATTGCCCATCGTCCTCATGGGAGGCGTAAAGGACGGCGTCGATGCCGCCAAGGCGATTGCCCTGGGCGCAACCGCCGTGGCTTGCGGCAGCACGATGCTCATTGCCGCCGGCTGCATCACCTGCATGCAGTGCAGCGTCGGAAACTGCGTGATCGGCGCCGCGACCCAGGACCCCGAGCACACAAGCCACTTCGACGTCGAGAAGCGCTCACTCCAGGTCCATCGCTACCTCGAGGCGATGCGGTGGCAACTGGCGTCTATCGTCCATGCCCACGGCTATGGGGACATCAGGCAATTGTCGCGAAACGATCTCGTGGCACTGACGCCGGAGGCGGCGGCCCTCACACGGTTGCCTTACGACCCGAGCTACCGTGAGAAAATCCGTGAAAAGATGTGACGAGCGATGACTGACGGGCAAGTGTCACTAAGCGATCGACCAATGCGATGCATCGCTTTCCAGGGTCCCGGATTTTCACCCGTCCCATCGGTCTCTTTATTAAGGAGAAAGCAAAATGAGTGAACTGGACATCCGAGCCGTAGCGCCAACCGATCCGGACGACGAGTATCTCGATTCCGACTACATTCCCGCGCCCTGCCGCCAGGGCTGCCCGCTGGGAACGGATATTCCATCCTATGTGGGCCTTATTGCACAGCAGGATTTCGAGGCTGCATTCGAAGTCATTACGGCAGGCAATCCTTTCCCGACGATCTGCGGGCGGGTCTGCGCAAAGCCCTGTGAAACGAAGTGCAGACGGGGAGAGAGCGACGGGGCCGTAACGATTCGCAATCTCAAACGCTTCATCACGCAGGAGGTCGGACAGGGGCATCGCCTCAAGCCTTTTCCGGTTACAAAGTCCAAAACAGTCGCAATTGTCGGAGCGGGTCCGGCGGGACTGACCGCCGCCCAGGACCTGGCCGAAGCGGGCTATGCAGTCGATATTTATGAAAAACATGGAAGCCTGGGCGGCATGATAACCCGGGGAATTCCACCGTTTCGCCTGCCCCGCCGGTTCATAGAGGCCGATATCGCAAGGATCCTGGACCGTTGTCCGGGCATCACGGTGCACCTCAACTGCGCCCTTGGCGCCCAGGTTAGCATCCAAACCCTTAAAGAGCGCCACGATGCGGTGTTGCTGACCCTCGGATTGGGGCGCGACGCCAAATTGCGCGTACCGGGGGAAGAAGAGGGGCTCGAAGGACTCCACGGCATCGATTTCCTGACGGATATCAACGAGGGAAAACCCGTCAGCCTGGATGGGGGGAACGTAGTGGTTGTCGGCGGAGGAAACGTCGCAATCGACGTCGCCAGAACGGCCTTGCGAGCCGGCGCAGGCAAAGTGGAGATCTTTTGTCTCGAGTCCCGGGACGAGATGCCCGCCTGGGAGCATGAAATCAAGGAAGCACTCGATGAAGGGATCGAGATCAACCCTTCGTGGGGGCCCAAAGAGATCTTCCACGAAGGCGGCAAAGTGACTGGTATCGAGTTCAAGCGCTGTACCTCCGTTTTCGATTCGGAGGGCCGTTTCAATCCGGCCTACGATCCCAGGACGGTGCTAAAAAAGGAGGCGGCGGCTATTCTCGTCTCCATAGGACTCTCGCTGCAGAATACCGGAACTCGAACAGGCGGGACTGCTGGAGCGAGGTCGTGTCAAAGCCGACTTCGAGACCATGCGCACCTCCGACCCGAAGGTCTTCGCGGCGGGAGACGGCGCTTTCGGGCCTTCGGCCGTTGTCTATGCCGCCCACCACGGCCACAGGGCCGCCCATTACATCAAGGCATGCCTGGAAGGGGTCGAGAACCCGGCGCCCTACGTGGTTTCCTATACTACCCGTCAAGTCCCGGTCATCCAGGATCCCCTCTGGGAAACACTCCAGCGGCAGGAGCAGGCTCATTGCGCGCCGAGCGGTTCTCCCCTTTTCGACGAATGCGACCTGACCTACGACCTCGAAACCGCTAGGCGACAGGCGACAAGATGCCTTCGTTGCGATGCCGAAACCGGAATGGCCGATTATTCCAGACGCACCCGGGAACATATCCAGGCCATGGCGCGTACCGGGCCGGACGACACGAAGCGGATGCGAGAGCTTTTGCAGGCTCGGCTGAGGCCGCGCAACAATCCCTTCCCTCCAAGCCGGCCGGCGCAACTGGACGATGTTGTATTTCTGCCCGCGGCCCTGACCCGACTGGTCATCGACCCCTATCGAGAGGCCTGCTCGACGAAAACGCAGTTGGGCAAAGCTCTTACCCTGGATCAGCCCTTCCTTTTTACGGGCTTCGACGATGCACCGCGGGAGGTTCGGAAAGCTTTGGTAATGGCCCTTGAATCGACCGGCTGCGCCTATGTCGGCTTGCGGCCGCTTGAAGACGAGGGCACGGACGAAGCCCGCACGGCTGCGAGCGCACCCGGCCCTATGAACGATCTCCGCCTCAGGCAATTGCCCTGGCTCCAATTGATCGTGCCTGGCGGGCAGGCCCCCAGTCCCGAAGCGGATGGATTGATTTATGCAACCGGAGAAAGGTTCGAGCCAATTCCTGCCGTGAGGCTCCACGCAAACCAATTGCTGGGGATCTCCGCGACCGCCCGAACCCTTCCCGAAGTGATTCCTTACGCCCTGGGGGAAGGTTTCGATCTGCTGTTGCTCGATGGAACACCCGGTGCGGGGAGTTCCACGGCCGAACTAGGCGGCCCGCCCGATCTCAGCGTGATGCGGGACGCCATCAAAATCCTGCGTGAGTTAAACAGGGAGGAGGATATCGACCTGGTCTACTTCGGCGGGCTCAGGTCCGGTACGGACGCAGCCAAGGTCCTTGCCCTGAATTGCAGGGCCGGGGTGTTTGCCGCGGCCATGGGCATCGCCATGGGCGGCGCGATCTCCAATGGCGCTTTCAGCTTCAATGGCGGCCCCGCCGTCGAGGAGCGTTGCCTGATGGCGCAAAACTGGATCAAGGGAACGGTGCAGGAAACCGCCATCATCGCGCGCTGTGCCGGCAAGACCAACGTTCACAACCTGGAACCCGAGGACATGAGGGCCATTACCCTGGCGACCTCGGAGGCAATGGGCATTCCGCTGGCCTCGGGGCGCGCGCCCAGGGAGTACTTTTAAAAAAAGAAGTTGGAAGTTAGAAGTTGGAAGTTAGAAGTTGGGAGTTAGGAGGGGGGAGTTGGAATAGTCGTTTTGGGAACCTGTTTGGAGAGGCACTTTAACTGCCGGGAGGCGGCCCGAATATTCTGGCCGTCCGAATGCCGGCCCACCGCGTCCGAAAGACGCGACGATTATGGGTGTTACGAGGAAGGAGCTTTCGACACATGTTTTCCGATTGGATAAAGAGGTTCGCAGACAAGCCAGACAAGCGCATGTGGCATGACCGCCCCATGAGAGAGGCTTATGATGCCGTAATCATAGGCGGCGGACTGCACGGTCTCAGCGCGGCCTATTATCTTGGACGTGATCACGGCATGACCAATGTGGCGGTAATCGAGCGGCGCTACGCCGGTTACGGCGGCAGCGGCCGCAACACATCCATTGTTCGCTCCAATCAGCGCAGCAAGGAAAACATCCCACTTTATGACCAGGGGTTGAAGCTTTGGCCCGAGCTGGTCAAGGAACTCGACTTCAATCTCATGTATTTCAACTGCGGCAACTTGAACCTTGCGCACTCCGAGCCCGAGGCGGCAGCCCTGAAGATGACCGTGGCCACGGCCCAGTATATGGGGGTTCAGTCCGAGTTTCTGAAGCCCGAAGAGTGCAAAAAGCTTATTCCCCAGTTGGACATAAGCGACAGGCCACGCTATCCGGTGGCGGGAGGGATGTATCACCCTCCGGGCGGCACCGTCAGACACGATGCCGTCGTGTGGGCACTGGCGCGGGGCGCGGACCGGCTTGGTATCCATATCCATCAGTTGACCGAAGTGCAGGGGATTGAGGTTAAGAATGGTAAAATCACCGGAGTGAGGACAGATAAGGGGTTTATCAAGACCCCGCTTGTGCTCAACGCCGCAGGAGGGTACAGCCCAACGGTCTCCACCATGGTGGGAATCGATTTGCCGATCAGCGTTCTTCCGCTCCAGGCAATGGTTTCCGAGCCCCTCAAACCGTTTCTGGACCACGTCATTTCCTCAGGGCGCTACCACGCTTACGCCAGCCAGAGCCTGAAAGGAGAGATCGTCACAGGCTCTCATATGGATCCCTGGCCGACATATACAACGAATACGACCGCCAAATACCTCAAGCACCAGGGAGAGGCCCTGATCGACCTCATGCCCTGCCTGCGCGGCGCGAGGTTCATGCGGATCTGGGGCGGGCTCACGGACATGACGCCCGATATGGCCCCCATCTTGAGCGACTCCGAAATCGACGGCTACTACATGGATTGCGGATGGGGCTATTTCGGCTTCAAGTCCGGACCGATCAGCGGGCGCTACATGGCTCAATGGCTTGCTTCCCGCAACTGCCCGGAAATTTTGAAACCTTTCAGCCTGGGGCGCTATCGCCGGTACGATCTCCAGAAGGAAACGGCCGCAACGATGTACTACACCCCGTGGAATTAAAGGCCCGGGCCTTTCAAAGGCCTTATGCGGTGAGGACCAATGGACATTACTTGAGCCACCAATGAAGATATTCCGCAGCTTTGCGAACTCCTGGAGCTTTTATTCTCACAGGAGGCCGAATTCAGGCCCGACCGGGCCATGCAGACGGCAGGCCTTCGGCAGATCATCGACTTCCCCGCGTGCGGCTGTATCCTTATCCTGCGCGAGGGCCCGTCCATTGTGGGCATGGTCAATCTGCTCTTTACGGTCAGCACGGCTCTTGGCGGACGAGTAGCCATTCTTGAGGACCTGGTCGTGAGGCCCGCGCACCGGGGAGCCGGAGCAGGCTCCCTGCTTGTTCGCGCCGCCGTCGATTTTGCCGCGTCAGCCGCTTGTTGCCGGATCACGCTTCTAACCGATCGAACAAACGAGCCGGCACAAAAGTTTTATCGGCGCCATGGGTTCAGCCTATCGGAAATGGTGCCCATGCGTTTGATCTTGCAGCCGTATCATCAAGGGCCCGGGAATCCAACCGGTTGAAACGCTCCGGGCCGCCGTCACCGGGAAAAAGGAGAAGATACATGTCATTTTTGCTCTCATGCCCCAACTGCGGGCCACGCAATATTTATGAGTTCCGATTCGGAGGGGAGGCCAAGCCCCGCCCCGACGAAAACAGCGTCACAGACGAACAGTGGGCCGATTATGTCTACCTCGCGAAGAATGTCTGCGGCGTCCAGAGGGAGTGGTGGTTTCACGCCAAGGGCTGTGGCTGCTGGTTTAGCGTCGAGAGGGACACAAGGACGAATTTGCCCGTTGCAGATATTGCAGATAACAGGAAGGAGATGCATGATGGTCCGCCTGCCGGAAGCCCCAAGTCAGCGTATCGATCGTAGCCGGGAAATCCAGTTTTTTTATCGGGATAAGCCGATGAAAGGATTGGCGGGGGACACCATTGCCTCGGCATTGTATGCCGATGGGGTCCGCATCTTTTCCAGGAGCTTGAAATATCATAGGCCAAGAGGACTCTACAACCTCGATGGCTGGAGCGCCAACTGCCTCATGAGCGTGGATGGCGAGCCCAATGTCCGGAGCTGCAAGACGCCCTTGCGCCAGGGGATGGTGGTGAACCCGCAGAATGTTATCGGGAGCCCGGAATGGGACCTTATGTCCGTGCTGCAATGGTTCAGCTTCGCCATGCCGGCCGGTTTCTACTACAAGGCCTTCCATAAGCCCCCATGGTTATGGCGCCTTGTCGAGCCGATCGTCCGCCGGGCGGCCGGTTTCGGAGAAATCGACGAGACGATGCCCGATGCGGTTTATGAGAACCGTTTTCTCAATGCCGAAGTCTGTGTGATCGGCGGCGGCGCAGCAGGTATGCGCGCCGCGATCGAGGCTGCAAAAGCAGGCGTGCGGGTGGTGCTCCTGGAGACGGCGGACCATCTTGGAGGATCCCTGGATTACCGGGTCGAGCCCGTACACGGCGGCGTGCCGGCATATCGCCATGCAGCGCAACTGGCCGATGAGGTACTGGCATGCCACAACATCAGGCTCCTCCTCTCGGCCTCGGCCACGGCTATTTACCAGTCCAACCAGGTAACGGCCGTCCAGCGGGGCGGGGCTGCCGATTATTTCCGGGAATGCTACTACGAGATTCGCGCCCGGAGCGTGATCGTCGCCACCGGCGCCATCGAGCGTCCCATTATTTTTCAAAACAATGACTATCCGGGCATCATGCAGGGAAGCTGCGCCCAGAAGCTCATGCACACCTATGGCATCAAACCCGGAACTCGGGCGGTAGTGAGCGGCTGCCATGACGGGATGCTCGAAGCGGCGGCGGATATGGCCGAGGCCGGAGTAGAGGTGGCCGCCGTGGCCGATGCACGATCCGACGGCTTTGCCCCTGGAGCGCTTTCGCGGTTGATGGGATTAAAAATTCCCCTTCTGACCCGGCATGTAGTGAGCAAGGCAAAAGGGTTGCGAACACTTAGCGAAGCGACCCTGCAATCGCTGGACGACGGAAAGAAACGGCAGCGCTTCGAGTGCGACCTGCTGGTCGCATCGGCCGGCCTGTCTCCTCTTTCTCAACTCCTGCACGTGGCCGGCGCCAAGATGACCTACGATCCGGTTACGGCCCGGTTTCTGCCGGAACAGCTCCCGACGGGGGTACACGCGGCAGGGCGTGTCCTGGGCCTGGACGGCGCCGAAGCGGTGGAGGCCCAGGGAAAGCTGGCCGGTCTTGCCGCCTTGCAGGACCTGGGACTTGACGTGGCCGCGGAGCTGCGAGCGGCAGGGGAGGCTCTCGATGGGCTCACGAAGTTCAAACCGGGGCCCGGGCTGATGAGTGCTCCGGGAAAGGGCCACAAGCGTTTCGTTTGCTTCGATGAAGACGTCACGGTAGATCAAATTGCCGGCGGCATGGCCGAAGGCTACGACCAGGCCGAGTTGATCAAGCGTTATACGACGACAGGCACCGGGCCATCCCAGAGCTATCTGAGCGGTCACAATTTGCCGATGCTGGTTGCCGCAATAAAGGGGCTTGTGCCCGGAACGGTTATGCCCACCACTGTGCGTCCACCCGTTGTGCCGACCAGCATGGCGGTTCTTGGCGGCAGACGGCGCGCGTCGACCAAACGCACGCCGCTTCACGCCTCCCAGGAAGCCCTGGGCGGGGCGTTCCGGCTTGCAGGCGTCTGGGAACGGGCGCGCTACTTCCACGACGCGCGGGCAAGAGATGAAATCCAAAACGTTCGCGGCAACGTCGGGTTTATCGACGTTTCCACCCTCGGCAAGTTCAGGCTTTTCGGTCCGGATGCTCTCAAGCTCCTGCAGCGGGTCTACGTGGGCGACATGAGCAAAGTGAGCGAGGGTAAGCTGAAGTATGCCGCCATGTGCAATGAGCAGGGCATCATCATCGACGATGGGGTCGTCACAAAGATGGGTGAAAACGATTACTTCTTTACGACCAGCAGCGCCCGCGCGGCCAATACGGGTGAATGGCTGAGCTTCCACAGTAAGGAAGAGAACTGGCAGGCGTACCTGGTAAACCTGACCGACGCCATGGCTGCGATAAACCTGGCCGGGCCCCGGTGCAGGGAAGTGCTGGCAAAGCTGACCGATGAAGACGTGAGCAATGAGGCCTTCGAGTACATGGGAATTCGCAAGATGACTCTTTGCGGCGACATGAAGGCCCTGGTCATGCGGGTAGGGTTTGTAGGCGAACTCTCCTATGAGATTCATGTTCCATCTTCTTATGGCGCCGGGTTGCACGATGCTGTCATGGAAGCCGGCAAACCGTTCGATATCAAGCCCTTCGGTATGGAGGCACAGTACGTGCTGAGGTTGGAGAAAGGCCATGTGATCATCGGCACCGATACTGACAACCACTCCACTTTGCACGACATCGGGATGGCCTGGGCATGGGACAAAAGTAAAACGGATGCGAAAACGGTTGGCGTTCCGGCGTTGCGGGCCGCGGTAAGCCAGAAGCATCGACAGAAGCTCGTTGCCTTCACCATGCAAAATCCACAGGAAACGCCCACCGATGGTTCCATCGTCGTCGCGGGAGGCGTCGTAAAGGGCCGCATTTGCTCATCCCGCTATAGCGCCGCGCTCGGTCAGTCCATAGGTATGGCGCTTGTCGATCCCGACCTGGCCCTCATAGGCGGAGCATTGGAAATCTACACCGATGGGAAGATCGAGCAGAAGGAAGCGAAGGCTGTCACGACGGTAAAGGCCACGATTGTGCCAACACCCTTTTATGATCCCAAGGGACTGCGCTTAAGGAATTGAAGAAACCGTTGGGCTGTAAGAGCGAAATATGAGCTGCTGAAAGGAGCAACCGATGACTAAACGCATCTCTCCCCTGGATATGGGGCTGGGATTGGAGCGCACCATAGATCGTAACGGGTGGCAAATACCCCTGGCTTATGCGGGGGAAAGAGCGCAGACCGGCCTTTTCATCTCGGATCTGAGCCATGTTCCCAAGTGGAGCGTCCAGGGACCGAACCTGGACGATGAAACGCCAGCCGGTTTGAAAATGCCGGCAACGCCCGGCTCTGTCACAATGGACCAGGGCACTCTGCTTGCACGGCTGACGCCCTCGGAGGCGCGTATCCTGGCACTGAGTGATAACCCGCCTGTTTTAAACGAGGCGTTCTGCACGGATATCACCGATGCTTATGCATCCATGGCCGTTGTAGGGGATCGATGCTTCGAAGTGCTCGGCAAACTGAGCGCCGTGGACCTCGATGGGCCGCTAACCGCACCCGCCGCGTTAGCTCCCGTGGATGAAGTTACTTGCCTGATTGTCCGTCTCAAAGGGCAGGGAGGGACACCCGGGATTATTATTACAGGCGCACGCGGCTATGGGCACTTCCTGCTGAGTGCTTTCCTGGATGCGGGCAAAGAGTATGCGATACAGCCGGCCGGTTGGCAAAGATTCGGCGAATGGTTCCGGGAGGCTTGACGTGCGGGGCGGGGCGATCTTCAGATTTGATTTGATATAAGCTCGCGTTCCGGATGGCGCTCAATACCTAAAAAATCCCCCCTGCCCCCCTTGTTTAGAAAGGTGGGGCAAGGGGGATTTTGAATTTGACTGGGGATGAACAGTCAAGCGCCTGTTTCCCTGGCTTGGGTCAGGGCAAAAGCGAACGGAAGGTTCGCATCTGTGGGGATTTCGAATGTGTGTCCGACGGCAGGTAGTTGGTGCGTGCGCACCTGCCGGGGACTAGGCGAAATCGGCCGGCATCGCCACAGGTCCTGGCAAAAGGGTTGGCTTTGATCGTAAGGATCAAAATACGCGGCCCGTTGAAAGGGATCAGATGTGATGCCATCTCGGCAATCACTGAATTGCAAATGTGATC
>CAWGZP010000139.1:0-23543 GCA_963826655.1 uncultured delta proteobacterium
CGCTTCCGGCCGAACATGCACTTTGATGGACAGGGCCGGATATCAAATAATTTTTCACCTCACATCATGCCTGATGCACCTTTGTTTTTATTCGTGCAAAAAGTTGCATATTTGGCTCCTAGAGGAAGAAATGAGCCCTGTCAAATTATAGGACGAAAGAGAACAAGTTGCGCACTTCCACACAAAGATGCAACTTAATGGCGTCGGAAAGAGCGATCTTACAACCGGGGAATATCAGGGGGAGTGGCGTTCAACAACTGCAAATATGATCTCGATAGCATGAATACTATCGGCGATCCATTATGCAACATAAGGAGAGGTTTGTTGACTTCGAGACTTGCCCGAGGGTTCCTCGGGGGTTGGAGACCATCGGGGAGGTCTCCGGCATGAAATCCACACTCGGGCGCAGTTTGCGCACCTGTTATTTAGTGTTTAACTAATTAATACGGAAACTTACTTTAAGTGCAACGGGCCGTTGGGGCGGATGGCGAAGTGAGGACTGGAACTGTTGACGGTCGGGATGCCTGCATCGCTTCGCTTGGGCGACCTGCTGCCCGAGAGGGGATCAAAGCGCTGATGGAGCGCGGCTTCCATAAGCCGGGCGATGTCGAAAATCGCCTCGGATACTACCTGGGCCAAATCGCGCTAGCTCTCGCCCGACTGGGCTCCTAGCTTCCGGGCGTCGAGGATGAGACGCGTTCGAAGCCAAGCTTGGCGGACACGTTTCGAATGTCTGTAGTGATGTTTAACATATTCTGCGCACTATACCGAAAGGAGCCATCAATGAACGCCGTACAAGTCGAACAGAAGAGCTATGAGATGCCCCCGCGAGAGGGGATCAGCATCGCGTATTTTCTTACCGTCGCCGACATCGAGCGATCGGCTCGCTACTACGAAAAGGTCTTCGGCGCTCGGATTCTGAGCCTGGGTGACGGCAACGCGCCCGGGTACCTTCAGCTTGCGAATATCTGGATGATTCTGAACGTTGGGGGCGGGCCGACCCCGGATAAGCCGACGGTAACGCTCAGCGTCCCCGACCCGAATCACATCAACAGCTTTATGAATTTCCGCGTTGCGGATATTCAAGCGTGCTATGAATTATGGAAAAGTCGAGGAGCCAAGTTCATCACCGAGCCGATCCCCAAGTACGGTGAGACGCGCTGCTACATCCGCGATCCTGATGGTTATATTATCGAGGTCGGACAGAGCACCGCCCTCAAATACGGTTAACACTCGGCCCGGATGAGATGCGAATTTGAATGCTCACGGAGGAAGACTGCGGACCAAGGAGAGATGAAAGATGAAAGCAGTCGTTGTCCACCAATATGGCGGTCCTGAAGTACTCAAGTTCGAAGAATACCCTGACCCGGTTCCGGGTCCGGGCGAGGTGCTGGTGCGCGTCGCGGCCACGAGCGTGAATCCGATCGACTACAAGCGACGTGCTGGATTGACGAAAGATTGGTACCCCCTCAAGTTCCCGGGGCTTATCGGAGTCGATATGGCGGGCACGGTGGTCAAGGTTGGGTCGGGAGTGGAAGATTTTTCTGTCGGCGACCAGGTGTTCGCCATGACGGACAATACGTACGCTGAGTTTTGTGTCGTGAAAGCCGCGGTTCTGGCGAAAATTCCTCAGGGGCTCGATTTGATCGAGGCGGCGGCGTTGCCGCTGGTGACGGTGACTGGCAACCAGCTCCTCCTGGCGACGGGAATCAAAGCGGGCCAGACGGCTCTCGTTGTAGGTGCTGCTGGGAGTGTCGGGCGTTCGGCGGTATTCACTGCGAAGGGTCGCGGCGCGGCTGTGATTGCGGGGGTTTTGAAGAGGCAAATCGATGGTGCGAAGACTGTCGGCGCGGATCAGTTCGTCGCAACCGACGACGACACCGCGATTGCGAATCTTCCGCCACTCGATGCGGTGGCGGATGCGGTCGGTGGAAGAACCGCCGAGAAACTGATCGCCAAGGTCAAGCCGGGAGGAATCTATGCATCGGTTGTCGAGGCACCGCAGAATGCTGCGAAGTACTCATTGGTAAAGGTGGTGCACGTATTCTCGAAATTCGACAGGAAAACGCTCGAGTTCATGGGCGAAGCGGTGCGTGATGGCAAGCTGTTAATCCCGATTGGCCTGAAACTGCCACTCAGTGAAGCGGCCGCAGCGCAAGCGGCGGCAGAGAAGGGTGGTGTCGGGAAAATCTTGCTGGTGGCTTGAGATTATTTTGCGAACAGAGGAGACGAACGGAAAATCGGAAATGAAAAAGAAGTGCCAACGGACGCCACAAATGGACTGAAAGAGGCCACGCACATGACCGCCCCCATCACATCGAACACGCTTGGTGTCAACGTCTTTACCGCACCGGGAAAGGCTATGATCACCACGCGGCATGGGTTAGCTTGTTTCAAGATAAGGATTTTCGGTTGATTGTTTCCCTCAAGGTGGCTTTCTTCCTGGTACAATCAACATGATCTCCCTAGCGCGGATTCCCCCTGGTTTCCATCATCGGGTGTACTTTTTTTTTATATAGCGCTATGGAAGGACTTCTGACTTTTTCATATAGGATTGAATTCTCTTCACTGCTCACTCTTCACTGTATTCGGCCCGTGAGCCGCAGGAGACCATCCAGAATGGTCAGGGGATGAGGAGGACACCCGGGAATAAGAAGGTCTACAGGGACCAGCCCCCCGGCCCCGTTGTGAACTTCTTCATGATCTCTGTACGGCCCTCCCGATATGGCGCACGCGCCGAGGACGATGACGAGCTTTTGGCGCGGGCACGGCTTCGTAGGTCTTCAGGAGCGCCAGACGCATGTTTTCAGGCACCGGTCCGGTTATCAGGAGCCCGTCGGCATGTCTCGGGGATGCCACGAACTGGATGCCGAAGCGCCCCAGGTCCCATCCCACCGTACCCAAAACGTTTGTGTCGGCTTCGCAGGCGCCGCACCCGCCCGCGCTGACCTGGCGCAGCTTGAGCGATCTCCCGAAAAGACGTCTTATCTTTTCATCCGGAGGCCCTGCATTTTGCGGCGCCGCGCCAACGATCAACTCTTCCCGCCTGGCCGCGGCCATCTTGTGATCTTTTGTAAACCGGATCGCCTGACCGGGGCATGCGGCGCAGCACTCTCCACAGAAAAGGCATGCTCCCAGGTCGATTCTAACGGCGTCCCCCTTTGTAAGTGCCCGAGTCGGGCAAACCTCGACACAGCGCCGGCAATCGGCCCCGCATTTGTCAAAAGAAATGGCCGGCCGTCCCGCAAAGCGATCCGGCAGGACCGGAAGCGGCCCATCCGGGTACTTCATCGTGCGGTGTTTCTGCTGGAGTCTCGCCAAAAGAATATTCAGCATCGCCCTTCATCCTTCACTTATCATTCTTGCGCCGCCGTGGAAGACGGCGCTACCGCCCACTCTTCACTCTTCACTGCTCACTGCTCTTATCATAAATCATGCCCGCAATAGGACAGGTTGAAGCTCTTGTTGCAAAGCGGGAAATCGGAAATCTGCTGGCCCCTTAACGCATAGGCCAATCCAAACCAGTTGTGAAAAGACGGATCGACCACCTTATACCCTGCGAATCTGCCCAGATCGTCAGTTATCGCCACGTGGCAGATCTCGCCACGCCAACCCTCGACCAGGGATACCGCTATACTGTCCGGGCGAGGCGAACTGGTCTCGGATCGCACCCCGCCGCCGGGCAGGCTGTTCAGTTGTTCGCGAATGAAGCCTATCGATCTTCGAATCTCGAGCCACCTCACGTAACCCCGCGCGAAGACGTCTCCCGAATGCCATGTGGAAACAGGAATCTGTGCGAGTTGATAGATCCCGAGCGGCATATCGCGGCGGATATCCAGGTCGGCCCCGCACGACCTTGCAGCCGGTCCGACAAGACCTATCTGGTCGCAGACTGCCCTTTCGACTACTCCCGTCCCTTCGAACCGCGCCAGGACCGACGAACTCTTCCATAGTATATTCACGGCAACCGACAGATCTTTTTCCACTCTGTCCAGACTTCCCAGGAGTTCGTCACGCATGGCTGGGCCCACGTCGAAGCCTACCCCGCCGGGACGAATCAGCCCTCTGCTGAAACGGTTCCCACAGATGAGCGCGGTCATATTGAGAACATCTCCGCGAATTCGCCCGCAGTAAGAAAGCGTGGGGAGGTATCCCACGTCTCCGGCCAGGGCGCCAAGGTCACCGGTGTGGTTTGCGATGCGTTCCAATTCGAGGGCTATACCGCGAAGCACTTGCGCCTTTGGAGGCGCATGAGTCCGGCCCAGGGCCTCCACCATCTCGCAATAGGCAGTCGTATGCCCGGCCGTGGTATCGCCCGCGAGAGTTTCCATGTAGTGGATCGTCCGCTTGTCGGGACCACCCGGCAGCATTCTTTCCACCCCCCGGTGCTGAAAACCAAGGGATATTTCGAGATGAAAAACATCTTCTCCATGGCACTGGAATCGAAAGTGACCGGGTTCGATAATTCCAGCGTGCACGGGACCGACCGCCACTTCATGGATCTCTTCACCTTCGATTTGAAAAAAGTCCATTACACCGATCTCAGGGAACTCCCGAATAGTGCCCGAATCGGTATTTTGCCTGAAGGGCCGTTGAAAGCGTATGGGCTTTAGCCATGGGTGCCCCTCGGGCCGGACCCCCCATTGCTCGAATATCTCGCGTTCGAACCAGTGCGCCTGCGCACAACGGAGAGAAAGCGAAGGATAGCGCTCGCCTTGCAGATCGGTATAGAACGGCAGGATGAGCGACCGGCTGTCATGTGACAAAATAGCCCAAAGGCGCATTCGTCCGTCCTCAACAGGTTGGGCGAAAAGAGCGGAAATCCTCAAGCCGCGTCCTACTGCTTCGACGACACATTCCAGGAAATTATCGAGAGTCATTGACGAAATGTTCTTCAAGTCAGTGGCTTGGCCGTTACTTATTGAAAATACTCCGGTTGTCAAAGCCGGCATGTAAGAAACTCCTGGAATATTCGAATTAACACTTTTAGGACGCAACACTAAAAGCTAAAAACTAAAAACTTCGTTTCCGGCATCTAACCTGAGATCGCTCGGGCCGCGTGCTCCAAAAGGTGCCGGAGCATAGGTGGAAGATACAACCCAAGCACCAGCATGGCGATCGCGAGCATGGCGGGAGGAATCACCGCGAGCGAAGATTCCGCAAGCGGTCCACTCCCCGTGGACGGCGCCTCTGCCGGTTGCACCGCGGGCAAGCCTTGATACATCCTCAAAACAATTGTGGCCATGCCTATGAAGATGACGCTTAAAAGCAGGAGATAGGCGACGGCCACAAAAGGCCTGCCCTGATCGAGCGCCGATTTGAGTATGATCAGCTCGCTAAGGAACGGCCCGAAGGGAGGCGAACCGGTAATAGATAGAAAGCCCGCCACCCAGAGCACGCCCGATATCGGCAAAACCCTGACGACCCCGCAGACATCGGCCGTAGACTTGGTCTTGTATGCGGCGAGGATGTTCCCGGCTACCAGGAAGAGCATGCCCTTGGTCACCGAGTGGTTAACAGCGTGCAGCATCGCCCCGAAAGTTGCCCCGCCGCCAAGCCCCACGGCCAACGCCAGTATGCCCATGTGCTCCACGCTCGAGTAGGCGAGCATGCGTTTGAAATCCGCCTGGTGCAGGATGAATAGTGCGGCCACCGTCATCGAAACCAGGCCGAAGCCAAGCAGGAGTCCCCGCCCAAACTGCCCCTGACCAGCCGCCAGGCATACCTGCTGGATACGAAGCACCGCGAGGAATGCGCAGTTGAGTAAAGCGCCCGAAAGAAGCGCGGACACCACGGAAGGGGCCTCGCTGTGCGCGTCGGGAAGCCACGTATGCATGGGAGCGAGCCCCAGCTTGGTGCCGTACCCCACCAGGAGGAAAAGGAATGCTGCTTTAAGCCACGGCGTGTGAAGGCTCCCGGCATTTTCGACCAGGCGGTTAAGAAGCATCGGCACGTGACTCTGTGCGCCCTGTGTCGATGCGACCGCCAGGAAAAAGTTACCCAGGAGGGCCAACGCGATCCCGACCGAGCATATCATGAGATACTTCCATGTAGCTTCCAGGGAACGGCGATGCCGGTGAAAGTAGATCAAAGGCGCGCTGGCAAGCGTCGTAGCCTCGACCGCCACCCAGAGAAGGCCGAAGTGTTGACTGAGGGTCACCAGGGTCATTGTCCCCAGGAACAGGAGCAAACAACCGGTAAAGGTGGCTTCACGGGCATTGGTGAAGATGAAGCCCTCTTCGAAATCCTGCCGCTTTCCCCAGTTCTCCCTGCGGAGGTATCCGATGGCGTAAAATGACGCCGCCAGAAATAGAGCGCTCGTGATGCTGAGAAAGAGCAGCCCCAGGTCATCGAGGCTCAACCATCCACCCAGGGCGGGTGCGGGGGTATGGAACCATGCAAAACCGGTAAGGCTGGAATGCGCTATTGCCGTGAACGGAAGGAGGCCCCTGCGAAGGCGGTCGGAAGGCAGGAAAAATGCCAGTGCTCCTGCCAACATCGGGAGAAGAATCAGCGTCAGAATCATGGTGTTCAATCCTTCAAGAGGCTCAGACGATCTGTATCCATATGATCGAATTCCCGGCTGATATGGAATATCGTAATCCCCATCACGAAAACGGCCATAAAAGCATCCAGCAAAATACCGAGTTCCACCAGGAACGGTTCGCTTAACGCGAAGGCGAGTCCAAAGGCGTAGATGCCGTTTTCCATTACCAGGTATCCGAGCACCTGGGTCAGAGCTTTGCGCCGGCTGACGATGGCAAAGAGCCCCACCATGATATTGAACATGGCCAGGGGAACGACCAGTGGCGATTGAGCGGGTATGGGCAATGGCAACTGACCTCCAAGCCACATGGCCAGGGCAAGGAGGAGCGCACCTATCATAAGGGATGCCGTATAACCGACCAGCGGCTCCATTTCCCGGCGAATATTCGCGGCATGGAGCGCTCGAAGCAATAGCCAGGGGAAGAAGGCCCCCTTTAACAAAATGGTGACCCCGGAGAGCACACATGCCCGGACCGTCAACTCGCCCGTTCCCACCAGCAACGGCAGAATGCCCAGCAAGATCCCCTGGAGGGCCACTGCATAGATGCAGGACGCTATGCGGCTCGATCCGATAAGCCTCAAATTAGTCAGGATGAGCAATACGATCACTGCATCGATAAACAGATTCATGTCAGCTCCAGAGTATCAGCGCCAGGGCCAGTGCGGACAGAAACCCGGCGCTCACCAGAAGGTGCGGCACACGCAGCAGGCGCAGTCTGGCCATGGTGGATTCGATAACGCCGGTAACCACGGCAAGCAGGAAAATGCCGGCAGTGATCCCCGCGGCGTCTACCCAGGGATTGCCTGTCCTGACAGGAATAAGGATGCCGGACACGAGGGCGCCGAGTATCCACATTTTGATCGCCGCCCCGTAGAGGATCATTGCGAGGTCGGGCCCGCTGTGATCGAGCACCATCGCTTCATGGATCATTGTCAACTCGAGGTGGGTATTCGGATCGTCAAAGGGAATCCTGGAGTTTTCAACCAGGAAGACCAACAGGAGTGCCCCGGCTACCAATAGAAGAGCCGGACCGGAGTGCGTCCAGGCAGTGATCGATAAACGGGAATACATTGCGGAAAGAGAGAGTAAGCCTCCTGGTTCGGTGAGCCCGCCCGGCGCAGGGATGCGGCCCGCCAGGGCCACGGCGGCCAACCCCAGCAACAGGACCGGCTCCGCAAGGGCGGCGAATTGCACTTCGCGGCTGCCCCCCATTCCCTCGAAGGCCGAACCGGTATCCAGGGCCGCAATGACGGTAAAAAACCGCATTATGCCGAGCAGATAGGCCAGCAGGACAAGGTCTCCGGCAAAGCTCAGCGGAGCGGCCGCCCCCCCCAGGGGAAGCATGAGAAGCGCCGACATGGCTGAAGCCAGCCCGACCACCGGACCGGCCCGAAATACCCAACTGGCCGTTTCACTGTATACGGCGCCTTTCCCGAGAAGCTTTGCCAGATCGAAGTAGAGTTGCAGAAGCGGCTGCCCGTCGCGCCCCGCAAAGAAAGCCTTGGTTCGATTGATTATGCCGGGCAGCAGAGGGGCTAGCACCAGTGCCATTACAGGAAGAGCCAGCGAACTATAGTTCATGAGCTTATCTCAGGTTCCAGACCAGCAGGATAAAAAGAGTCAGTGCAATGTAGAGTATGTAAAGCTGCACTCGGCCCGCCTGGAGAAAGCGAAGCCGTAATGCGAACCACTGGACTCCAAGAAAGATTGGCCGGTAGAGGTTCTGTTGGAAGATATCCTCGGTTCTTGTATCGAAAGCGAGCAGGACCCGGAAAAATACCCTCGGGTTTATCGAATTTAGCCTTCTGGCGCAAAAACAAGTCGAACATCCCGGTAAGAGGCTGGGCAAAAGATGATGCGGTATACTGCATCCTTGCCGTGGGCCTTGCGTAACCGCAACTCCACGTACAGCTTTTTTCGACCGGCCTGCCGGAGAGGATCCAACGGCGAACCCATGCCAGCAAAGCAGCAGTGAGAGCGAACAAGCACGCCGCCAGCACCACGGAGGCCAACGGGCTCATTACGGATGCGACCTGGGACTGCACGACGGCGGCTGAAAGACCGGAGACAATGGCGACAGCGCCGCTTGTAAGGCTTACAACCCAGGGCGCAACCAGTCCGATCAACGCGCACCCGGCAGCCAGGGCCAGCATGGGAATGCGCATGGCCCACCCGGCTTCATGTCCGTGGGCGGCAGCCTCGCTTCTCGGTTCACCAAGGAAAACGATACCGAATGCCTTGGTAAAGCACGCGGCGGCAAGTCCGCCTATAAGGGCCAGGCCGATGATAATGGCCGCGCCGGTGGCTGCTGTGGAGGGCTCGCCTACTGCACGGTAGGCCCCGGCATAGATGAGAAATTCGCTGATAAAGCCGTTCAGGGGAGGCAAACCGGATATTGCCACGGCGCCTGCCAGGAATGTTCCGGCAGTCCAGGGCATGCGTTTGATCAGGCCGCCCAGGAGATCGATCTCCAGGGTGCCGGTGGCGTGCAGGACGGAACCGGCGCCCAGGAACAGCAGTCCCTTGAAAAGGGCATGGTTGATTACATGCAGCAATCCGCCGCCAAAACCCAGTACGGCAAGCGCCGGAGCATGTTCCGCCACACCCAGGAGGCCAAGTCCGAGCCCCAGGGTGATGATCCCGATATTTTCAACGCTGTGGTAGGCGAGAAGCCTCTTGAGATCGTGCTGGGCGAGAGCAAAAAGCACGCCGAGAATTCCGGAGACGAGGCCGATTCCTATGAGAAGCCACCCCCACCATTGCGCAGGCGGGCCGAGGAAAGTGATCGTCCGCAGAAGACCGTAAATGCCTGTTTTGATCATTACCCCCGACATGACGGCCGACACGTGGCTTGGTGCGGCCGGATGCGCTTCCGGGAGCCACACATGGAAGGGAATGAAGCCCGCCTTGGCGCCGAAGCCTGCCACCGCCAGTATGAAGACCACATCGGCGACGGGCGCTACGTGTGCCCGCATGGCGACAAACTGGTCGAAATCAAGGCCCGCGCCTCCTGTTTGCCTGCCAAGCAGCAGGAAAAGCACAGTCACGAAAGCGGTCCCAAGGTGCATGGCGGCCAAGATAGATCCAACCCGCTTTCCGGACGCTCTCCTTTTCATTTTCGAAGGTGACCAGGAAAAATGAGGACAGGGCCATGATTTCCCAGGCCATCAGGAAAAGAACGCCATTTGCGGCAGTGACCACCATCACCATGCTGGCTGCCAGGATATTGAAAAAAAACCAGAACTCGCCAAGTCTCCCGCGGTCCTGGCGGGACGTCATGTACTGCCAGCCGTAAAGTGCGCTCAACCCGCAGAGGGCGAAGATCGGTATCAGAAACAGCGCCGATAATGTATCGACCCGGACAAAAAAAGAGCCATAGGGCACACTCCACGCGCATCGGATCTCTTCCGCTTTTCCCGTCCACAGCGTTCCCGATGCCGCAATCAGGCCGGCAAGACAGCCCAGGATGGCTCCGCCCGCTCCGAGAGCATTGGACACCCGTGGATTACCGCGGGCCAAAAGCGAAATAAGTCCGAAGAAACAAAGGACACCCATTGCCAAAAGGATCAGGAACATAACAAACCTTCGATTTGTATAAGAAATCTCACGCAGGCGAGTTGTGGATTCGGGTAGAGAGGCTCTCTTCCACTCGACAGGCTTCACCCAGGATCTCGTCGCGGGAGCCTTTTCGTGTGAGAACCGCCCTGAACAGAGGATCCTTTAAGGCAAGAGCCAGTTTGGAGAGCATGTGCTGATGAGCGCGAACGGTAGGACTTACCAGTACGAACAGGATATCCACCGGTTTACCGTCGGTGGCGCCGAAATCTATGGGATGTTCGAGGAAACACAGGGTCACCGTAGGGTGCAGCGTGTGGACCACGATGGGGTGGCGCACATGCGGAATGGCAATCCCGTCTCCAATCGCGGTCGAACCCAGTTTTTCTCGAGCCAGCAACACCTGGTACAGAAAATTGCGGTCAATTTCACGGGGCAGCTGCATAATATCCACCACCTTGCGCAGAACGGACGCCATTTCCGTTCCGCCGACGCGGTGGCAAATCCCCCCCGTCCTTAAGGCGTCATCCAAACGGGGCGACGGCCCTTCCCCCTGCCCGGACTCATCCATAATATCGACGGATAGGCTGACTTTATGTTCGGAAGCCCATTCCAACAGCTCGGCCGGGTTGAACCGATGTTCGCCGTTTACCTGGCACGAGAGCAGATTCCTGTGTTTTATCCAATCACAAACCGTCTTTTCGGAAACTCCGAAGAGGGTTGAAACATCCTTTACAGCGAGTTGCATCTTCCTGCCTGCTTGATTCAAAATTGTGGCCAAACTGAACCGAATCTGGAACAATGCTACTTATTAACTTTGCTGTCAGGGATGTCAAGCCACAAAGTCAGGGGCATTCTGTTCCGACGTGATCCTACCGTAAGATCGTCCGGTTAGGATTGGTTCCGATCAAACATTCGATGGTGATCATCTCTGCGGCCTCAGCATCCTCTGCGTACCCCCGAATCCACCGCAGAGACGCAGAGATCGCAGAGAAGGGCGATAGGGGTAAAAAGAAAAAAGCGAAGAAACAGAAACGTGCCTCGAATTCTGCTTAAAAATTCACAACATTAGCCGCAGAGAAGGCTGAGAGCGCAGAGAAAACAGTCCATATTCTTTTCTCAGCGTCCTCTGCGCCTCTGCGGTAGAACAAATTTACCGTGAGCCGCAAGTTGCTCGCAGGCGGCTAAATTGGTTCTCCTTCAAAGAAGGTCGCGGGCGGTGGCGCCTTCTGCCACGGCGTTCCTGGCATCACACGAAAGGGCCTTGGGCGAGACAGCGAAGTGTTGTCCGAAAGTTCCGGTTATCGCCAGGCCGGCATCCTGCGTCTATTTTTCCGTACGGAGCCCGAATACACCAGGGTATAGCCTCTTACCGCCGCGATGATTGTGCAGGCTGCATGGTGTATGCAGACTCTTCACCTACGAGGCGAATTGATTAGTGATGCCGACATCTTGATTGCGGCCACGGTGATGACTCAATAGGCATGAAAACTTGCCCCATAGCGGATGGTAGCCGACTCCAGGCAGGAAAGAAACTGTTCCCGATCCCTTTTATTCAAGAAAATGTTCTTCCGCTCATTTCCGCGGGATGCAACATGGTAGAATGCCCAGGATAAACGATACGAAGAGCCCTGGCCATCGCGTACCCCTCTTGTGGCTTTCTGGTATCTACAGCCTCGTATTCTCCTTCAATATCTATATGTCAAGAGTGTAGGTGACCCCTTTCTTTTCCGGGATTTCCCTCGACGCCGCCACGCCGGAGATATATAAAGCTATTTCTTGATGATGACCAGTGGTAGTGACTTCCGGTGGCTGATGTCTGAAAAGTCTCCTCCCGGAGGCTGATAATTTGGGCTTTTCATCCCGTGGGGTTAGCCAATGAGGCTATCGTTACGTCAAACCATTGGGCTCTGCGCCGGGAAGTGGGACCAGTTCGTCCGGCCGTACGGCTTTTGAGGTGATGGCTGCGGCGTTGAAATCGGGACCGGTGTTAAAATCTGTTTCATTCCGGTTTAAAATATCGCATGCTTATTGAGTCCGGTCGCCAAAAGAAGTGCCGCAAACCGCTTCAACAACGGAGTGAAAAGAGGTAAGAGTCCCTGTGTTCAAGAAGCTCATCGAAGAAAACATACGGAAATGCACCCAAGCTCAAACCTTGTTCTTAGATGGTAATCGCCTTATGAAAGCGGGGAATGCCGAGGGGGCCGAGGAATGCTTCCGGCAAGCCCTGGCACTGTTCCCCGGTTTTGGCGAAGCACTGGCTAACTTGGCGTTGTTGCGGAAAAAAAATGGGGCGGTGGTGGAAGCGGAAGAGTATTATCGACGGGCCATTGCCCTGCTTCCCGATAATGTCCGGCTTCACCTGAACCTGGGTGTACTCCTTATGGAACGAAAGCGCTTCGCCGAAGCGGAGAAGGTTTATCGGCAGTCTCTGCGCTTGGCGCCGGATTCACCGGCCGCCTGGACTAATCTGGGAGTGCTGCTGGCCCGCATGAAACGGGAAGATGAGGCGGAGCGGTGTCATCGCACGGCAATAGGGCTGGACGAAGGTTATTCCAAGGCCTACTTCAATCTGAGCTATGTGCTGCTCCGCCGAGGATGCTTCGAGGAAGGCTGGCGGTGCTTGGAAAGAAGGAGGTCGCACGGCTACCTTGACAACCATTTCACCTTTCCGCGCTGGCGTGGCGAGGTACTGTACGGCAAGTCGTTGATCATCGGTTTTGAGGGCGGCCAAGGCGACATGATCCAATTTTGCCGCTACGCGTCGGTACTGAAGGCCATGGGAGCGGCGCGAATTTCGGTGACCTGTCACCCTGGTCTGAGGACTCTGTTCGAGACCTTGTCTGGGGCCGACGAGGTGCTTTCCTTTCCGGATGAGGTGCCCCCCTCGGGTTGGGATTTCTGGACGCTCCCGCTGAGCCTGCCCTACTACTGTCAGACACGCCTGCATAACATCCCGGCGTCGATTCCCTACTTGAAGGCCGATCCCGCAAAGGTGGCCAAATGGTCGCCGTTATTGCCGCCATTTGGATTTAGAATTGGCCTGGTCTGGAAGGGCAATCTCAATTTCGAGAACGATGAGGATCGATCCCTGCAGTCCCTGGATGTTCTGGCACCTCTTGGAGCGGTATCCGGAGTGCATTTTGTCAGCCTTCAGAAGGGGCAGGGGGAGGAAGAGGCACAACGGCCGCCGGCCGGGCTTCGCTTGCTCCCTCTTGGCAGTGCCCTGCGGGACTTTGCCGATACGGCCGCGATCATGACTTGTCTGGATCTGGTGATCAGCGTGGATACCGCCGTGGCTCATCTGGCGGGGGCGCTGGGCAAGCCTTGCTGGGTTCTGCTTTCGGACCACTTGACCGATTGGCGTTGGCTGACCGAGCGTACGGATTCCCCCTGGTATCCGAAAGGCATGCGCCTTTTCCGGCAGTTCCCCGGAGGAAGCTGGAGCAGCGTCATCGCTGCCGTGTTGGAGGCGCTCCAGATTTGCAAGAAGGAGTGGGACGCCGCCCAGGGGGCCTGTCCAAGAGCAAAATGAACAATTTTCGTTATGACAGCTTGGGTAATATTGACTGAAACCGCGAAATGTCAATTAGCGAAAAAAATCAATAGGGCAAGGTCTATTGATTTGCTGCCAAGTGTCTAAACAGCCTACCAATAGGATCGGATTCGATATTTGAGAGGCCGTCTATCACTGCATCTTAGATGCTTTAGATTGAGAATCTGGCGTGTGGCGAGCATTTTCCCATCACTTTAGGCACTAATTGACATTTCGCGGTTTCAGTCAAAAACACCCATTGTGAGCATGGACAACCAAGGTTTTTGTTAGACTCTTACTTCTCCACGCGAGCCTCTCACACCAAAGATTGCAGATCGCCTACAAATACTTTTATCTGCTCGGCCTGGGCGTTCATCTCTTATGAGGCGGAAGCAGATTCTTCGGCATTGGCGGCATTTCGCTGGACGACTTTATCCACCTCGCTTACGGCCTTGTTGATCTGTTCGATCCCTTGGGCCTGTTCGTTGGACGCGGCCATTATTTCACAGACCAATCCGCCCATCTTATCAGCGCTTACAGACACTTTGGCGAATTCAGCGCTCGTTTTTTCGACTATATCGGAGCCATCAATGACCTTCTGCACGGTGCCCTCGATGAGATCGGCAGCGCTCTTTGCAGCCTCCGCCGCTCGCATTGCGAGGTTTCTCACCTCATCGGCAACAACTGCGAATCCGGCTCCAGCTTCACCCGCCCTCGCCGCCTCAACAGCGGCGTTCAAGGCAAGCAGGTTTGTCTGAAATGCGATTTCGTCGATTGTCTTGATTATTTTTGAAGTATCTTCACTCGCTTTCCCGATTTCGACCATCGCGGTAGTAAGCTGGTCCATCGAAGAATTGGCTGCTAAGACCACCTGACTGGTTTCGGTCATTAAAAGGTTGGCCTGTTTGGCATGCTCGGCATTTTGTCTCGTCATTGAAGACATTTCTTCCAGCGAAGACGATGTCTCTTCAATAGCGGCAGGGAGTTCGAATGCCCAGGCTTATTCAAAGCATTAATGACTCAGGAAACTAATGTTCTTTGAGTTTTTGCAACTCGACCTTTACTTTTTTGTAACAATCCGGGCAGACGCCATGACTGAACTGAGCTGCCGAATGCTGATGGAGGTAGGCTTCCAGTTGCTGCCAATAGCCCTCGTCGTTACGTATCTTTTTACAATACGAACAAATTGGCAGCAATCCACTTAGAATCTTTACGTTGGCAAGTGCTTCCTGGAGTTCGGAAACGAGTCGCTCTCGTTCCGCCTCCGCTTGTTTTCGCGCAGTAATATCCCTCGCGATGGCCGATGCGCCGATAACCTCTCCGTTATTGTTTAAGAGGGGGGACACCGTTAAAGAGACGTCAATTCTTTGACCATCTTTCCGTAAACACACGGTCTCGTAGTGAGCAACCCTCTCATTAGCTGCTATTGTTTCTAAAATTTCAATCGAATCATCGAGATGATCCGGCGTAATCAGCAAGGATATTGATTTCCCTATGACTTCCATCGCAGGATAGCCATAAATAATTTCTGCAGCACTGTTCCAGGACGTGATTATACCGTTCAATGTTTTAGTGATGATGGCATCGTCGGATGATGTGACAAGCGCTCCATATTTGCTTTCGTTTTTCCAGAGTTCGACAGCCGCCCGTTCCCGTTCGGCCGCAACTGTTGCCCTTTTGTCAGCCTCGCGAGCGCGAGCTTCGGCATGGTACAGCAGTGACGCAATGAAAGAAATAAGAGTGCAACTACCCACAAAAATGATTAGCACCGTCCAATCTGCGTGCTGATGACCTCTTTCCCACGATATGATGTTATAAAGAGTGCAAAGCGCAGTTGTCAGCAATCCAGGGAAGGCGCCTCCGCATAAGGCGCCAATAATCACAGCTGGATAAAATGTCACAAAAAGTCCGCGAGTTCCAGGGCCTCCCGATAGCACGGCATGTACTAACACTGCGAGTACAAACGACAAAATGGCCGTCAGGTATCGCAGCCATATGAGTTGTGTCATTCTATACCACAAATCTTGCCTCCTGGTGTGTCATGCTAAATTTCAGCCGACGTTTTGGTCCCTGGTCCGCATGAACGATGGGCCTGATTTTGACAGGGCAAGGCCGTAATGCTATAAGAAAGCAACAATTGTACCAAAGTCAACTTGCTACCCCCGGCATAATGGAACACAACTATTGGGTGGTCGCCTTCCGCGCTTCGCGAGGTGCAAAAGCCAAGGGTCGGTCATAAGTGGTATTTTTGATATGTGAGGTGACGCCATACGAGTAAATTCGAGGATTATGTCGCTGTAGCCGGAGTCCCTCGCCAGGATCGCCATTGGAAGGTATCCGGCAATCGGCTTTACCCGGCCGTCTGGCGCAAGTCCTTACTCCCCTTGACAATGTTATCGGGCAGCCCGGCCGTTGCAAAACGGGGCAGGCCGGAAGCCAGGTCCACTTCTACCTCCACCGGTAAGGCGTCGATGCCGAGAAGAGAGCAGGTGTGGGTTTTAGCGATCAAGGCCGATCTTTCATAGGGTTGGCCGGCAGACGTGAATCATTACTTATCGATCCATAGCTGAATGGTATCTTAGATATTCTTGAGCGCCGATTCCTCAGTCTCTCCATGAGCCATACAACCGGGCAATTCCGGGGTTTCAGCAAAAGGCCTGATCCTCATTGCCGCACTTGACAGGCATGGCTTTGCCATTATCCCGCTGCAGGTTGATCTTTTCTTCGATGCGTTCCTTCCTCAAGACGGCAGTGGGGGGTTAATGAACCGGCGTCATGAGAAAGGCGTGAGTTTGCCCGTTGACAGTCCCAAACCCTGTGATCTGTCCCAAGTCATTGATCCCTTGACCTGATTGAAGAGTCCATCCCGACGAGGGGGGCAGAAGGGCATTTAAGTCAAACATCTCCCCCGCACTGTAGAGAAATGCGTGGTTGACGGGTAGGCCGGTACCAGAGTAGTACGAGTGTCCGGTGACCTGTCCCAGGTCATTTATGGCACAACCTTCACTGTAACTGCCGCCAGGAAGGGTCCCGATGTCTCGCATCCCAGTCTTAGGGCTGTAGAGAAAAGCGTGGTAGGTGGAATTTCCGGCAATGCCAGAGTATCCAGTGACCTGGCCTAAGTTATTTATGGCGCTACCCTCACTGTAACTGCCGCCGGGAAGGGTCCCGATATCTCGCATCCCAGTCTTGGGACTGTAGAGAAAAGCGTGGTTGGTGGAATTTCCAGTAATACTGGAGTATCCAGTGACCTGGCCTAAATCGTTGATGCCTAAACCATTGCTGTTACTGCCGCCGAGAGTTCCGATATCCTGCATCCCAGTCTTCGAAGTGTAAAGGAAGGCGTGCTGAGTTGGATTGGAGGTAGTTTCGACATCTCCTGTGATTTGTCCAAAGTCGTTTATGGCGTTGCCACTGCTATAATAGTAGTTGGGAAGGATTCCGATATCTGTCATACCTATCCCCGGAATGTAGAGGAATGCGTGAGTAGTTGCATCTTCATCAGCACCGGAAACTCCAGTGGCCTGTCCGAAGTTGTTGATGCCATAACCGTAGCTGCCGGAGCTTTCAGGAAGCTCTCCGAGATCTTGCATACCCGTCCATTCACTATAAAGAAAGGTATGTGGTCTAGGCTCTTCGTAGGGAGGGGCCAAATAATTCCAGTAGTATCCAGTAACCTGTCCGAAGTCGTTGATGCTTTGACCATAGCTGGCAAAGCCACCAAGGGCGCCAAGATCAGTGATGGCGTAATGTAACTGTTTGGTGTCAGTAGCCATGGCGCTGACCGCCAATGCCGGAACAAGCAAAACTGTCGCCATGGAGACTTTGAAAATCCTGTCAAAAATTCCAAATAACTGTCTCATTTTGCCACCTCCCGCAAAGCAAGTAGGAACAGCAGAAACCTTATTAATGCAATGCACTCACGAATTGTGTTTTTCTGCTACCTAAGCAACTTCTATCTCAGAAGGAGGCTGCTTTCGGTCCGCGTCTCACGAGGAAATTTGGTTTCCAGTCTCTGACCATACACCGCGCGATCACAGCAAATGTAAAGGGGCATTTTAGAGGGTAGGAATCGGGTAAATTACTTACCTAAGTGTCCGCTTGGAGCTAATGTTTCACCAGTGTTGACAGCAATCCAACAGGTAAAACCCAATACAAACACCTTGGCAGTTGAACGGCCGACCCCATTATAGTTGAATTTTGCCGGCCAGCATCCATAAAATTACTTTTTAAAAGTATATTTATCGAAATAATGCAATAAATTAGACCATTATATAGCATTTACAAAGAATATAGCCATATTTAACGGACATTTAACTTGACGCCAGTTAAACATGTAATCTATACGTGATAACGGTTCGAGTATTTTTTCGAGTATTCTGAAAAGCCAAACTTCGGGCGACCGTAGGACGGAAAGCCAAGGGGCCTCGTCACTCCTTTCTTTATATTTTCGAGGCAGCCGCGCCGCCAGATACTCATCCTGAAAAACTCTTTTGACTCTTAGTGTGCAGTGTGAAAAGGAGAATTCTATGAAAAGAGCATTGTTTTTAACATTTGCCGGAGTAGTGGCCCTGGGCATACTCATGGTGGGAGGAAAAACCCCGGCCTTTGCAGACATGTCGTACACCTTCAATTCGGATTATCAAACCTATGTCGTATCCAGTACAGCGATATCAAAGAGTGGTACGCCTGAGGCGGATACGGATTTCTACGGTAAAAGCCACATGATGATTTCGGCGGAAGTGGTTGACCCCGGCACACCATTCGCATCAGTCCCGCGTGCCATGGAATCGCTGTTCAGCTATAATACGGCCGCTCAAGTAGCGAGCTTTAACTCGCTCTACGGGACGGGCGGGTGGCATTTAACCTCCGCGATTGTCGGGTTGTCAACAGACCAGACGGGTGAAGGCACTCAACCCAATAACACCGATTTCAACAAACAAGCCTCGGGGAATTTTACCCTTGAACTGCTGGGCGGCAACCCCACTATTGGTTCCGCCTCTCCGACCGTGGGTGAAACCTGGAACCGCCTGCAAGCCTATCTCCCCACCACCACGCAAACATCTGTCGGGACATTTTACTGGGATGCGACCCAGGTCCCCGGGGCTGACGGAAACGTCCACAATACGTACAATCTGACTGGGAATGCGGCTCTCGCCAACGCGATATTGTCCGGTGAGTTCACACTCCTTGGCGTTGCCGCGGATGACCATGTCGGCTATGACTCTAACACGATCAACGAAACTGCCGGTCCTCCGAATCTCACACTCACCGCCGCTGCGAACTCGGCTCCCATCCCGACCACCATGCTCCTTCTCGGCTCCGGCCTAGCGGGTCTGGCGGCCCTCAAGCGGAAATACATAGGCTAACCAAAGATAGAATCAATCAGGGGCAGGACTGCGAAACGCTCTGCCCCCTTCTTTTGAACACCGGCGGAGAATTGGATCACCGGTTCGCCGGCCTCAGAAAACCAAAGGGTCAGCCCTTGAAAAAAGAAACTGGATTATATGTCTGGCCGCTATCCGCAGGAATGACAGAAGTAGTCATTTCCACACGCCGGACATAACAGCATGCTGTCCGGTTCGTGTTTGCCACCTTGGTCCACATTGGTCCAAAGGCAACATGCGTAGCAGAATACCGCCCCGCAATGGGGACAGGTTTTCTCCGGATATTCGTGCCGGCCATTCAGGCCAGTACATGTCCTGGTCAATAACCCGTCTGGTTTTTTCATGCCAGTCCTCCATATTAGCTGGTCGAGGCTGTTCCTGTCCCGATATGTTCACAATTTCCGCATGGCTTGTCTGCGGTGTGAGCAGTTCGCCGGACTTCAAGGCTGCCTCTCTTAATTGCGTCAGGCAGAAGGTGCGCACACTACTGAGTTGTGGTCTGATCCTGGTGGGTAAGCAGTTCTCGGACCACGGTCAGAGCAACCCACTAAAAAAGAGTGCAGGACTTTTCAGACCTACGCTCCCTTACTTTACCGGACTGTTCCAGGCAACACCACAGGCATTTTTTCTCAATCGAAGTTAACTCGCCCATTTTCTGCCTCGAAAAGTTCCTCGCGAGGTGAAAATCCCCCCGGCCCCCCTTTACAAAAGGGGGGTGATTGCCACGTCTTTTCATGGTTTCAGGGTGTCCCTGGGGACGTGAGATACTGTTACGAAAAGATTTGATGGGTTGCGCTCCGCTCCACCCATCCTACGGATCTTTCATGGTTCCAGGGTGTCCCAAAAGGGACGTGATGAGCTGTCTCGAAAAGTTCCTCGCGAGGTGAAAATCCCCCCGGCCCCCCTTTACAAAAGGGGGGTGATCGCCACGTCTTTTCATGGTTTCAGGGTGTCCCGAAGGGACGTGAAGAGCTGTCTCCTCCTAAATTGGAAAAGCCTCGGATCAGAACCCGGAAGAGGCTCCCGGGAAGGCTTCGGGGAAAAAGGGAGTTAAGGTCGATTAGATCAAAATAGTTGAGATACCCTGGGCGAGGATCGTCTGATCGTCTTACCCGGCCTTGGCAGGCCGATCATGATGAGACCATACAACTTAAACTTGCAGTCCAGGACCGTGTGGCATAAACTTTGACGTTCACATACGAAAGATTTCCTCCTTGCAAACTTTCAGTGGTTCACAAGAGGGAGCCCCGGAAATGTCACACCCCCGGGAGTCCACCGGCAGAGCCGGTCTTACGGAATTTTACCTGCTGTTTTCAAAAGCGGCCTCGATGCAATATGGAATACCGGGGCGCAAGATGAACTGGCTTTCGAGGACGTAAAAGGCCGGGAACACGCAAACCGAGGGATCAAGGTTGCGGCCGCCGGATTTCAAAATGGCGTTGTCTTTGCGAATAAGGAGTGCGTGTGCGGGCATTTTGAAAACCCGGGTTCGAGGAGTCGAAAAAATGATGTCGATCTTTCTTTTTAGTGGCTTGTTAAAAGGCCGCGTTTCAACGGAGGAGACAAGAATGAACAGGAAACTGATTTCAGGGTTGACACTTGTGCTGGTGCTTGCCGGCGGTTCGTTTACAGGCGGTCTGGCCCAGTCTGACTCTACGACCGGCTTTTTAAAAGAGCTTGGTCCGATAGACGGATCGACATCGCAGACCAGTTCACCCTGGACCCGTATTTTTGCAGGGCCCAGCCGGAGAAGCTCGCCAGGAGCGACAACGCAGACCAGCTCAGGCCCGACAGGTTCGCCAGGAGCGACAACGCAGACCAGCTCACACCGGCCCCATGGCCTTTTCGAAGCGCTTGGCCCGACAGGTTCGTCAGGATCGACATCGCAGACCAGTTCATCCAGGTGGCCCCATAGATCCGAGTCCGGTGAATAAAGCCGAAATAATCAGGCTCATCCGTGGCCTCGATGGTGAGTGAGTAAGGCAGATCCTGGTTCCAAAGTCACGAGCCATCGAGTGCACATAGGACTTGGAGAACATTGGCATTTCAGAAACTGATTTTTCAAGGCTAGGAGAATGTGTAGGAGAGCCAATTGGTGACATACCGGGAAAACCGACACCATGAGTAATGCGGTCTGAAAGCCAAAACAGTTATTTTGTCAGCCATTTTTTCGTTGATCTCACCTTCACTGTATTAGCCGGTCAAGATAGTATAAACAGTCACCTAAGCGCAGGCGACGTGGGGCAGCCTTGCTGTCTCGAAAAGTTCCTCGCGAGGTGCAAAATCCCCCCTGCCCCCCTTTACAAAAGGGGGGTGATTGCCACGTCTTTTCATGGTTTCAGGGTGTCCCGAGGGCACGTGAAGAGCTGTCTCGAAAAGTTCCTCGCGAGGTGCAAAATCCCCCTTGCCCCCCTTTACAAAAGGGGGGTGATTGCCACGTCTTTTCATGGTTTCAGGGTGTCCCGAGGGCACGTGAAGAGCTGTCTCGAAAAGTTCCTCGCGAGGTGCAAAATCTCCCCGGCCCCTCTTTACAAAAGGGGGGTGATTGCCACGTCTTTTCATGGTTTCAGGGTGTCCCGAAGGGGCGTGAGATACTGTCTTAACGGCCGCCGTACCGTTTGGGATGATGGCGGCGAATGCGGGCTTTGCCCTTATCTCGGTCAAGCCCGTCTGCTTCTGCCAAATCCTGTTGGCGTTGGTCCACTCCGTATGATATTTTCGGAGCCTCCAGGTAGTTTACCGCGCCAGTCGAGGCAGAAATAACGTGTCACCGCCTCTTACCAAACCCATTGTCATTTCGATCATCGTGGACGTTAGCAAGCTGTCTGATATCTATTCCATGGGGGGTGTCAAATGAAGATCACAGCAAGCGCAGCTTTAGGAATCATAATGGTTCTCGCCGGCTTTGGCACGGGGCATGCCGCGACCTATGCGTACACGGTCATCGATTATCCCGGAGCGACGATGACTACCCCGTACGGCGTGAACAGCACGGGCGTCGTCGTCGGGTCCTATTACCTGTCGTCGGATAATTCAACTCACGGGTTTATCTGGAAGGAGGGGAAGTTCACCCAGGTCGAGTATCCAAGCTCCGGCTATGCCGTTCTTTACGGCGTCAACGACGACGAAACGGCCGTGGGGATCTACTTGGGCTCGGAAGGCGTGGCCCACGGCTTTTCCCAAACCAACGATGGGACCATAACGAAGATCGATTACCCCGGCGCCTTTGCCACTTACGCGACCGGCATCAACAACGACGGCGTCATCACCGGGTTCTACGGTTCGGATCCCTTCCACGGCTACACCCTGAGCAACGGCTCATACTCGTCTTTTGACTATCCCACGGCAACGTCGGGATGGACCTGTCCCTACGGCATCAACGATTCGGGCGATATAGCGGGATACTACCGGATATATAGCTCGGGCGCCTATAACAGTTTCTCACTCATCGACGGGACGTACGCCACCCTCAATTTTCCCGAGGCGACCGCCACGAAGGCGGCCAACGGGATTAACAACCTGGGAACGATCGTCGGCGACTACACCGATTCGGATGGCCGGGGGCACGGATTTCTTTACAGCGATGATACTTATACGTCCTTCGATTACCCGGGCGGGTCCCTAACCACCCTCAACGGCATCAACACCGTGGGCATGCTGGCAGGGACCTATTACGGGACCGACGGCAAGATTCACGGCTTCCTGGCGACTCCCCACATCACCCAGTGCAAGTTCACGGTGAGCAAAAAGGCGGTGAACAAGGGTGCGGGCGAGGTGGACAGCAAAGACACGGATATCAATTGCGGCAAGACCTGCACGCACAGCTATCCTTCCGGGACCCAGGTAACACTGGACGAAACCCCCGCCTCGGGCTCCACTTTCACCGGCTGGTTCGGGGGGGGATGTACGGGCACGGAGCCGTGCTCTTTCATCATAACCAAGGCGACAACGGTAAGCGCCACTTTCACGGGACCGGTTGCTCTTACCGTAGCGAAAGCGGACGTTAAGGGCGGCGGAGGCTCCGTCAGTAGCCGGGATGGGGACATCAACTGCGGTACAATATGCAAGGCGTCCTATCCGGTTGGATCTCAAGTAACGCTCACGGCCACCCCCGCTGCGGGCTCCACATTCACCGGCTGGTCCGGCGGAGGATGTACGGGCACGGGGACATGCACATCCACCCTGAACAAGGCGACAACAGTAAAGGCGACTTTCAAGAAAGGAAGCTGATCCAAGGCTTACATGGGCCTTGAAGATAAAGACGCAACGAAGTCGCTGCTCTCGACCGCAACGCTCTCAGAGGACTTGCTTTCCCCTGACCTGTTCGGTCTTGGCAAGAGCCTGTTCCATCCATGCTCCGGACGACCGCCGAAGGGCCGAGGGTATGCCCGGTGAGCCTATCGGATTAGACTCTGGTTGCAGCTACCACACCCTCCATCTCGCGGTCCCCGCCGTGGTCGCGGGCGATGAGCATGTAGATGGACGGGACGACGAACAGCGTAAAGATTGTGCCGATGAA
>CAWGZP010000140.1:0-7048 GCA_963826655.1 uncultured delta proteobacterium
ACCGCGGTCAGGCTCACGTAATGCTCTATGGGCAACAGGTAATTAAGCTGTGCCCCGTCTGTTCTCGATTCTCCGCCGATGTATTCGTCGAGCACCAGCGGACGATTAACAAAGGGCAGTTCATGATCGTGTATATAGGCCAGTCTGCCAAATTCGCCGAAGAAACGTCCGGCCTTCAACTCCAGATTATACGGCAGTGAAGTCGTTTGGATGGCAGCCTCTTCGACGCCCACAGTGGCTTCCCCGGTTATCGGGTCGGCGGAAGCATTGAGCACCGCATAACCCTTCGCAAACGGATCGACAGAAGCGGCAATGTTCAGCTCTGCCGAACGCTGGTTCACGTCCCATCCTCCGGCCCGGTCGCTGCCGGTGGCGGTCGACGGCTTGTTTCGATAAGAAAAAATGGTCTCACCCACAAGCCCGATGGCCGGGTTGAATACGCTCGGGAGTTCCCTCCTCTGCGCTTCGGCCACTCCTTCCACCTGCTCTTTCAACTCTTGAACCTGCTGCTGCACCTGGTCGGGTACAGCCGTCGGCGCCGCCGTGGCAGCAGAAGGCACGGCAGAAGATGCAACCGAAGGTGTAGCAGCAGATGCAGTAGAAGGCTGTGGCTGTTGGGTTTTTGCGTTCAATTCCCGAATCAACTTCCGCTGCTCATCGATCGTTTGTTCCTGTTTTTTGACTGTTTTTTGTAGGCTTTTCAGTTCCTGGATGGTCTGCTCCTGTTTCTTGAGGGCTTCCTCAAGCTTTTGAAGCCGATCTTCCGTTGTTTGAGCAAATACAGATGAAGAGAATACAAATATAGCGACGACTGCAAACATGAACTTCATAGCGGCGTCCCCCACACTTCTTCAGGTCTTCTAATGAAATGTTGGCCGGTTTCTTTGGCCATGAATGTTTAGAAGTTTATGTATTATGCGGGTGGAGCTCGATTTGAGTAGGGTGAGCAACAGGGGCAGGAAGAATTGACCGCAGGTTCCGGAAGGCCTGTGAAAATATTGGAAGCAGGCGGTGAAATTTGCAGAAAATTCTGAAAAGCAGAATTCGAATGATGGAAGACGCAAGAGCAGATAGAGCAATTGTCGTGTGCGTCCCCATCTTCATGGTGATGAAACGCGCACACCAGAATGGCAAGAGAAAAACAAACGAGGAAGATTAAGGCAAATTTTCTATTCATTGGGGCACACTTAACCCGTGTGGCTGAATGTGTGTTCCTCGCTTTGATACGCGTATAGCACTTGACTATTGGAGAGCGAGATCTTGCGTGTCAGGAGTGAAGGTAACAAATCTTCCCCCCAATGTACATGGTGATTTCTGAAAAAAAGCTTTGCGGCGGAAGGTGTAGACCGAGATACGGTATCCGATACCGACTGTCAGTTGAGTTCGCGTTTTATGGTCTCTTCCAACCGCTCTCGATCCAGTCCGCACACAATGCGGTGCCCGATTTCGACCACTGGCGGCCATGGAGGCTTTCGGCCGGATTGTTCGGAGTTGTGCCGGAAAATCTCGATAACTAGCATAATATATTGGGTGATATACTTAATGATAACGAATCATTAACGTGAATGCGCCGCTGTTTTGGGATGCGCTCCACGGCGGCGCCTTGCGCGATTTACCAAGGGAGGTAACGATGGATACAATTCTGGTAACCGGTGCGTCCGGGAGGTTGGGCAATGCGGTGGCAGAGACCCTCGTGGACAGTGGGATCAATGTGAGGGCCGCTACAAGGCATACAACGAAAATCAAAAAGACGGAGCGGATTCAGCCTGTGATCCTGGACTACGAGGACCAGAGTCTCTATAAGGCTGCACTCAGCGGTGTATCGAGCGTTTTTCTCATCGCTCCCCCTCTGGATTTTAACGCTCCGGCAAAGGTGATTCCTTTCATCGACAAGGCCAAAGAGATGGGGGTAGGGCATGTAGTGTTTAATTCAGCGCTTGAAAGCGGACTCGTATGAAGACAATCCCTTAAGGATTATCGAACAACACCTGATGAAGTCGGGACTTGATTACGCAATCCTTCGGCCCAACTTCTTCATGGAGAACTTCTCCATAGGCTGGGGCGCTCCAATGATCGAAAGAGGGGAGATAGTTGCGGCGGCCGGTGATGGCAAGACCAGCTTCATTTCAGTCATCGATATCGCCAGAGTGGCAGCTGTCTGCTTCGAGGAAAAGCGCTCCGGGGTTCAGTATAATCTGACAGGCCCCGAGGCGCTGACTCATGGGGATGTGGCCCGAATCATATCCGAAGCATGCGCAAGGACTGTGATCTACAAAGCGATCTCTGAAATGGAAATGATGCAGGGCGCCAGGGAACAGGGGATGTCCGAAGGCGAGCTTCAATACCTTGCCGGCATCTTCGGCCTGGTGCGCAAAGGTATGGTGGCTGAGGTAACCGGCACGGTTCGCGAAGTGACGGGAAGACCCGCCATTTCTTTTAAAGATTTCGCGCTGAAAAACGCGGATGGCTGGAAAGTGCGCAGGGCCGCCTGATTGGCATGCGGCAATGGCGCCACAATTATTCCGACGTGCAACTAAATCTTACCGTCCAGGGGGTGTTTGATTGAAGATTTGAAAAATCGTGCGTCGCCGAGCGGTTAAAAATTTTAGGCACCGCGATTACATTCAAGTGATGCCGTGTCGCCTCTTTAATGAGGCTGACTTCTCCTCCATCCGTGATTTCAACAGTGCATTTCGGGTTACCGGATGTCATCGGTCCGAGGAACCATACTGTGAACTCCACCGCGGGCCAACCACAAGGTTCATCCTCGGTAGAGGCATGGGCGTCCACTATGGCGTAATGCATTTGTTCCGTGCAACCGCCTTCCCAGTCCTTGCCTACCGCGCCATAGCGCTTATAGTCGTACTGGAACTCCCCGGACAGTTGATGAAACGGCCCTTTAGGCACATAGCATCCTCCGCCTCGGCCATTTGCGGTAAATGGCCGAGCAATAAATATCGATGCGGCTATCAGGCAACACGCGCTTATCAGCACACGGATGTTCCGCGCCATGGCGTTTCTCTCCCGTTGTGACTTCATCCTCGACGCTCAGCCCAACGGCTTTGGCCTCCAACTCTTGCGGGCACATCGCAGCGGTTCCACCAGCCGCCGCCAAGCGCCTGGAACAGCGCCGCGGTGTCGGCATAGCGGTTGGCGAGGGCCTGAACCAGGGTGACCAACGCTTGCTGGTAGGTTTGTTCGGCGTTGAGCAGCGCCAGATAGCTGATTTCTCCCAGTTGCAAAAGACTGCGCGAAATGGCCAGACTCTCTTCAGCGGAACGCTCGGCTGCGACGGCCGCCTTAACGGATTCAGCGTCATTTTCGATGGCGTGAAGCGTGTCGGCCACGTTCTGGAAAGCGGTAAGCACCGTGCTGCGATACTGCGCCGCAGCCTGATCGTAAGCAGCTTCGGCGGCGCGCTGCCGGTGCAGCAGCGTGCCCCCCTGGAAGACCGGCTGAGTTACATTGGCTGCCAAGCCCCAGAAGCCTAAGCCGGGAGTGAACAGTTGCGCGATTGTAGTGGCGGAGGAGCCAATATTGCCGCCCAGTGAAACATTCGGCAGCCTGTTGGCGACGGCCACACCGATCTGGGCGCCGGCGGAATGCAACTGCTCTTCTGCCGAGCGCACGTCCGGCCGCTGCTCAACCAGTCTGGAGGGAAGGCTCACGGGCAGGTCCCGGGGCAGTTGCAGCGATGAGAGTTCGAATTTGCCTGCAATAGTGTCACTGGGGAATTTGCCGGCAAGGCGAGCCAGCAGGTCTCGCTGCTGGTCCAGTTGTTTTTCAAAGCCCGGCAGCGTAGCCTGCGCATTCGCCAGCGTAGCTTCCTGTGCAACCACATCCGCTTTGGCAACCTGACCCAACTCATATTGGCGTCTCAATAATTCGATGGAATGCGTCTCGATTTCTATGATTTCCCTGGTCGCCTTGATCTGACCTCGTAAAGCCGCCTCTTGTATTGCCGCGGCGACCACGTTCGAGGTCAGGGTCAAGTAAGCCGCTTCGACCTGAAAGCGCTGCGAGCCTGCCTGGGCTTTAAGTGACTCAACCTGCCTCCGTATGCCGCCGAACGCATCCAGTGTGTATGCTACGGTGACCTGTGCGGTGTGGAGGCTATAGATATAGGTGTTGCTGGCTGTTGCGGTGCTTAAAGAGCCGGCAGTCTTTTGGCGTGTCGCACTGTAGCCTGCATCGATGCTTGGGTAAAACGAGCCCTCCTGCGCATAGACGTTTTCCCATGCCTCGCGCAGTGCTGCCTGTGCACTTTCCAGGTCGGGGTTGGTTTTGAGCGCCTGCTCGATCAGGTCGTTTAACGGTTCGGAGTGGAAAAGCGTCCACCATTGCCCCGGGATATCCATCTGTTGTACCAGGCGCTGAGCCTCACCGCCATGGACCTCGACGGAGGCCGTCTGTTCAGGGAGAGGCTTAGGAGTGTAAACTGAAACCCCGGGCGCCGCGGGCTGTTTGAAATCAGGTCCCACCGCGCATCCGGTCAGAAGCAGTACAGCCGTGAATACGATGGCAATCGCCATGGCGCGCAGCGTGTGAACGGCTGCAACTTCACTCGATTCCGGCTTTTGGTCCCGATTCCCATAAAACGATCCTGTCCGGGAGCCGGGAAATGAGGACCCTACGTTCGGAAGAAAAAATGCCCGTCGCATGCTCATGCATCCCCTTTCAACGCCGGCCCGTTGCCGTTTCCGCGGCGTTCGATCCAGCGCTCCAGCGAAAAGTAGCAGGCCGGCAGAATGAACAGGGTGAGCAGTGTGGCGATCATCAGGCCGCCCACCACGACGGTTGCCAGGTTGCGTTGCACATCTGTCCCGACGCCGGTGGCCAATGCCGCCGGAAGCATTCCCACGGTCGCTACGGTGGCGGTCATCAGCACCGGGCGGAAACGCTCGACGGCGCCGGAAAGGACGGCCTCGCGGAGCGGGATGCCCTGATCGCGTACCCGGTTGATATTGGAGACCATGATGATGCCGTTTTGCACCGCCACACCGAACAGCGCGATGAAGCCGACGGCGCTGGCGACGTTTAGCGACTCGCCGGTGAGGCGCAGTGCGATCAGACCGCCCAGGGTTGCAAGCGGTACCGCGCCCAGGACCAAAATCGCCAGGCGCATCTTGCCGAACTGGGCAAACAGGAACACGAGCATCAGCGCCAGCACGAGGCCCATTATCAGCGTCAACCGAGCCTGGGCGCGTTGCTGGCTTTCGAATTGACCGCCCCACTCGAGGTGGTATTTATCATGGTCGAACTGCACGGACTGGTTGATTTTGCGCTGGGCCTCCACCAGGTAATCGGATAGGGCGCGGTCCCTGTTGTCGATTCGAACGATCAATTCGCGGTGGGTCATCTCATGCGTAATCGTGCTCTCGCCGCTCTTGAGTGCGATTTTGGCGACCTGTGAGAGCGGAATCTGTGCACCGCCGGCGGTATTTAGCACCAAATTGCCCAGCGCCTCCGGGCTGTTGCGGGTGGCTCGCGGGAACCGCACGGTGACGCCGTACGTGCGGTCCTGCACATAAACGGTACTGACCGATGCTCCGCCAACCCCGGTCTGGATCAGGTTGGTGATGTCCGATACGTTGATGCCGTAGCGGGCCGCCGCCGCGCGATCGATGTCGATGACGATCTGGGGGATCGGGGGTTCCTGAAAAATGGAAGCTTCAGCCGTCCCGCGGACGCCCTCCAGCACTTTTACGATATCATTGCCGATACGGCGCAGTTCGTGGAAGTCGTCGCCTAAAATGCGGATGACAAGGGGGCTGTGTGCCCCGCCGATAACGTCGTAGACCATGTCGATAATCGGCTGACTTATGCCGATGTCAAATCCCGGTAACTCCTTCATGCGGGCGTTAACCTTGCGCAAAAATTCTTCCCTGGTCTCGCCCCCGGGCCAGGTGTTGTAAGGCTTCAGCCCGACCGGGGCCTCGATGTGGGAAGGTGTCCATGGGTCGGTTCCGTCGTCATTGCGTCCGAGTTGGGTGATCGCGTAAGATACTTCCGGGAATTCGAGCAGGGTGCTCCGCAGTTCGCTCGCCATCTCGCTGGCCTTATCCAGCGACAGGCCGGTCGGCAGTTGCGCCTGGAGCCACAGGGCGCCTTCATCCAGTTCGGGCAGAAATTCGCGGCCGGTGGTCATGCCCAGGCCGACTACGGCCGCCAGTGCCGCGGCACAAGCTATCCAGGCGATTTGGGGCCTGCCCAGCAGACAATCGAGAGACCGGCGGAAGCTGCGCTGCAACCATTGGAGCGGGCGGTTGTAAAAGACCGGCCGGGGTTTGCGCAGGGTCATGCAGGCGAGCCCTGGAATCAGGGTAAAAGTGCACAGGAGCGCCCCCAGCAGGGCCAGGCCCACGGTGTAAGCCATAGGCAGGAACAGCTTTGCTTCGGCCCGCTCGAAGGCAAACAGCGGGAGATAAGCTGTGATAATGATAAGTGTGGCAAAGAAAATCGGCCGAGCCACCTGGGACGTTGCGGAAAATACGTCGTCCTCGCTGAGACCTGCGGCCGGATTAGCCTCACGCCGGCGCAGTATGGTCTCGGTCACCACGATGGCGCCATCCACGATAATACCGAAGTCGATCGCGCCAAGCGAAAACAGGTTGGCCGACATTTTCGTCAGGTTCATCACTATGAAGACGACAACCAGGGCAAAGGGTATCGTCACCGCGGTAATGAGGGCGGTGCGCGGGCTGCCCAGAAAGCCAATCAACACAATACAGACAAGCACAATGCCCGAGAGCACGGTGTGTGAAACCTTGTGAACCGTCATCTGTACCAGATCGTCCCTGTCGATGTAAGGGACTATCCGCACCCCCATGGGGCCGAGCTGTTTACCCAAGTCCGCCACCTTGGCATGAATGCCCTCCAGGACCTTTGAAGGATTTGCGCCCTTGAGCATAGCCACGATACCTTCGATCGTATCCGGGTTGTTGTCTTTGCCCAGAATACCTTCGCGTTCCTGATGACTGTAGGTCAGCTTGCCCAGATCGCGCACCAGGATCGGCACCCCGTTGCGCTGCGTCACCACGATAGCCCC
>CAWGZP010000141.1:0-10570 GCA_963826655.1 uncultured delta proteobacterium
TCATAACCCCGCATGGGGAGAGGTAACTGCATCGAAATCTGGGGGTGTACTCATTCTAGCTCATAACCCCGCATGGGGAGAGGTAACCAGGGCCAAGGACCGGGTCACGGTCGGTGATCTCATAACCCCGCATGGGGAGAGGTAACGACAATTGTCGGAGGTCGTCACGCAGACTTGAGTTCTCATAACCCCGCATGGGGAGAGGTAACCACAAGTTATACTAGTGAACGGCTTCGTAGCACTAATCTCATAACCCCGCATGGGGAGAGGTAACTTTCTGGGCAGGCCATTGCATGCCCGTCTGCCGTCATCTCATAACCCCGCATGGGGAGAGGTAACTATATCCTGACGATTTCTCGAGCCACTCTCCAAGTCTCATAACCCCGCATGGGGAGAGGTAACCAAATTTGTTTCTTGCGATCTATGCGGTCACAGCAGCCTCATAACCCCGCATGGGGAGAGGTAACATCAAGCGTCGAATTGCACTGCGTTTCGTGCATGTCTCATAACCCCGCATGGGGAGAGGTAACTCATAACCGCAAGCTCCTGGCATCCGTCATGTCTCATAACCCCGCATGGGGAGAGGTAACTCGATCGGAGCTGCACGACTGAGCTCAAGATGCACTTTCTCATAACCCCGCATGGGGAGAGGTAACTATCAGTACTGATGTCATCGACTGGCCATCCCAGACTAGTCTCATAACCCCGCATGGGGAGAGGTAACTACGGCTCTGCACCGATGGCATGGCACGCGTCTGAATGATCTCATAACCCCGCATGGGGAGAGGTAACAGCATCGAGCAATCTCGGATACTTACGCGCAGTCAGTCTCATAACCCCGCATGGGGAGAGGTAACGGTCGAGCACATGTGGCGGACTGCCACGTTGCCTGATCTCATAACCCCGCATGGGGAGAGGTAACCGCATCCGCCGAGGAGACTCGCCCATACGTGTCAACTCATAACCCCGCATGGGGAGAGGTAACCTGAACGCCGGCGTAACCTGAGTCGCCAGAAATATCAGCTCATAACCCCGCATGGGGAGAGGTAACCCTTTATTTTATGCCCTCTGAGTGTATCCTCTACCGGACTGTGGCCCAAAAAACTAGCGGCAATCATTGATGGCCGCGCTTCGAACCTCTGTGGGCAGTACTTCATTACCGACCGACGCCAGCCATTTTAAATTATGCTAAAGTCGCTGGTATGACTATTATCCTCGATGCGCTTTGCTTCGCCCTTACCGCTTTCGCTACGCACAAAATTTGCCACTCGCACATTGTTCCTGTTCGCCGCCACCACTTCCGTCACAAGTTCCCCAGGCTGCAACAGCCTGCTCACGGCCCGCCGCAGTTCCATGAGCTTAGCTTCAGACAGGTCTCCGCTGAATACCGAGAACTGGATGTGCTCAAGGTAGCGACGCATCAACTTCTTGAACTTTTCAGTTCGTTTGGCCTCCACGTCATATGTCATGAGGACATACATGGATCACACCTTTCGCTTAAACGATTCGTACTCAGCCACGCCCATGAGATGGCGCTCGATCTGGAGCGCTTCCCGGTAAATCCACTCCCGAAAACTGCGGTCGCGATATGTCTCTTCAAGCCGAACAGCAAACTGCTCTGCCACATGGCTTCGCCCCGTTTCCGTGAGAAGGCACACGCCTTCGTGTTCTTCGAACCAGTTCGCGTCGATCATTTTCTTGCGCACCATGCGAAAGATCAGGACGTCCGCGAGCACGGGTTTAAAAGGTTCCGCAAGGTCGAGACTGACCGACGCCCGCCCGCTGCCCGGCGAGTGTAGCCAGCTCAGCGTTTCATCCAGATGGGTCTTGGAAATCTCATGGCGCACAACCGTGTAAGTCATCTGGCTCAGGAACGAAATCAGACAGTTGATCGGATTATTGGGTGGGCGTCGCACGCGAGGCCCGAAACCGAGTGCCGGATCCACATTCTTCCACCCGGCGTAGTAGACCTCGTGCAGGTTTCCCTCGATTCCCATCAGTTGGGCACGATCTGGCGCCTTGCCAATCCTGGTCGCTAGAGAAGCCATTTCCTTCAGCGTCACAGCCAGGTCAACGTTTCCACGATAGGCGTAGTAGAGCAGGTTGGCCTGCATGTTGTGGGCAGCTCCGCTCACGATTTCCCTGGCGATAGCCATGCGCTTTTCATGGTCCAATACCGACCCGGCCTGCTCCAGCTTAACCCGTCCCGAAGGATTTCGGTCAATAGGTTCGAAGGCCCCTTTGAAATATCCGTAGTAATCGAAAACCGATATCCTTACTCCGTACTGACCGCACAGACAAAGCAGTCGCGAGTTTAGCTCACTTTCCGACAGGAGCACGATATGCCGCACTTTCTCAATTGGATAAGATCGCGACTTTACACCTACCGTCACCTTCAGAGTGTTTTCATGGCGCTTCAGCCGGGCTTCTTTCGAGACAAAAAGAGTTTCCATGCTATCACTCGTATCCACAAAAACGCGCCACCGAACAGGTGGAGCAAAGGGGGATGCGCGGGACCTTGGGAACATTCTCCATGACGGCAAGCCGTTCAAGCCGCTCTGAAGCCTCCCATAATTTTCCAAGCCGCCGTTCATCGAGTTCAACTTCACGAGGACGCCGGGTTGAAAGCACATGGGTAATTGCCAGCCATCGCACATTTGTCGCAATGGATAGCATCACTGCGTAGAAGGCAGTCTGGTTGTCGGCCGCATCAACCGCCCCGCCCGTTCCCTTATTTTCATAAACAATGCGGCGCTCCCAATCTGTTCGGTCCGGAGCTAGACCGAAAAGACCCCGCACGCTGTGGTCTCGTGCGTAGCTGGTCTCCTGGCGGACCGTTCCGAGTTCCACACGGTCGTACCATTGGGCGAAGTTGATCCTGTGCAGATACATCCAGGCGCGGCGCTCACAGAGATCCACGTGCTGAAAGTGCAGACCGTGAAGGCCCAGCCGGTCAACCCGTTCATAGAACCTGGCTGATAGATTCCACGTCCATTTCATAGCTCACCACCAGTCCGGTAAGGCGCACCAGTTTCTCGGCCGCAGCCATGGCTCCGGGATACTCGTCCCAAGCATCGGAATCGGAGCAAGACCGGTCATTCAGGATGCGGCACCATTCGTCTACGAGGGAAGAGTTGTCGGGGACTTGTGCCGAGAACTCCCTGTGAGGAAAGAGCACCGTCTTTTTCGCCTCCACGAAGCGTCCTTCCTCCTTAATCCAGTCATCCAGGTCACCGCTTACATGCACCTCCTCGATCCCATCCCGGTCGGAAGAGACCAGAGGAAACTTTTCGAGAATGTCGGTCCGGCGTCGCAGCAACAGCTCCGGCACTATCATGCCGCGTCCGCGTCCGTCCACCAACCGGACGCGGGCACTAATATCACGCATCGACCCGGCTTCCTTCTCAAACCCATCACACCATTTCTTAACCAAGCGACCGAAGATCGGATCGCGTTCCATAGTGCGCACTTCCCGGAGCAGAGCGTAAACATGCGCCGCAGGCTTGGGTTGGTGAGTCTTGAGGTGCCCCCAACGTCCACCCCGGTTGCTCCAATGGTTCATAAGAACATTCCAGTAAAGCCCCGAGGCATATGCAGCCCTGTTGGGGAGCCTTCCGAAATGGATGGCATTCTCCCCGGGATCGCCACTGAATCGAAGGGCGGCTTCACGGCCCAGCATGGAGGTAAGCTCACCGATGCTCACCTCATGCCCATCCCTCGCTTCCATCCAACGCCGCAACTCGCGCAGCCAGGGATGGCGTTTAGCAATCCCTTCGTCCCAGCGGACAATGACCCACCCATCATGATCTCCACGGGCGGCTCGACCATAGCGCTGAAGGAAGTTCATGGGTTCGAAGCCTGGCTCCATGAAAAGCAGGTTCGCCCGGAAAGTCACTCCCATCTCGACGCTTGCGGTTGCAACCAGCACGTCGAACTTTTCCGGCGGCTGTTCGCGGCCGACTCTGAAAAAATCCGATCCGTCGTCTCCGGTCGTGGAATCGCTGATCGAGTTGATGAGAAGCGCCCGGCCAGGCCCGACCCCCGCCTCGCGCAAGACCTCACGCATCGCGGAGCGCTGGAGGATAAGGTCGCTCAAGGCATTGTAGACCACTACAACCTGGTTACCCGAAAGCAATTCACGCCTCACAGCCTGGACGTGACGGCCGACCAGTTGCATCAGCTGTGATGCCTCCTGGAGTATGAGGTGCACGTCGCCATGAATCGCGCGACCTGAGTCAGTCAGTTTCTCATGAAGGTCAACTATCCGGTCATCGGGAACTTCGAGTCGCCGCAGAACGGGCCTTATGTCAAGCGGAGTCGCGGAGAGAAAACTCACCCTGGCCCTCACCCCGTCGGCTTCAGCGGCAAGCTTCGCGATCAGCCCCGCGAGGCCGAACCCGCGCGGTGAAATGGTATGGAACTCATCAAACACTATGTGTTCAAAATTGGAGAGAAGATCGAAGACGCCGGCATCAGTTTGCCCTGCTTCTCTGGGGAAGCGCAAAAGTATATGGCTCACCGTTTCGGGGATGGCCACAATCATCTCACCCTCCCTCCGTGTCGGGTCGAGAGAGTAAACCTCGCGGATGCGCCTGGCACCGATTTTCACAACCCCTTCGGCCCGAAGTTGCTCGCTGGCGTCGGAACTCCACAGGGAAAGCTTTCCCCTCGCCGCTTCATCGCTCCAACTGTGGTCGCGGACAAGATTTTCGAAAAGCCCGGCCAGGAGGTTCTGGGCAAGGCGCCGCGTCGGAACGATGAAGAGGACCCTCTGGCCCCGTGCCATGGCGCGTTCGAATGCATACGACTTGCCTGCGCCGGTGGGAGCTTCTGCAATGCGAACCGGAGCGGGGTGATCAAGAAGCTCCTGTTGCAGGGACGAGAGTCCCGAACGGGGGTCCCGCACGACACAATGGCGTTTGACGGTTACTTCCACCGGGAAACCTCCTCAGCAGCTTCTTCGATTTCCATCCAGGGAGTGAGCTGGATATCATAGAGGCAGTATCGTTCCACCGGCAGTTCGCGCCCGAAAAGGTAAGCCGTAGCGGCGTTGATCCTAACACGCTGCACGGGCTTTCCGGCTTTGCGCAGGCGCACCATACCACCCCGGTGCAGGCCGATGCGGATGACCAGTTCGCCGCGGTCGGTAGCGGCAAAAGGATCGAAACCATCCAGACCGAACACGGCCCCCTGGAACACCTGCCCCGGCGGCACTTCCTGGGTATAAAAAAAGTCTTTGAGGTTGCCTTTTTTTGCAACGTCCTGGATTTTCTTCTGCAGTCCGGCCTCAGCATCCAGGTTGAGGCGTCTTGCCAAGGGTGGGAGCAACCGTGGTGTGCCGGTTACAAGGACGGAGGTGCGGTAGGGCATGGCGCCAATATGTCCCTTGTAATCCTTGGCTGGAAGGCCCACCCGCGCAGCAGCCATCCCCAGGGTCACTGCAAGTCCGAATGCCGCTGCCCGGTCGCCGATCAGCTCTGGCAGGGTAGCGGTTCCGCTCTGCACCATCAGGCTGTGGTAGACAAAAGGAGTAAGGGTTTCAGCCTCTACTGCAATTGGAAGAACGCTCATTGTCATTTCCCCGTTCCGAACCAATTATCGAAGAGCTCGCCCACTTTTTGAGCAGCCGCCTTGTATTGGGAACTCAGAGCCTCATCGCTCGCCTCGAAACGCTCAACCAACTTCTTCTGGTAGGTACTAAGGGTTTCAGCATCCATTACAGTTTCATGAACGGCGGCAAGCCGGGTGTGAATGGCGGTCGCGACCTCATCTGGGTTAGTCTTGTCGCAGTCCAGGTTTTTAACGATCTCATAGGGAGAAGTCTCGGCTCGCTCGAACCATGCTCCGTAGAGTCCAACCAGGTGAGTGCGTATGTTCACCCCCGTTACACCTGTCTGGCCTCCATAGGCGCCTGCGAGGCCGACCGACAGAAGGAGGTGATCGAGCCCTTCCCTGGGAAGCACGCATCCCTGAGTGGAGAGCACCTGTACCATGAGTGTTCCCGGTTTGATGAAATAGCGGGTGAAAAGATTTTCACTATTACGCTTCGTTGCGGCATCGAAGAGGGTGCCGTCTTCGAAAGCCCGGTTGTGGAAGGTTTCTTCTACACAAAGGTGCTTCGGAAGCAAGCTCAGGCCGTCGGAGTAATTGACGGCCGTGCGCACGGGGAGTATCCGGTTCTCCTGGTTGGCCGAATCCCCGAAAACCAGCGTGTTTAGGTCATAGGCATCCGAAGGCTTTTGCCCCTTCACGAGAACCGTTTTATTCTGCGGCAGACGTCCGCCTACGCCGAAAGCTCGCAGGATTTGCAATCCCCGGCCGCGTTCCGGATACTTGAATTTGTTCGGCACGCCACGAACGTAAATATCATCGCCAATTTCAATGTCAGTGATCTCCTGCTCCAGGTTGCGAAAAACGACAGGCGCCACAGCTTCCCGGATAAGCACGAGGCTGACGCAGCCAAGATTCTTGCGCCGGGGATGGATGTACTGGTTCTTTTCGTCGGCCGTGCTGGTTTCAACGAGCTGATTGATATTTGCCAGATAAGGGATAAACTTCTCCATGATACCCTCCTCTTCTTTTTGTGACTGCCAAAGTCGGTTACTTGCGGTGTGCCGTAACGAATGCCATGCGGTAGATACTAGTCATCACACGCCAATCATTTTGTCCTGGGGTTTTCCCCTTAAGTGCCCCATGCCACACTTCTTTCACAAAGAGCTCCGCTACGTCCAGGCACCGCTTGCGTAAAGCCTCGGGCTGAGTTAACCACGTCTTCTTCCGCCGGGTGAGGTTGGTTTCGAGTTCCCCCGCAACCGCACACACCAGGGACGCCTCATCCACCTGTCCAATACGACGTGCAGCCGTGACAGCATCCATTGCCACCCTGAGAACCATCAACTCCTCGCTTGCGGACGCCACCGGTGAAGGCCTTTCCTGAATGCTTGCGGCCGCCAATCCGAACTTTACCAACGCTCCGTCCTGCTCACTCATATTGTTTTCCTCCTTATGTCTCCGATATTCCATTTCAATACCGAAAAGGACGTCCCTTGACACCTTCCCCCCGTCTCTTAGCCGGCACCATGCGAGGCAAATCGCCCCAAAGCGCGTCTCCGGATTGACATAGCGCCTGAACGCGTCATACCCCAGGCCTTGGGCTTCGAGCAGCAGTTGTGCCAATTCGAGGCGTTTTAGCGCCGAAGGGATCTGTTCAAGCCGTAACGCATTCATTCCCAAAAGATCCACAAGGGCTCGGGGCATGGCATCGTAAAAAAAGTAAGACTTCTCCGGCATTGGCAATCCGCGAAAGATGTGGAGCGGGCGACCGATTCTCCTGCAGGCTTTGAGCAGCATTCGGAGCTTGTTCACCTGATCAGCGAGCTTTTCAGGCATACGCTCGAGCCGCGCCACCCGGAAGCGGCAACGGTGAATATCGGTCTCCAGTATGATGCGTCCCTTTTTAACGTCCAGGCGATTCAGGTCGTAGACTGACATCGAAGGTATAGACTCATCTTCTTTGAGCGCCAAGCCGCCGAACAGCCCGCTCGTCGTGGGCGAGGATACGAGCGCGGGCACACCCTCTTCCGCACCGCCAACCTCCTCATGCACCTTGGCCCGTCTCTTATGTTCGGCCACCGAGGCGGCACTTACAATCGTGTGAGCGCGCTCTGAAGTGATGAGCTCCGGGCGCCCTTCGCGTCCCGAGAAGGCGGAGACTTTCACACCATATAGCCCGAGCGCCTGATCAATTGGCTCATCAAATGACGCCGGTTCGCCTGTGAAAATACAGCGGCCACCGGCGGATTCGTCCTCGGGAGCGACACGGCGCCCACCAAGAAGCTGTGTCAGTCTACGTTCAAGCCCGGATCTCACCTGGGCTCCGCGCCCAGTGATATACTGACGCATTCCCGGTTTGCCGCCCTCGCCTTCAAGCCAGCATTTCAGAAGCCCACCATCGCCCCAGACGGCCTCCCACAGCTCGCGGTCTTGCAGCGAAAGTGCCGCTACCCAGAGAGCAGTAAGGGTACGTCTCGATTGATCCGGGGTATCCGGTTTCTTTCGACCGATTTTCGCGAGCCACTCCGGAGGCGCCTCCGGCAAAAGGTTCAGTACAGCTTGCTCTCTTTCGTTATAGACCGGTATGCCGCTTTTGCTTCCTGCATCTATCTTCAAATTGAGCAACAAAACCAGGTACGCCGTCTCGCAGAGCACTTCCTTAAACCTATCGTCCATTCCTTCAAGTGTGCTGTAGAGACTCACAAGGGCTCCGGGCATGCTCTTTGGCCAGCGGGGAGCAATCCCGTAAACGGCAAGCATGTCGTCCAGACGCGGCATGACCTCAGGTACGAGAGATGTCTTTATCTTGAAAAGCTCTGAAAGGTCTCTGCTATTTAAGGTCTTGATAAAACCAGCCAACTCGCGGTGCGTGGGGCTTGCGTTGTAAAGAGAAGGAACTCCCACTACCGATACGTCCAGTGCCAGGCCGAAAGGGAGCTTTTCGCAAAGTCGCATTACCGCCTTTTCTACGACAGCCTCTGCGTGTTGCTCATGGAGCAGCAAAAAAAGTTCACCGTCGCGATGAATCTCGATGAGCGGGGGCACTCCGGCTCTTGTCGATGCCATCGACAAATGCCGTTGCAGTTCGTCGAGCAGGAACGGGTGGTGGGGATCAAATACCCGGACAGCCTTCCATGACTTGAGAAACCCGCTTCGCAGAACGCTTTCGTCGCTGCCGATCCGATTTAGCACGCCGGTGAGGCCGCCATTTACCGGATCGTCCAGACACCAGATGCCATCCAGTTGGTCCGCCAGGCGCACGAACAGAGGGAAGGATTCGAACTCCCGCGGCGGCAGTACTTTGGGCGGGTGCCGGTGCGCTTGGGAAGCTTCCGCCTTTTCGATCAGGTAAAGCATTTGGTCCGGCTGTAGCTCTATATCCACGGCAGTGAGGAAAGGGTCCAGCCCGTAACGGTCCATTCGTTCCTCGACCATTTCATCGGTGAGCGGGCTGTTTCGTGGCAGTTGCAAATCCTTGTCCAGATCGTGTAGGAAGGCGATGGCGGCAATTACCCGCAGCCTGCGCATCAGCGTGGTTGTGTCCATGCCGGGGTTTTGGTTCAACCACTCGAAGGATGAAAAAACTATCGCCCCCCTGGCAGTAGATAAAAGGTGGTCGAGCAGCGTTATGTTGTAAAACCGGGCGTTGAGATTCTCCGTGCCGACATTGCCACCGGCAAAACCGCCTTTGCCACTTATGGTGAGGAGCCGGACCACGTTAGGATGCGCTATCTGCCCCTTTTCAAGCTTTTGACTGGTTTCCTTTCCCAGGGGCACGTCCTCACGGTCTTTTAGCACATGTTGCTCAACAACTTCTTCGAGGAGTGCCCCGTAAACTTTCCGCGCTGCATTAACGGCTGTTTCCGTCCAGATTTTTTCACTCATCGGCCGATCCCTTTCTCGGCTAGTCCAATAGCTCCGAAACCATTTCGGTTTTTTTCGCCGATCCCCGCATACCAAGCTAACCTCATGTCCTCATCGGGTCCGGATAAGACCAGAGGCGCAAGCATGCCGATGACGAAGGCGGGTTTCCCGCCCGGCCCTTCCTTGACACGAACCAGTGTATCGTGGCGCGGCGTGGTTCGCAGGTAGAGCCTGTCAGGTTCGATAGTGAGCCGGACAGCGCGAGCAGCCAGCCGAGACAACCGTTTGTTGACCGCGCCTGAAAGGTCAAATCCGTCCAGGATGGTGTGCCAGCGCGGCCCGGAGCCGTTTCGGTCTTCTCTGGAAATTGCCAGCGGCGACAGCATCACAACCCCGATTGCTGTCTGTCCCGCCATTATGGGATCAGGGTCGGGGAGGATGGTTGCCCTGCTAAAATTGACGGTCTCCGAAGTAATCGCCCGCGCGTGGGCCACCAGAGCTGGGTCGATGCGCACCAAGCACTGCGCAAGGTCCGGGTCAGGGGTCCCGATAACCAACGTATGAACCCAGTTTTGCCCGCCGCGGCGTCCACCCAGGGCGGCAAAGTGCCAAAGCCGGGCGCGCCGGCCGATAACGCTTTCGGGTGGTACACCCGCCGCCGTCCAGGCATTCACAAGCGCGTCGTGTAAAATGTCCAGATTGCGGTATCTTGCCTCTTGTCCTCTGGGGAGCGAAAGACGTATACGATACATGAGATGATCCTCCTTTTTTGTGACGATGATCATAATGCAGAATATTTAAACCAACAAGATATAGACGTGTAAACTTATTTTACATATTTACAGTCGGGAATTGTATGAATGTTGATAATCCTGATCGTTTGATTGAGCGATTTGCCTACATCGAAACCGAGCTTTTTTGGGGTGACGGTCTCACGGCGGGACAATTGGCCCTCACCTTCGGCATCACCCGCCAGATGGCCCAGAACATCATTCATCAATATCGAGGGCAGCACCCGTCACACATGCACTACGACGCTTCACGGAAGCGACATGAGGCCACAGATTCTTTTAAACCCGCTTTCATTCGTCCCAGTCCCCTTGCCTTCCTGGACTATCTTAGAGGACAGGCGCTGGTCAGCTTGCACAATGGT
>CAWGZP010000142.1:0-30351 GCA_963826655.1 uncultured delta proteobacterium
GGGGGCAAGCTGGTCCCGGGTGGGGTAATCCTTTAAACGACTGGTGCGCGCGAACTGAAAAAAAATAGGGAATCATACTCATGACAAACGAGACCGTTCGAATGGTCGAGCTTACCATGCAGGGATTTTATTGCAGTCAAATCCTGCTCTTTATGGGTCTGGAGGCTCAAGGTAAGACTGATCCCGACCTCATCAGAGCTATGAGAGGTCTTGCGGGGGGAATGGGGTTCTCGGGCGAGGTCTGCGGCGCTCTCACGGGTGGGGCCTGCCTCCTGGGGCTTTACGCCGGACGAGGGACTCTCGATGAGGATGAACATCCGAGACTCAACCTCATGCTTACAGAATTGGTCGATTGGTTCTCCGTGCAGTTCGGTGAAATGTATGGCGGCATCCGGTGCAGCGACATTATGGCAGACGATCCCAGGAACCGGAGGGCGCGATGTCCGGGCCTGGTGACGGGTGTCTATGACAAAGCAAAGGCCCTGCTGGTTGAAAATGGATTCGATTTCGCCAAGTCGGATTGATGACTGTTAAAATAATTACGGCAGGCCCTGTCGGCCTGCCGTAACCATCAAGCATTTCCGCATTACTCAGCTGTCGTTGGATCGATCATAGTGACTATTCTAGATACCCGGTTGGCCGGAAACCCTCCCTGTTGGGCATGATCGCGAACCAAAGCTTCGTCGGGTGCGATATAGACGCAATAGATCTTATCCTGGGTGACAAAGCTCTCAACCCATTGGATTGCGGGTCCAATTTCACCGAGGATTCCACAAGATTTCTGTGAAATGGCCTGAAGCTCTTGTTGCGACAGTTTCCCGGCGCCTGGAATCTCTCGTTCGATCAAATACTTTGGCATCACGCTTCTCCTGCTTATTATAGTTTGGTGTTGATCGGATCATACCCACTCACGAATAGTTTGAGTACTTTCCTCTGCACGGCGACCCTGCCGACGGCATTCCTTTTTGTGGAAGACCACGCCCCCGTAAAACGGATTGTGAGACTTCGGCCCTCGTGCGCGTAAAGGCCGGTCAGGGATAAAATGCCCTGGCATGCCCATTCGGCGAACGGTCAGGCCGACCCCTCGTCCAACTTCCATATACACTAGGGAGACAGTGATGGGTATCCTTCTTTTTGGGTCCGGCAGGCGATTGAAAAAAAGCTGGAATAAATCGCCTGGGGAACCAGTTTTTCGCAAGTACGCAGTCTGCGTCAGATGTCCTTGAAACAACTCCGCCGATTCGAGGAGGTGGATATAAGTTGCCGAAAACACTAGACAAACAAGTCAACCAAGCCGATGCCTCCTTTCATTTCGATCAACACCACAGCAGGTACCGCGAGTGAAATGACTCGTTTCGCTGTCATAACCGATACAAGTCGCAAAGTGAAAATGGCCATTGCTGACTGGCGGGTTACCCCCAATATCGCCATAAACGACCCGTTGCTGATGGTCGGTATGCCCCCGGGCTTGACCGCTGCCACCGGCATGGACGCATTGACCCACGCTGTTGAAGCCTATGTCTCCACAATCGCTACGCCGGTTACCGATGCATGCGCATTGATGGCCATTACGCTGGTCAGTAAATACCTGCGTCCCGCGGTAGCCAACGGTTCGGATATGGAAGCACGCGACAAGATGGCGTACGCGGAATACCTGGGCGGTATGGCCTTCAACAACGCAAGCCTCGGCCACGTTCACGCGATGGCCCATCAACTGGGCGGTTTCTATAATCTTCCGCATGGTGTTTGCAATGCCATCCTGCTCCCGTGGGTGGAGAAATTCAATTTGATCGCCAAGGTTGACCGTTTCGTCGACATTGCCAAAGCTATGGGCGAACCCGTGGAGGGGCTGTCCCCGCGTGCAGCGGCTGAGAAAGCCCTGGAAGCTATTTCGAAGCTCTCCGCTGATGTTGGAATCCCGGCCGGCCTGAAGCAACTTGGAGTGAAGGAAGTCGACCTCAAAATCATGGCAGAAAACGCACAGAAGGACGTTTGCGCATTCACGAACCCGCGCTGCCCGAAACTCGATGACGTTATAACCATCTACAAATGGGCACTGTAGGCTGAAACAGCCAGGGCGCTAAACGCTCGGGAAACAAACAGTGGCTTGGCTCGTAGTTTTGTTTGTTCGTTCAACTGGTTTTCAGTTTTGCACGTCACGTTCGCGTGATGCTTTCCCGGAATTCCTGTAGTTTATCAAGAGGGCCTCGAGATCGATTCCGAGGCCCTCCACTTTTCCACTAATGCCGGTTCCATACCCTTCAGATGACAGCGCGGCGACCTTGCCTCCGGATACCCGGCGCATCCTTTTTCCGGAGACCTGCCATCGGAGGATACTTGAAAGAACACATTTACTCAGCCGTCGTCGGATCGATCATAGTGAGTATTTGAGACACCCGGTCGGCCGGAAACCCTCCCTTCTGGGCATGGTCGCGGACCAAGGCTTCGTTGGGAGCGATATAGATACAATAGATTTTATCGGGGGTGACAAAGCTCTCAACCCATTGGATTTCGGGTCCGATTTCATTGAGGATTCCACAGGACTTCTGTGAAATGGCCTGAAGGTCTTGTTGCGACAGCTTCCCGGCTCCCGGGATTTCTCGTTCGATCAAATATTTTGGCATCACGCTTCTCCCGCTCTTTTGTAGTTTGTGTTGGATCGGATTTCTTACCGGAGGGAGCGGATTACGGGCATCCCTCTTTTTCGGTCCAGTACTGCGCTTGAGGTAACCATTGTCCTGACTGGCGAAAATACGAATATGGGTTTGCAGAGTATTTACGTACTCTCGGGATGGTCGCTTCCGGCAATCACTCTGATTTTATAACGCCTGGTCGCGGCACGGTCAAAACACCGTACGGCAACCAGGCAGAGAGTTATTAGCAATTGGTGCCGCTAATGCTGAATGTCATCAGTCTCGGTTGCAAATGAAGTTGAAGAATATCTATCAGGCAACCGGGCCTACCGGGAGGACAGTTCGGCCATAGAGGGCACCCAGCAGTCCAGCCGCCGAAACATAAAGAGCCAAAAGACCATCGACAATTCCCACATATCCCGCCAACGCGACACAGCCGGGGGACACCGACAACCCGAGGTCGAGCAACACGAACACAGCAAGCAGGACTATCAATGTCAGTATGACAGCCTTGTTTGTGACAAGCGAAGCAACGAGCACATAAAGGGTAACTATAGTATATGCAATTAAAAAAACCAAAAGGGTATTGGCATCGATTACATACCATTTTAGCACAGAACCGAGTTGCATCAGCCCGTAAACAACCCAAAACATGCCGTAAATTCCAAACACAAGGGCAGTAAAAAGCTCGTTTTTCTTAAAGCCGCTCAAACATGCAAAGAAATGGATCAGACCGGTAATCAAAGCTAAAGGAATAATAATGCTAAGCGCGTTAGGACCGACAAGACCGGCGTTCATAAAGCTCAAGGTAAAAAGAGCAATACCGAAACTCGCCAATCCTACCGTGGAGGGATCGGCAACAGCTTGATTAACAATATTGAAAGTATTTTCTTCGGCCATCTTTTCTGCTCCCTCAAAAGAAGTTTAACACTACACTTTACATCTCCAATACAATAAGCTTTGTGATCTCACCTCTTTCCATAATCCCCAATTGTGCCTGTACTCACCCCCTTTGTTTGTTGAACAGAGCAGGCATGGCGTGTGGTATCGCGCACCTTCGTGAAACCGTTGCTCTTTCAACATATTTTCCTCACTTTACTCAGTGGGATTTCCAAGACGGGCATAATTCATCGAGGGCGAGTGTATAGTTGCCCCCGGTGTCCAGACCAGAATTAAGAAAAAGTCAGTTGGTTTTGAGACCTCGCAAACCAGAGAAACCAGCTTCTCTAAAACAAGACGATGCTATATTCGTTCTGCCCACCCGGAGGACAGGACAACACTGGGAAGCCACCCCGCCGCCGAGGTGGGGGGGTATACGGTAAGGAAGGGCATCTTTGGCTCTGCCCGGTCTTTTAAGACAAGGCGGTCGAGATGCGCCACTATTCTCGGCCGGCCAAAGAAAGGGGTATTAATGTATTACTCATCGATCAGTTTCAAGATTCTAACGTTCGGAACCGATTATACACTCAAGAATAGGCTTCAGCTAGTTGATTTTGGGCCTCAAGCGTATTATTAACGCAAAATGCATACCACCTCAAGGGGGAAATACCCCTCGATGAGTTCCGGATAGGCTCGTCTCCTGGATCTGCACAGGTTGCTGCGGCTCTCTTTGTTCAGAAAAAGATTGCAAAAGGCCCTCACGGCGCAACCTCTGTGAATGCCGCTAAGTGCCCTGTCTCCCAGTGTTGAACAAGGGAATGGGCGCCCATCACCGCAAAATCGTATGCCCCAGCCGACCCCACTATTCGCTTTGAGGATATGTTTCAAGATGTTATTCGATAAACCGGCTTCGTCGGTGGGGTTATTTGCCTCAAAGTCGGCCCGCAGTTTGCCGCTAAAATTTGCTGCCGGGCTCTGGAACAAAATAATAGATACGCCATTGATTCACGAGACGTCCTTGTGGCCATCCCTCAGTAGTCTTTTGTCGCAACACAACCGGCATCGTCAGACCTTCTGGCGGATGTCCCCGAGTGCAGGCGGGGTAAAAGAATTGCCATGGTAGATTTGCCAGTGGCACACATATTGCTCTTATCGAGATGTTCGAAATCTTTCTATTTTGAGCAACCGAGGTTACCTGAGAAAATATTGCGCGGAGAACGAACCGGCCCTTGGAATTTGTGCCTTGGGTGTGGGGAAGGAAACCGGATGAAGAGGTTAGACGCGCAGCATGGGTGGCAATCGATGAAAATCCGGGAAAGAACCAATTGGGCGGCCGGTTTTCCGCAAAATGCGCATTCGCGTCCGATGTTTTTGAAACTCATCTACCGATCCGGGAAGAGGAAGCAACGTCAGTTGCAAAAAACACTTGACAAGAAACTCAATTTAAGAAATACTACGTTTAACTGATGTGACACCCAAGCCACTATGAAGGTGGTGGGAATTGTTCGGTTGATTCCTTGTTGCATTAATTTCATTGCTTCTCAACCGGCAAGTTTAAATCTAGGCAATCCCGTTATTTTATAAGAGATAAGATTGATTTCTTCAGAGGATTTTCCTGTGACGACGAGAGCAAAAGACTAAGGGGCCGCGTCTGAGGTTCTTGGCTATTGCTCATAACGGCGACGAGTGTGATCGGCCCGTAGATTTCGAAATGCTGCCGGAGGCGGGGGCATGGGTTCGGGGAAGAAGCGGTTAGAACTGTCAGGAATTTACACAGAAAGGAGAGCCGCAGCAGGAATAAGTCATCAGCTAAACAAGTGGAAATAGATAATTTTACCAATAAACAAAACTAAAAGCCAGGTCACTGTTTGTTTTCGGTTTTTCCTGTATGCCCGTTTTATTTTGTCAGTGTTCTCGGCGCCTCTGTTGTGAGCGCATACGAGCGGGCCAAAGTTTCCATACACTTTATAAGGATTGGAGCAATACGATGGCATTAGCAGACCAAGTATACGGCTTTTTTATTCCGACTGTAACTCTCATGGGTATTGGCGCACACAAAGAACTCGGCGCACAGGCTAAGGCGCTGGGCATGACCAAGCCTCTTATCGTAACAGATAAGGGCATCACCGCGATTGGCCTCACCGAGAAGCTTGCTGCGATGCTAAGAGAAGTCGGAATCAATCCGGTAATATTACGACGAAGCAGTTCCCAATCCGACCGACGAAAATGTCGATGATGGTATTAAGGTATACAAAGACAATGGTTGTGACGTCATTGATCCCTCGGTGGTGGTAGCTCGCATGACTGCGGCAAGGGCATTGGCTTACTTGCATCCGGAACGGCGGCAAAATTCACGACTATGAAGGCGTCAATAAATCCACCAAGCCGATGCCTCCTTTCATTTCGATCAACACCACGGCGGGTACCGCAAGTGAAATGACCCGTTTCTGCATCATCACCGATATGTCTCGCAAGGTGAAGATGGCCATTGTTGACTGGCGCGTTACCCCCAACATCGCTATCAACGATCCGTTGCTGATGGCCGGTATGCCTCCGGGATTGACCGCCGCTACCGGTATGGACGCTTTGACCCACGCTGTTGAAGCCTATGTTTCCACAATCGCTACGCCCGTTACCGATGCATGCGCATTGATGGCGATTGAGTCTGGTCGCCAAATATCTGCGTCCTGCGGTAGCCAACGGCTAGGATATGGAAGCACGCGACAAGATGGCATATGCGGAATACCTGGCCGGCATGGCCTTCAACAACGCAAGCCTCGGTCATGTTCACGCAATGGCTCACCAGTTGGGCGGTTTCTACAATCTGCCTCACGGTGTTTGCAATGCCATCCTGCTTCCGTGGGTTGAGAAATTCAATTTGATCGCGAAAGATGGACCGTTTCGTCCACATAGCTAAGGCTATGGGCGAAAACGTAGAGGGCATGTCCCCGCGTGCAGCGGCCGAAATAGCCCTGGAAGCTATCAGGACCCTGTCCGCTGATGTCGGAATCCCGACCGGCTTGAAGCAACTTGGCGTGAAGGAAGAAGACCTCAAGACCATGGCCGAAAACGCACAGAAAGATGCTTGCGGATTCACCAACCCACGCTGCCCGAAACTTGATGATGTTATCAACATCTACAAGTGGGCAATGTAGGTTGAAACAGCCGGGGTGCCGTACCGTCAAAAGCGGATGCCGCGCCTCGGTAATTTAGCATTTTCGGGTTCATACTGTGAGTCCGGATGGATTCAAATGTTGTTTCTTTGATCTCAGGTTTCGTATGCGTTCACTACAGAGGCGCAGAGAATACAGGGAAATAAAAGACGGGCATGCCGGAAAAATCGAAAACAAACAGGGACCTGGCTTCTAGTTTTGTTTATTCGTTCAACTGGCTTTGAATTTTCCACCTCGCTCCTGTATGACACTTTCTCAAAATTCCTGTAGCTTATCAAGAGGGCCTCGAAATCAATTTCGAGGCCCTCTACTTTACCATCGACGCCAACTTCATGCCCCTTCAGGTGACAGCGCGGTGCACCCTGACTTCCCGATATTAACCTCACGCTTTTCGGCAACTCCCCGTCTGATGCTGCTTGAAAAAAGGCGCACCTGTTTTTCCTCTTTTAGCAACCCTCCCGGGCAACCCTGTCCCGAAGTGTGCTGTTATTTGCGTTTGCTCAATCTCCGGGATATAACTTCTCACTATCGAACGGATGACTATTTCTCTGCAAAATCTGTTGGAGCACGAGATTATCATCTACCTGCCCGAGCGCCAGGCTACACTCGCAAAGAACGGTTCCTGTCTTAAGGAGTGATCCCGTGGGGAGAAAATTAGAAAAGCGCAAATCCGTGCGGAAACCTGGCATGAGGCCTGCTCAAAGCAGGGAGGAGATGGAATTTGTGGCGCGAATTGGAGTTCACTCGATGGCTCTCGGAAAGCCCTTGCCATCCCACGCACAAGCATGGAAATTTTGGCGCAAATTGGAGGTCGCTCGGATGGATGGATGGATGCTGAAGATTCTCCTTGTTATGGCAGGCGGAGGCCTTGGATCACTTTCCCGCTATGGCGTTTCGCTCATGGCTGTATGGCTTTTCGGAAGCAGGTTCCCGTTTGGAACACTCATCGTAAATCTCGCCGGCTGCTTTCTTATCGGCCTCTCTTTTGCTCTGGCTGACCAAGGCTTCAGCATCATGAATCCTTCGATGCGGCTCTTTTTTATGACTGGGTTCCTAGGGGGTCTTACGACCTTTTCGACTTACGCTCTCGAGACCGTTAATTCCATGCGTGCGGGAACCGATTTCACCACGGCGGCAAATTTTCTATCAAATAATGTGGTTGGCGCGGCCCTTGTTTTCCTGGGGATGTGGGTTGGCCGATTGAGATAAGTTGCTCCGGACCAGCCCACCGCAAGTGATGATATTGTGTCTACATACAGACCACCTTGGAAGGAGAAGCCTGCCATGTTGCAGTACAAAGTCATCGAGATATTCACCAGTGAGGAGGCCAGGTGGCAGGGGAAGCTCGTCTACAGCGCCATAGTCCAACACATGAGCGATCTCAAAATCGCAGCGCGGTGCATGGTTACGAGGGGAATAGAGGGTTCCTACGAGAGCGGGGAAGTTGCCACCAGAAGTCTGGAAGTCCTTTCCTATAACATGCCTCTGCACGTAACCATCATCTTACCGGCTTCCGAATTCGACCGTCTGCTTCCCGTGGTGGAAGAAATGGTTACGGACGGCATCGTAGCGACCAGGGACATAGAGGTCATATCCCACAAAACCCGGGGCCGCCTCTTGCCAAGGCATACCCGGGTTCGTGAAATCATGACTGCTAATCCAAAGAAAGTCGGCGCAAAAACGCCCCTGGACGAAGTGGCGAGGATCCTTCTCTCGTCTAATGACTTCACTGCACTTCCCGTGGTCGATGAGGAGGGCCGCCCCGTCGGGGTCATTTCCCAGGGAGACTTGATATACAAGGCTGGCATGCCCATGCGGCTTGGACTTCTGGCTGAGTCTGGTCGTGAGAGGGTGGGAGTCACGCTTGAAACCCTGGCTGCGAAGCAGGCAGGCGAGATAATGACGCAGCCTGCGGTTACCATAGAACAGGACAAAATGGTGACAGAGGCCGTGCACATCATGCTCGAGAAGAACCTGAAGCGTCTCCCGGTAGTCGACGGTTCGGGAATGCTCGTTGGAATTATCTCACGCGTGGATGTATTTCGCTCCGCTATGAAGGAATGTCCCGACTGGATGGCATTCCATAAACAGCATGTCCTGGTGGATGGCCTGCGCTTTGTTTCCGATATCATGCGCCGGGATACGCACTGTGTGCTCCCGGATACGACCATTGAAGAAGTGATGCGCGTCATTGACTGCAACGATATCCAACGTGTCTGCGTTGTGGACGAAAAAGGACGTTTCCTTGGGCTCATCTCCGATCATGATTTATTGATCGCCTTTTCGGACCGTTATCCCGGAATCTGGGATTACTTCGCCAGCAAGCTCCCTTTCACCGAGCGGGGCCGCCGCAACAGGGAGTTGGGGGAACATCTGCGTGCAAGGACGGCAGCGGAAATCATGAACACCAACACCGTGACGGTTCGTGAGGACGCCTCGATATCGGAGGCTATCCAGCTCATGCTGAAGGGAGCTATCAAACGCCTTCCCGTGATCGATGCGGAAGGCAGGTTCAAGGGAATGATTAACCGGGATTCTCTTCTGCGTGAGGGGTTTGCCTCCCTGTGACAGGATAAGGAACGGGAAGCGGGAAGCGACTGCACCGCGGAAACGGCAGACCAGCCCGGTTCCCGGGAGCTTTATCCTTTCGGGTGATCCGATGTGCCCGATTCTGCAGTGCCCCCGGCGCTGATCATCTCTTGAAGAATGCGGTGAAGTTTATTGCAGGGAACAGGCTTGATGACGACACGATCCACTCCGCTCTCCTCGAGCTTGGCGGAGTCGAACTGTCTGTCCCACCCCGTGTAGAGTAAAAAAGGGGGTCTTGTGAGGCCGTTTTCCCGGCAGTAGGTTTTGATTAGCTTTCCAAATTCCCATCCGTTCACGTCATCCATGCCCAGATCGCATAAAATCACATCGAAATGGTTGTGTTCGAATGCCTCAAAACCTTCCCGTGCCGTTCGACATGTTACGAGTTCTACTTCACTATCTTCAAAAAACATTTCCATGGCTTTCAGGATATTGACTTCATCATCTACCATGAGGAAACTTATTTTATTGTTCTCAGAGCGTACGGCCGGGGTTATTTCTTTAACAGGGGGTTTCTCCGCGCGCGGAAGGATCATCGTAAAAGTTGTCCCGCGGCCCACCTTGCTTTCAACTCGTATTTCACCCTGGTGCCGTTTGATAATCCCATAGCTGGAAGAAAGTCCCAGGCCGCTGGCCTTTGACCCCTTGGTTGTAAAAAAGGGTTCAAAAATCCTTTGCAGATTTTCATGGGGTATACCGTGTCCGGTGTCGGAAAGGTTGAGGTAAATCTTATCGTCCGCAGCTTCGACTGAAATGGTCAACGCCCCCCCCTGCGGCATCGCTTCAAGACCATTCCTTATAAGATTTACGATAACTTCATAGATCTCGGACGGTTTGCCCAGTGCAAAGCATCTATCGGTATGGAGCAGGTTGACGATATACATTCTCGAGTCCGGGAGGTCCTTCCAAAGAGGTTCCGTCAGTTGCACGGCTTCCCTCAAAAGCTCACCTAAATCGATAGATGTCCGTTTGTCACCGGAATCATTTTCTCGAGAATGAGTAAAATCCTTTATGCGCCTGACCACCTCGGCCGCCAGTTGCGAGGCCTCCTGAATCTTGGCTATGGCTTGAGCGGCATCTCCTGTCTTGCCGGAAGCCAGTTGCACGGCAGCTGCATCCGCAGCCCCCAGGATCATCTGAAGCAGATTGTTGAAATTGTGGGCAACTCCGCTCGCCATTTCCCCCACAGCCGAGAGGCGCTCAGTCATGACCAGTGCCTGTTCGAGTTTCCGGCGCATGCTTAGATCGCGCCCAACGCTCAATACCGCGGGTTGTCCCTTATAGACGATGGGTTTGGCGTGAAATTCAAAAGGAATCAGATCTCCCTGGCGATTCGCCATTTCCAGTTCGAATTGAATGATTTCTCCGGTTTTCATTTTCTGCCCGGACAGCAGTTTTTCACGCTGTCTGTCCCAAGCCGGGGACTCGACCCTCATCGTCAGAATGGCTTCTCTCGGATAACCCAAATGTTTTACCGCTATGTCGTTGACTTCAAGAAATCTACCCTTGAAATCGAGGATGAACACCGGGTCGCTGACGCTCTCGAATAGTTCCTTGTACCTCGAAAACTCCTCGAGTTGCTTGCGCTCGGTTACATCACGGTGAATACCCCGGTAGCCGGTCAGGTTGCCCGAATCGTCGAACAGCGGGACCCCGCTGGATTCAAGATGTACAATATGGTTGTCGCGGTGTCGCCGTCTGCTTTCGAAGAGTTTAAACGCTATGGGTCGTTGCTCGGGCGTCGAGAGCACTTTCAGGAGGGCTATTTTGTCTGCCCTGGGCATCCTTTGCCAGATTGGCTTTCCGATCACCTCACGGGCACTGTAGCCCAGAATCTTTTCAGCTCCCACGCTGCTGTAAGTATACGTCCAATCCCGATCGACTTCCCATATCCAATCGGGAAGATGTGTCGCAATGTCGCGGAAGCGTTGTTCGCTCTGAAGCAGAGCGTCCTGGGCCCTCTTGCGTTCGGTAACGTCCCTGGCCAGGATGACAAGGCAGCCTTTGCCCCGGTACTCCATTGTCGTGCCGGTTACCTCCGCATCCACGAGGGTCCCGTCTTTTTTTACAAGACAGCGGTCCAGGGCTCGCATCGTTTTGTTGAGCAGGATCTTTTGTACGTTGTCCTCGATGTCGGCAGTGTCGGCCTCGAGTATGTCGTCGTAGCGCATCGAGAGGAATTCGTCTCGACTGTATCCGAGCCAGTCGATCAAAAAGGGGTTACAGTCCAGGATTTCTCGGGTAATTTCGTCTAAAACGAAGATGGCTTCAGGGGCGTTTTCGAATATGGCTCGAAAGTTGGCTTCAGATACCGTTACCTTGGCAAGCGAGCGTTCGAATTCCGCGCTGGCCTCCTTTAGAAGATAGGTCAGGATATCTATCTTGCGCTCAGAGGTCACCAGCATTTCTTCGGTATCGGCAACTTCTCGCCGCGAGCGTTTCACGTTAGTCACCGCTGAAATCCCAGAACGGATATGGTAGCCGTTTCGTTGTGGATGAGATTCGGTCCGCCGCGTTTGGTGGGGCAGAACTCGCCGTAAGTATAAAATCCAAGGAGCGGCACTTCGATGCCGATCTGCCCGCGAACCCTTTCCGCTTCTTCCTGGATACGTCTGCCCAGGACAATCCTTCGCGCCATGCACGAAAAAAAGAAGACCAAAGCCGGATCGCAATCCCCAAGGTCGAGGAGGGCCATCCTGGCGGCCCTCTCGGCGGCCTCAAGGGTAGACTTGGGGTCGCCGCAGGTGAGACGGACCATGGACCCCTCCGGAATTTCGCCGGAGAAACTTACGGAGCCCTCCTGGGGGTTCACCGAAACCGACGCCCGTAAGATAATGCTGTAGTCAGGGTTCTCAAGGGGATCCGAGCGGTCCAGCAGGCAAAGCGGATACTCGATGCCGACCATCGGAAGTTTTTCAACGTGCTTGCCGAAAAACCGCTTGTAGACATCCAGCGCAGGCTGGCCGTCGAGTTCGTAGAGGACATGCCCCGATGAGCGCGTCACATGCCTCGCGATGCCTATGGGAGACCATCCGCTTTGAACGCCCAAACCTATTTTAAAGTCACCTGAAAAACCGATGGCCACGACTGCGTCCGATAAAAGTTCCGGGCCGTAAAATTGCCAGGTGCGCAGAAACCTGTCACTGTCCGCTGCCGCTCCCCCGCAAATGATAACGTTCTCTCCAAGCCGTGAACTCATCCCACGCAGAATGGCGCTGCCGTTTCCTGTCAGGCCGTCTGAGAAGACCTGAACATACCGGACCGAGTCGGGTAGTTTCCCTGCGAGTTCTCTTCCCGCTGCCTCGGTGTTAAAGCTAAGCCTTTTAGCCGACGCAATGTGAAAGTCGATCCTGTCGGTGGCGATTCCTCCCAACACTGCCGAACCGCTACTAAAGCCGGTTCCGGAGATCTCTCCGTAAGTCGTGCATCCGACGATGATATCGGTGCCAACGGTGTCCGCAACGCCTGCAAGCAACTCTTGAAGTCCCCTGCCGGGAGATGAAAACAGCCACGCCGCGCGGGGCGTGTCCCCGAGACTCTTTACAAGGTCCCTTCCCATCTTCCGGCCCATTTCGAAAGAGAACTTTTCTTTGACGGCGACCGTTCCGGCTTTGAACATAGAGGTGGAATTCCTATTGCTCGCTACGAATTGCCAAAGCAGCAGCTTTAGCCGTTTCCATTACTTCCTTGAGGGGGATCTTTTTCCCCAGGGCAACGCGCTTGCAGTCCTCATATTCCGGAGAGATGTTGATAATGCCGTGGTTAGTTCCGGCCACTTTGCACTTTATAGGCCCATATTGCGTCTGAACTTCGCGGATTGTCCTTCGGGCCGTGATGCGGTTGTCTAGTCTCCACCTGAGCCCGATCGAAGTGGTTTCACGCAGAAGAAAGTCAGCGAAGCGCTCCAGGAGGTACGGCTGACAGATGACGGTGACAAGAGTTCCCGGCCGGTTTTTCTTCATCTGGGCCGGGCTCAGGAAGACGTCCAAAGCCCCCATGTCCAGCATTCCACCTATCAGGTAATCGTACATCTGAGGGTTCATGTCGTCAATGTTGGTTTCAAGGACGGCTACCTGTTCTTTGCCATAGCCCAGGTCATCCCGAGCCTCTCCTATAATGATGCGGAGCAAATTGGGGATATCCGGATCGGCCGTTCCCGCCCCATACCCGATCTGTTCCATGGTCATCGCCGGCGATGGTCCGAAACCGGAAGAAATCGTCGTAAGTATAGCCGCTCCCGTGGGCGTCAGGAGTTCGCCCGCAACGCCCGTGGAATAAAAAGGTTTGCCCTTTAGCAACTCGGCAGTAGCAGGGGCCGGTATGGGCAGTATCCCATGGGCGCACTCCACGGTCCCGGTCCCAACGTGAAACGGCGAACAATAGACCCTCTCGATCCCAAGGAGCGCTAAACCGGCGACGCCTCCGACCACATCGATGATCGAGTCCATGGCGCCTACCTCATGGAAATGGATGAGATCGACGGTCGTTTGATGCACCTTGGCTTCTGCTTCCGCCAGCCGCCTGAATATTTTCAGGCTTTGTTGTTTTACGGTGTCATCGAGGCCGCTCGTTGCGATGATTTCTTCTATATGATGCAGGTTCCGATGATGGTGATGATGGTGGTCGTCGACGACAACAAGCGCCCGGCTTCCGCCAAGCCCTTTCTTGATCGTCTTTTCCACTCTCAACTCGTAATGCGAAAGCCGGAGTTTGGCGAGTTCGTCTCTTAGCCGTTCGACACTCAGCCCTGCGTCCATGAGGGCCCCCAGGATCATGTCTCCGCTGGCTCCTGAGAAACAGTCGAAATAGGCAATCCTCAATTATTTGCTCCCCGTTCCATGCAAAAGGCTCTTCCAGCCGCTCTCAGGCCGCCGAGACTTCGGGTGTGCGCCCGGCTTCTTCGAGGCCCGGTTCAGGACCCGCGTTCTTTAGAGCCATTCTATTGATGAGCCCGGCCTGATACCCGGCGCCGAAACCATTGTCGATATTGACCACGGACACCCCCGAGGCACAACTGTTGAGCATACTCAGCAGAGCTGCAATGCCACCGAAGCTTGCGCCATAGCCGACGCTGGTAGGTACTCCAATTACGGGACACGATACCAGCCCGCCAACCACGCTGGCCAGGGCTCCCTCCATGCCCGCGACAACCACCGCCACATTGGCTTCAAACAACTCATCATACACATTGAGCAGGCGGTGAATTCCGGCGACTCCCACATCGTAGAGCCGCGTGACCCGGTTGCCGAGCACCTCGGCCGTAACCGCCGCTTCTTCGGCGACGGGCATGTCCGCCGTCCCCGCACTCACCACGGCGATGCTCCCTCTCTTTTCAACCGGTTCAGGGCGGCACACAACGATTCGGGCCATCTCGAAGTATTCGCAGGCCACACTCACTTCACGAATAGCTTCATAGACTTCGCGTCCCGCCCGGGTGGCCAGAATATTCGCGTGGTTTTGTGAAATCTTCTGCACGATGCCCTGAATTTGGTCGAGGGTCTTCCCCTGGCAGAATATGACCTCCGGGACACCCGTGCGCAGACACCTGTGGTTGTCGATTCTGGCGTAACCCAAATTCTCAAAGGGGAGTTTTTTCAACTGGAGCATGGCCGCATCCAGATCCATCCGGCCGTCCTGAACCCTTTCAAGAAGGCCCCTGAGATGCTCGTCCATTTTCATGCCTTTCGTAAGGACAGGAAAAACCCATTCCGACGTAACCGGTAAGGTTTTTTATGCGATAACAAGTCTTTTAAAGTCATTCCAGCGAGCCAGGGAAAGATATGCCCAGGCTCGGTTCGAACTCTTCGACCGGCATGAAATCCCTGGATTGGAACGACCGCAAATCAACTTGTGCATATTACCTTTTTATACCGGCGAGTCAAGGGAGGGGGCGGGGTGGAGGGACGGGGAGAGGGAGAGTGGGAAAATGATAGCGTATCGTGGTAGCGCCGTCTCCCGTGGCGGCGTTGCCGTGATAGCCGGATGGACAAGACACCAAATCGGGCTACCCATGGCTTTATGTAAAGATCGACTGTAGCCTCTTGGAACAGATTGCTGGATTTCTTGAATTGTCGAACGTCATCTGCGGATGGTTTTATTCTGTTTATGGGAAGAGCTTGTGCTTGTGGATTTTCATGTAGAGTGTCTTGCGGTTGATGCCCAGACTTTCAGCGGCCTTGCTCTGATTGCCCCCGGTTGCGTCCAGGGCTGCCAGGATATGGTATCTTTCCAGTTCTTCCAGGGTCTTCGATTGGTGCGGCGGGGTCTTCCTGTTAGCCAGGATATGTGAGGGCAGGTGTTCAGGCATTACGACCGCCGATCCCGCGAAGATCAGGGCCTTATTTATCACAGACCTCAGCTCCCGAACGTTGCCGGGCCAGTTATACTCGCACAACACCTGCAGCGTTTCCGGATGGAAAATAGCTTCGAGGTCGTGAATCTCTTTCTTCTTCAAAAAGTGACAGGCAAGACACTCAATATCTTCAACGCGACTTCTGAGCGGTGGGATCATTATGTCGATAACGCCCATACGGTAGAACAGGTCCTGGCGCAAGACACCCCTGTTGACCGCATCGAGCAGGTCCAGGTTCGTCGCCAGGATCAGCCGGGTATCCACCTCGATTTCCTTTGTCTCGCCGACACGGCGGAATTTTCTCGTTTCAACGAATCGCAGGAATTTCTTCTGGATATCCATATCGATATTGCCGATTTCATCCAGGAAGAGCGTGCCTCCCTGGCTTTGCTCCACCAGGCCGGGTTTTCTTTCCGTTGCGCCCGAAAAGGAACCCTTGCCGTGCCCGTACAGTTCGCTTTCGGCGAGGTTTTTATTGAGTAGCCCGCAGTCGACCGTAATGAAAGGGCCATTCTTGCGGGGGCTGCCGCAGTGAATCTGGTAGGCCAGCACATCCTTGCCCACACCTGTTTCGCCCTGGATCAGGATCGCGTTGTCGGTCGGAGCCGCCTTTTCGACAACATCATACACCGCCTGCATCGCTTTGCTCGGGCAGCGTTCGAATCGGGGATCCCCTTCGTCTTTCACCCTGTCGGCATGTACGGCCAGACTGCCGCCTTCGGATAAATCGGTCATGGCCCGTTTCACGAGCGCCAGGAGTTCATCGAGTTTAAACGGCTTCGTAATGTAGTCACTGGCTCCGAGTTTCATAGACTCTACGGCCGTCTTGATATCACCATACCCAGTGATCATTAGCACCTCGGTAGACGGGTATTTCTTCTTCACTCGCCTTAACACCTCGATACCGTTCATCCTGGGCAGCTTTATATCCAGCAGCACTATGTCAAACGCCTGTTCTTCCAGGAGTTTAAGACCTTCCTGCCCGTCCCTGGCGGTTTGGACTTCGTAGCCCTCCAGTGTGAATTCGCTCTCGATGAGACGCCTTATATTCTGCTCGTCGTCTATCGCCAAAATTTTTCCAAGACTCATTCCAAAGCTCCTCTCACCAGGGAACCCGGCAAAATTCCTGCCGGGTGAGCTTCAAGAACTTGAAACCTGAAACCCATTGTCATGGCGCTACGGCGGCGGAAAAGCACAAGATGAAAGCCAACCCCTTTTCACCGACACTATTTACTCGAATGTCACCTTTATGGTGTTGCATTATACTATAACAAATAGAGAGGCTTAGAGGCATTCCACCAATCCCGGGACTGGCTGTGCCGGGCGGTTGAAGAGGTTCGGCTTGCAGTTCCGCGGCACTGTAACATTCGGCATATTCGGCATTGGCGATTATGACCTGCACCGAATTACCCTTATTCCTCGTGCACACGGTCAGTGTCGTACCATCTTCCGCGCTCTCGAGAGCGTTTTCAAGAAGATTCAAAAACATGTGTTTGAGTTCGGATTCATTCCCGATGATCCTGGCGGGTTGTCCGCCCGGATCATCGACAATGTCGATCCTGATGCCATTATCTTTAGCATGCTGTCGAATGAGCGAAGCTATACCGGCTATGATATGATCTACATCCAGTATTTCATGTTCGCCAGTGGATTCACAACTGAACCGGATCAGGTTCTGGATGATATCTCTGCAACGATATGCTTCGTCATTGATGATCTGCAAATAGTCTTGAAAATAGGCAAGAAGCTTACCGTCCTTGAACTCCGGGATCTTTTTTTTAAGCCGTTTGAGCAACCCTTCCGAAAAACCGGCTATCGAGGTGAGGGGATTATTGATTTCGTGAGCAATTCCGGCCGCCAGCAGGCCGATCGCCGCCATTCGATCCGCGCGCATCAGGTTGAACTCATATTCCTTACGATCCGTGACGTCTCTCATCAGCAGGATGATCCTGTCCACTTTTTCGTAAGGCCCTATCACGGGCGATGTAGCCCACTCGATGCAGCGCCCCGCATATTCGCCCTCGGGGATGACCATCTCGCCGCGAAGCGTCTCCCCCGTGCTCATGGTCAGGAGCGCTGGACATGTTTGACAGACTTTATCCTTGTGGCAAAAATACTTGAAGCACTTCGTGCCCATTAGCGGGTCTTGAGAAAACATGGCCTGTTGGACCTTATTGACAAAAACGATATTGAGGTCCTTGTCAAGAATGGTAAGGCCGTCCGTCATATTATTGATAATGGCTTCAAGTTCTTTGTTACGCTGAGCGAGTTTGGTGCTGAGCTCTTCGTATGAATCCAAGTTAAGCCCTCACTCTTTCTTGTAACTCAAGTGCACCGGCATATCGATAAAATCGGCCCGCCGGCAATGTGCCTTTAGCTCGAAGGGACTTCTCGGCATTTCGACACCGCACTTCACTTTCATGCGGCCTGGATCCGAAATTCGTTAAAGTATTAGCACATGCTGAGCGATCAGGTCAACCCATGCTCCACCGGACGCAATGCCGCCTTTGTGCGACCTCTGATGAAAGACAACGGCACGATATGGTTCATTTTGGGACGGTTTCCCGGATTTTTTCAAGGTGAGAGTACAGAGAGAAATCACCGAGGAGATATCCGGCAACCCGGACAATCCCGCGATATGTTTTGCATGGCTAAAAGTCGATTTCCAGCGGATGCCGAGAAAACAGTACATATCGAAAAAACGATACATATAGAGGCATAACATGCCTTATCCGCGGATTATCGGGGTCGAATCCAAACAATCCGTGGTTTCTTCTGTCTTTCCGATCTTAGATGTGCCCGATGACCTTCCCCGTGCAACTTGTTTCGTAACCGGGAAGCGATGAGATTTCATCGCGCAGGGACTTTGTCTGAAGCACATCGAGGAGGATCTTGACCGCCTGAAGATCCTGGAACTCCTCGGGGATGACCAGGTCGCAGCGCACTGCCTCCATGGGGACGAAATCCAACCCGTAGGCGGCAGCAATGGCCCGAAATCCCAAAGCTGCGTCAGCCATTTTGAAAGCGACCATTTGAGCGCATTGATGATGGCTTAAAACCAGTTTGTCGTATCCCGTGATAGACTCACGCGTGAGGCCGGCCTGGGCTAGGCGCTCATCGAGCAGGATGCGGACGGCGGCGCCGGGTTCACGGTTTACAAAGCCAACCCCTTTCTTGGCTAAATCGGCTACTGTCCGGATTCCATGAGGATTTTGCGGTGCAACCATGAGTCCCTCCTCAACAAACGAGAAGGCGACGATCATAGCCTTCGAACCGGAGAGGATCTTCTGTGCAAGCGCTACGTTGGATTCGACCGATGAAGGGTTGTGCAGGTGCGTCCCGGCAATATGTGCATAGCCCGTCGAAAGCCTTTCCAACGCAAGATGACTCGATGCAAAGCGGCAGTCGACCCTGATATCGGCCGCCCGCCGGGATACGTGTGCCCCCAGAATGGCAAAGGCCGGGTCACAGCCGAGCAGCAAGACTTTTTTCTCGATATACTCGTTTCTCTCTATGAGCTGTACGTGGCCGGAATCGGCTATCAGCAGGCCGTCGGCAGCCCGAAAGCCATCATTCAACAACCATTTGCCGTCCAATGGATAGGCAATGAGGCGCTCGCGCACTTTGGTCACCGAGAGCCTGGAGTTCGCAACACCGCTCCTTTCGACAAGCGTTACAGGCTGTTCCTCTTCAAGTTCCGGCAGAGCGAAGAGGTCTTCGACCTTGCAACTCAACTCCTTGGCCATTCGGAGTGCCGAAGCGGTGTTGGGCAGGTACCGCCCGGACTCCATATCACAGATGGCCTGTCGTTTTACTCCAATCCGCTCCGCCAGTTCGCTCTGGGACAGCCCTTTGGCTTTACGGGCCGATCTGAGGTTACATACGACCTGGTCTTTGCTGGTTCCCATGGCATTTCCTCCTTGCACTCATTGCTCAGGCTCGAATGGCATAGACTACAAACTGTAATGTATAACTATACCTGTTCAGAGAGCAGGAAGCAATAAACTGGTGATTTCCGCTTGGGTTTTCCAACCGGGATATATTTAAATTGTGCGTTCGGCTCATATCCATTCGCAGATCGGTGCACGAGGCATGAACCCGGGCATCGAGGATGCGGTGGTTTTTGCCGAACTCGCTCGAACGGGCCGATCTTTTGACTACGATCCGCTGAGGCGGCCGGTGGATCGACAGGTCATGCGCCGGGTCGAGTCCACATCACGCATTGTGTCTTCGGAAACACAGCGTATCTTCACATGACTGAGGGTCTCGAACCCGGCGAAAGAAGCCGGGCTATCTAAACGGCGCCGGTGCGTGAAACCGGTTTCCGTGTGAACTTTGCCCACCCTGCACACTCCTTGAATCTCGTCGGCCGATTCCCGGCCGCCTACACTTTATGTATATAGAGCGCCTCGCGGGAGGAGGGAAACGCGCCGTTCGATGGAGGCGCCAGGCTGTACTTGATCTTCATGCCATGCTCGGCAAACTGGCGTTCGGAGTTATATACCTTATTGAATTTCCAGAACATCTTGATAAAGTTCGTCTGGCCTTGAAGAGCGAGTGATGTCGCAAGGCCGAAAACCTCCCACATGGCGCTGAACCCAAGATGTTTGCGATTGAGAATACTTTGTGTTTTCACCAACTCTTCATAAAACTTCTTTAATGGAAGCCTGGTCGGTACAACTGCATGTTGAACGTCAAAAAGGCGGTAATCCAGCGTAGTCAATTCGCCGGTTCCCGTAGACCATATTTCAGTGCCGGGGTAGGGAGTTTTGACCGTCAGGTGGACGATCTCCGGCACGCTCAATGCCCAATTGCGCACGGCTTCGAATTTGCTTTCGTCCCAGTCGGGATCGGCAATGATATTTAGAGCCACCATCACGCCAATTTTTCTGGCCGCTTCTAAGGCTTCGAAATTCTTGCCGGGATTAGTTCTCTTGCGAAATGACTTTAATGTATCCTCGTCGAGTGCTTCAATTCCCAGAAACATATAAGTCAAGCCGAGCTTTTTCCAATAGGCAAATAGATCCTGATTGCGCAGCAACACATCGGCTCTTGTTTCCAGGTAATACTGCTTCCGTATATTGCGTTTTTCAATTTCTTTCGCAATATCAAAGCCATGTTTTGGATGAACAAACGCGACATCGTCAGTGATAAACACATTGGGTTCGCGAATGGCCGCCAAATTTTCGGCTGCAACCTTAGCGTCCACCATGCGGTATTTGCGGCCATAAAAAGTCCAGGCGCTGCAGAAAGAACAGTCCCATGGACAACCGCGAGCAAACTCGATGGAAGCGCAAGGGTCGAGTTCACCGATGAAGTATTTTCGCCTCTTGCGTGTCAAATCCCGAGCAGGTTTCAGTTCATTGATATCGGGGACCAGTTCCGGTTTGGGACCTCTCCCATTGAGCGTCACGACGCCGGAAAGCTTTTCAAGCGAGGTGGCCGGCAAAGCATCCAGAAGTTGCGGAGTAATCAACTCCCCTTCTCCTACCAGCATACAGTCGATAGCTCCCTGCGCATGTTCCAGTATTTGCTCAGGGATAAAAGAGGCGCTGTGGCCTCCGACAAAAATAAAAGAATTTGGCAATACCTGTTTGGTAGCTATGGCAAGATCAATTACCTCGGGGACATTAGCTAAATAGCTCAAAGAAAATCCGATTGCATCGGGCAGGAAATCGTGCAGCTCCCGGAAATAAACTTTATGTGGGAATACCTCTAAATCCAGCAACCGGACTTCATGACCCCTTTGACGAACGGACTGAGCGATAAGTTCCAAGCCAAGGGGTTCCAGTCGGAGGTAGATCTCGGCATACATCAAAGCGCTTGGATGAACAAATAAGACTTTCATACAGAAATACCCATGTCCAAAATGAGTGCGATCGGAAAAATATCACGCGAAGCCGCCAAGCGCAACGAGAAGAGAATAGAAGGAAATTGAGGGAAAAAGATTCGCCGCTTTTGCCACGCGAATAACTCCGGATCGAAAGCCGGGCAGGTTTTGTCAAGCGATTTCCCCAACATCCGTCTGTTTTGTCTTTCTTCGCACATCCATGTCGTCACGTGCACACGGTCCCTGATTAGAGACTTTTACCTTTTCTTTCTAAAAATCTTTCGGGAGTTGCGCTTTCTTTTCGCTTCCAGTTGCCTTTCACGCTCGATCTCCAGCTGCGCCTTCCAGGCCGGACACCATTTCCCGTGCCAGGCCATAATCTTACCTATCAGCGTCGCGGGATTATCTCTTGCGTATCGACACAGACGGCATCCATCACACGCTTTACCCAAGAATTGTTCGATGCGGCTCATCATTTCTCCAGGATAGACGAAAGTGAAGCGGTTGAAGCGAATGTCAGGATATAAAATTCGGCACCCGGAGGTCCCGGATTATTTTGAAAAGCAGCTATCTCAGACCCCTATCTTGAAATTATAGAGGTGATAATCCTGCCACCCCATGGCCACCTGCAAGATCTTGTGAAGTCTATGGAATGTGATGCCGCATGGAACAACGAGTCTTCTCCAGATTGGAGGCTCTATTCCCGGGATCGATACCTTAAGCTGGAATACGGACTTCGGGGGATCAATGTCGTGTCTCTTTGCGTCCATAAACAACACCTTTGTATTTTGTGCGTCTCAGGCAAACAGGCGTCCGTATCGTGGACCCATATTGTTGTTAGCACTCCTCCCGATTCATGCCGTGGAAAACGAGATGCTTATTGCCGGTTCGCTGCATCCCTTTTCAACATATCGAGATAGATTACTTTATCACTCTCGAAAGAATTCGCAAGCGTGAGCACAGGTTTCTCTGCTGTCGGCGCCTCTCCATCTATTTCGGCAGCCGGAGCTTACTCAATTCCATCCGCCTCAGCCGTTTGCAGCCCCCGGGAGTGCTGCAAACGTGCCGTAACAGAAAAATCACATCCTCGACATGAAGTGCCGGGATTTACGGATTATTGTGTGCGAATCATTCGGTACTACAATATAAGGACACGGTTTTCGGCAGTAAGAGGGAAATTGCACGGGAAATGCTTCGTATAACATGAAGTGTTCTGAAAGGAATGATTGACGGAATGCACGAGATAATTGTGCGGACTTGGGACGAACTTCAGCACGAGTTATATAGGGACGCATGGAACGCAGATCTCGGGCGGTTTCGCTCGCGTTGTGCTTTCCGCGGGATTTCAGATGCCGGCTACCGCCTCGAAACGACGCTGATACGCCTCAGGGGCAAATATGCGGAACTGGAAAACCACGTGCTGCGAAATTTCAAGAAGTACGCGCACAGGGATGTGGTGAGCGGAAATTCGACCTGGCACTGGATGGCCGTAGCGCAGCATTTCGGACTCCCAACAAGGCTTATGGACTGGACCTATTCGCCATTCTGCGCTCTCCATTTTGCCACTTCGGACCTGGATAAATTCGACACTGACGGGGTTGTCTGGGCGATTAACTACGTCAGGGCCCACAGGCTGCTTCCTGATAACCTGAAATTGCAGCTCGAGCGGGAGGGCGCCAATGTATTCACCGTTGAGATGCTCTCCCAATCGGTAAAAACGCTTCAGGAGCTGGACGAACTCCGTGAAGAGCCTTTTGTGCTCTTTTTCGAGCCTCCATCTATCGACGACCGAATTGCAAACCAGTTTGCATTCTTTTCAGTCATGTCCGACCCGCAAGCACTTTTGGATGATTGGATCGAGCAGAACCCAACGGCCGGCCGGAAAATTATCATCCCGGCAGATTTGAAATGGGAGATCCGTGATAAGCTCGACCAGTCCAATATTACCGAGAGGGTGCTGTTTCCCGGCCTGGACGGCCTGAGCAAGTGGCTGAAAAGGCACTATAGCCCGAGGTATACAAGCATCCCGCATGAGCTTCAAGCACACCGGGGTTTGATCAGTTTCCCCCAGAAAGCATCGAATGAGTAGCCGATTTCGTCGAGTACTGTTCCAATGGCGTGGACCTGGGGCACAGGTCTCGGGCCTTGCCGAGGCGATTGACCCACTGAAATGGGACGATCCGGCCAGGGAGTTCTTACTCAAAAAATAGCCAAAGCGCGGGAACCACAGGACGAACACAAAGCCAACCGGCGGGCTTGTTGTCGGCGCGGTCGTTCCGGTTTTGCGGGGGCAGCGGAAAGCCGGTCGGGTTACCCTTCGGCTCCCCGGCAATCAACTGCTGAAAATTCCCACACATAATCGGCCTGTCGATATTTTCCACAGCAAAATTGCCAAACTGTAGAAATATTCGGCACCCACCTCTTTTCCAGACCTGCCGTTCCACATGACAATCGTTCGACGGTTTTCATAACTAATGGGTATGTCGAGTCATTGCAAGTTAAGAGGCGCCGGCTTCTCGTGGTGGCACAGAGCTTGCGATGACCCATGAGCTGATTTAGACGAAAACCCAAAACCTGGAGGCGCAACAGCGTGGAAACCTTAGCTCCCGGCGTAGCAAAGGATGGGGCACGAGACGGCGGGAGTGCCCCCGTAACGGTCTCGCAGCTTCAAGATGAGCCTGTCCTGTAAAAAAGGAGTGTGTAACATGGAATGGGAGATGAGCATTTCATACAGGTTGGCGGCCATCATCACAGGCTCTGGTCGTGGTCGGGCTCGGATAAAGTCACCGGTCCCTTTCTTCTCGGAGGGAAGAAGATGTTGCTAAAAGTCAGAAGTTATGAGCTTGAGATTGTTCAGGAAAAATTCGTCTGTTTGGGCCAGAACGATGGGGAAATAAGCCATTTCAGTGAATGGAAATATCTTGACCCAAAACTCCAGGAAAAGTTCAGAGCCATAAGTGAAGAATTAATGGAAGTCATGGGAAAATTTGTTAATTCTGAGGACGGGGCCTCTTTTGAGGCTATCTCCGAAGAGTTCAAGAATGATCAGCCTGACTGCGGCATCCCAAAAACCTGAGTCAGAGACAGCAATGCACAGTTGGTGCATTATTCCGGTTGAGAAGGCTGCAAGGCCACACGGCACTGAATGCGTGGAAGGAAAAGGGTAAGCTCCAGAAAAAGTTGAGCCCCGAGTGATCATTTCAGTTGCCCACGTGAACCACGTTTGTTTCATCCCTCAATTGAGTGATTTCAGCCAATCATATTCACCGGGCTTCTTACTTCGACCTCTTGGGGCCTGAATAAAAGGTATGCATGAAAAAAAGCCTGTCAACGCAAGATAATCTTCTTCTCAGACCCATGGCGCCGGTTCATGATCTCTATGATCTGCTCTCGTTCTTTTGCAATTGGAAGATCGACAACCCATATGCGGTCAAACCGACCGGCGCGTAAGAATTCCGGAGGGAGTTGCGAGATGTTGTTTGCTGGTGCCTGGTATTCCGGCAAGAAGGATGCCCTTGGCTTTGGAAGATTTCCGTTTGCCGGCTTGAATGCACGAGCACGGCTCCGGATATAAGGTTTGAGATTTTCCAGAGTTCCCATGCTGTTTATGTCCGCAGGCTCCCGGAATTCCATTAGTCCGGATTTCCGAATCATCTGGGCTTTGGCTTGAGCAATCACACGCGGTGAAAACCGTCCTTTCTTCACCAGGGACAAAGCGAAAACTGTCTCGGCTTCAATTCAAGTTTAACAGGCTCCGTACCAAAACACACGTCGCTAATTCCATTCGCCTATGCAGTTATAACCCTACAAAAATTCATCCATCAAAGTCACAGGATCGACGACCCACAATAGGTCTATGAGTTGGCATATTCATTGCTTTGCGTAGCTACGGGTCCAAACGAAATTATTGCGGAATGGTTAAAGCCAGCTCGTACTCTGATCATGCGCAAGGCCTTGAAATTGGCTCGGATCAAATGGAAATCTGGCTGTCAATAAAGGAATTGATATGTATAAAGTATTGGTAGTAGACGACGATGAGGATAATCTTTCTATTCTCGGAGAATACCTCGGTTCAAGTGGAGTCGAATTCAACTTGGCTAAGAGCGCCGCTCAGGCACGCAAATACCTGAACCATTGCGGATATGATCTGGTCATTTCGGACTTCCAGATGCCGGGCGAATCTGGCATTGATCTCTTTCGTTCGGTCTCATTCAGGTTCCCCTGGATCCTTTTCATATTGATGGAAAAACCGTTCGAGTTGAGCTTTTTGAAACGTCTTATAGCTGATAAGGAGCGATCAGGACAGATGCGTAATCCGAGCTGTAATCGGGCGCCGGCGGCATAGAATCGACATAATTTTTACAAGCCTGAATCGTCACTTCATTGAGAATCAAAGCGGCTTCCCCTGTCGATCGACCGCATGTCGTAACTTAAAAGCCACAATCCCGTCACCTATGTTTAAGGTTCTTCCCGTAACTTAAACAAACGCAAAAAAAGAAGGGGGTTAGGTTATGTCGAAGATTCTTGTTGTCGATGATCAGGAATACGTCAGGCTCTTATATTCAAAGGAACTGAACGAAGACGGGTACGAGGTTGTCACAGCGGAGGGCGGTTACAAGCTCCTCGAGGCAATTGAAGAGGAAAAACCGGATTTGGTCATTCTGGACATAAAGATGGGTGACTGCAATGGGCTGGACATTCTCCAAGACATCAGAAACCATTTTTATGACCTGCCTGTTATACTCTCGACTGCGTACGATATCTTTAAAGAAGATATGAAATCGATCTCAGCTGACTTCTATGTTATAAAAAGCTTTGATTTGACTGAACTAAAGAACAAAATCGCCATGGCTCTCGAAACGAGGCGGTCCAGTTGACAAACCCCACCCTGCGGGCCTGTCCGGTTTGTCGAAATGGCGATAATTGGTTTCACCTCACTTCTCTGCCCATCTCCTCCCCAATCGCAACTTCCACCTCAACCAAGACTCTGGACAGATAAGCTTTTCCCGCTTCGATCATCGTCTCTTTGACTCATCTTCAACAGTACCTAAAAACTAATCTTTCTATTTCCATGAGTTAGATATGCACACGTGTTTCTTGGCACTACATTTTCTGTTCTTTGACATACTAGATTTCCCGCTAAATTTCACCTTGGAAATTTGGAGGGGTATTGCAACAGCGAAGGCGAAAGCTGAAGTGGTCAGGCACCTCCTCCATGGTGAAAATAGGGGAGCAAGGGCGGGAATCTGGCACGACCAAAGCAAGTAGGTCTCGAGAGTACCGGGCCGAAGGTTTTAAATTGACATGGGCTTTTTGGTATGGATTTAGCGGAGAAAATCGATTGTGGGGTCATCCTGGCGCGTTCTGTGTGAGAGACAAGAGCAAAGCCGGGGTGAGCAAGTCGGCTCCAGACGGGGCAGAACTTTTGAATTTAAAAAAATTCAGAAGTCGCGAGGTAGGCCGACCACTTTTTATTGAGTTGCCACACTCAGCAAGAAAATTGCCGATGAGATAGGGATAGACCAAGGGACCGTGTCTCGGCAAGTTGATAATTTTACGCAAAACGGCAAACTTTCCGAATCGCGTAAAGTTCTCTTTCAGGGCGACTACGAGCACCAGTTTATCGGGCCGCAGGAAGGTTAAGGCCTAGGCTTTTGTGAAGGTCGCAGGAGTATGAAAATCCGCACTCCGGAACCGACACAAAGTAATCCAAATCCGACTTGGTTAACTTTGAGTCTTCTTCCTCGAAATGTTTAAGAAGTTGAAGAATTACCTTCTCCCCGAGTTTCGAGGCGTAGACCATACGGATCAGCCTATCGGTCGGAGGCTCTGGTGATTTCTCGCCATTCTCCCATCTTGAGACAGTCCCGCGATTCACTCCCAAACAATTGGCGAACTCGCTACTTTTGAGACCAAGGTCTTTCCGAAGGAATCTGATTTCCTTTGCAGAAAGGGCTCCTGGGGCAAAAATCACTGCTTTGCCAAGACATCGCAGTAACTTGGACGGCTCCGGCAGCATTAGGATTTCTTCTCCGCACCGGGCACAAACGGCGATTTCCGGTTTGAGCAAAAATACATTGTCAAGGCCGCTTTCCGGGAAATGGTAATGGTCCGTGACCTTCCTTTGCATTCCTGAATCACCACATGAAGGGCACTTTCTTAATTCCCCCATAATTAGTCTCCATTACCAAAAATAGTAAGAACAAGGACTGTGTCCTCTGTCAAGATCACCACTACTGCGGTGGCCAAATCTTCGTCGAGAGTCGGCCTGCTGACACGGTACTTGTAGTTACCAAAGACTTCATCGTATAACGGCGGCACTGTGACGGTTCCATTAGATAAGACGAGTAAAATGTCACTCAAATTGAACCCCCTTTCTATCATCCTGCTTCTAGCATGTTTGCTCAAGGCGATCCCGCTACGTTGAATTCGCCGAATAAGTTCGGTCGCCGATGCCGGATCAAGGGGTTAAGGCTTCAAATAATCTCTCCTTGCTTGGCAGTCAAGAGGAATGTCGCATTGTGCGACATGTGACATTTTTAAAATCGGAATGTTTCTAAGATGTGCAGGATTCTCTTCTATCCCCATGAAGGTCAGTGTACATCAGCGATCAGGGACCGGTCTCGCTAATTTTATTTACCCTCCGGCCAACGGTGAATCTCAGGTTTTCTCAGGTTCTCGATGCCGATTCGGCCGCGATCACGGGGGAGAAGGTTTTGAAGTTCACCAGACCTTGGGCGAACTCGAATTTCATCCGCGTGCTTCCCCCGGTTCCGGCGCGTGCTTCCCCCGGTTCCGGATTTGGAGGGCTTCAAATCTCACCCGTGCACACTATATGCACACAAAGGAAAAGGGCTACAGGCAAAACACCTGTAACCCATTGATTCAATTAATACGCCTGGCAGGATTCGAACCTGCGACCTACGGATTAGAAGTCCGTTGCTCTATCCAACTGAGCTACAGGCGCGCATACGGGGTTTATAGTTTCTCCCCGCTTGTTTGGCAACACTTTGTTGACAGCCTTTGAAGTATCGGCTCCTTCTCAGCCTCAGGCGGATCCGACAGCAAATCCAACCCCTACCTTAAGGGCGCTGTGTGTCCGCTGCGCCGTGCTTGCAGGCGGTTTTCTCCTTTTTTGAGGTCCAGGATTTGGTTGCGGCAGTCTGATGGTTGTGCTTCGCAGCCCCTTCGTTTCTGGTGCCTCTGCCTTTTATTTTGCGTTTTCGGTTAAAAACCGTTACCTATAGCAGGCATTATCGGGCCAAAATAATCCGCCGGCGTGCCGGGGGGTGTATGGATTTTTGCCGCCTTTGGGAGGTACAATTCATGAACAGACGGATGCAATGGTTGAGCCTTATCGGTGGTATCGTGATTCTCGGATACGGGACGGTCAGGTTGTTTGCCGTCCAGCCGGATTGGGTTCCCATGATATTGGGCCTGCTGATAGTGGCCTTTTCAGTTTCAAAGCTTACGAGGGGCCGCACGGATAAGGAATCGCCCGGCAAAGGGCGGTGAGCTTTTCAAAAGCCGGACGGGGCAGGTAAAAAGACAATACCCTTGACGGATCAGGTCAAATAATCTAACGTCGCTTGTTTCCGATCTGCGGGGGTCGGCTGGTATCAATTCGTAGCAGCTTCGGGTAGGGGAGATTCGGGTCATTATTTCCGGGGGGCGATATTGGGGGGACTTTTTACCCCGGTGGAAACAGGGGTACCTGCCTGGCAGTGTAAAATCCCCGTATCCGTTTTGGAGACCCCTTAACCAGCCCCGGTGAGATGCCTTTTGGGCGGGGGGCGGTCCGTTGTATTGCGCCGAAGGGTCCCGGCAATTTATGTGTGAAGGGTTTTCGGTCCTATGGAAGATTTAGAGCTGGTGGTGCGGGAGCGGCTTGAGAAGGCCGCTGAGTTGGAACGGGGGAATATAGCGCTGTATCCAAACGGCTATCCCGTCACCCATAAGATGAGGGATCTGCTTGAGCACGCTGCTGGTAAGGCGGCCGAAGAGTTGGAAGCGGATCAACAGGCCTACACCGTTGCCGGCCGCATCCTCTCGGTGAGATCGTTCGGCAAGTCGATTTTTATGCATATCTCCGACATGGATGCAAAAATCCAAATATATATTCAGCAGAACCGGATCGGTGAAGAGGGCCACGCGCTTGCCAAAAAGCTGGACATAGGCGACATAATACGTGTCTCCGGGCAGCTTTTCAGAACGAAAACCGACGAAGTTACGTTGCTGGTAAAAGAGTAGGTGCTGCTCGCCAAAAACTTGCGGCCCTTGCCTGAGAAGTATCACGGTCTTAAGGACGTCGAGCTGCGCTACCGCCAGAGATATGTCGACCTGATCGTAGACGAGCAGGTGAGGGAGACGTTTCGCAAAAGGGCGCTGATAATGGCGGTAATCAGGCGGTTTTTCTCGGATCGCGGGTTCCTCGAAGTCGAAACGCCCATGATGCACGCCATTGCGGGAGGGGCTACCGCCAAGCCCTTCAAGACGTTTCACAATGCGCTGAATATGGGCCTCTATCTTCGGATAGCGCCCGAGCTTTACCTCAAAAGGCTGCTTGTCGGCGGATTCGAGCGGGTCTTCGAGGTCAACCGCAATTTCCGCAATGAAGGGGTATCGACTAAGCACAATCCGGAATTTACCATGGTCGAATTCTACCAGGCCTATGCGACCTATGAAGACATGATGTCGCTTACCGAGGACTCTTCAGCGAGGTGGCCGGGGAGGTAAACGAGGGCAAAATGGTCCTGGAGTACCAGGGCGATGTCATCGACTTGTCACCGCCCTGGAAGCGTTACACGTTTCTCGAATCGCTCACCCGGATAGGAGATGTTCCACAGGAGGCGGTCGAGAACTTCAGTGAGGCTGTGGCTTTCGCGAAGTCCCTGG
>CAWGZP010000143.1:0-8120 GCA_963826655.1 uncultured delta proteobacterium
CCTGGCAGGATTCGAACCTGCGACCTACGGATTAGAAGTCCGTTGCTCTATCCAACTGAGCTACAGGCGCGCATACGGAGTTTATAGTTTCTCCCCGCTTGTTTGGCAACACTTTGTTGACAGCCTTTGAAGTATCGGCTCCTTCTCAGCCTCAGGCGGATCCGACAGCAAATCCAACCCCTACCTTAAAGGCGCTGTGTGTCCGCTGCGCCGTGCTTGCAGGCGGTTTTCTCCTTTTTTGAGGTCAGGATTTGGTTGCGGCAGTCTGATGGTTGTGCTTCGCAGCCCCCCCGTTTCTGGCGCCCCTGCCTTTTATTTTGCGTTTTCGGTTAAAAACCGTTACCTATAGCAGACATTATCGGGCCAAAATAATCCGCCGGCGTGCCGGGGGGTGTATGGATTTTTGCCCTCTTTGGGAGGTACAATTCATGAACAGACGGATGCAATGGTTGAGCCTTATCGGTGGTATCGTGATTCTCGGATACGGGACGGTCAGGTTGTTCGCCGTCCAGCCGGATTGGGTTCCCATGATATTGGGCCTGCTGATAGTGGCCTTTTCAGTTTCAAAGCTTACGAGGGGCCGCACGGATAAGGAATCGCCCGGCAAAGGGCGGTGAGCTTTTCAAAAGCCGGAGGGGGCAGGTAAAAAGACAATACTCTTGACGGATCAGGTCAAATAATCTAACGTCGCTTGTTTCCGATCTGCGGGGGTCGGCTGGTATCAATTCGTAGCAGCTTCGGGTAGGGGAGATTCAGGTCATTATTTCCGGGGGGCGATATTGGGGGGACTTTTTACCCCGGTGGAAACAGGGGCGCCTGCCTGGCAGTGTAAAATCCCCGTATCCGTTTTGGAGACCCCTTAACCAGCCTCGGTGAGATGCCTTTAGGGCGGGGGGCGGTCTGCTGTATTGCGCCGAAGGGTCCCGGCAATTTATGTGTGAAGGGTTTTCGGTCCTATGGAAGATTTAGAGCTGGTGGTGCGGGAGCGGCTTGAGAAGGCCGCTGAGTTGGAACGGGGGAATATAGCGCTGTATCCAAACGGCTATCCCGTCACCCATAAGATGAGGGATCTGCTTGAGCACGCTGCTGGTAAGGCGGCCGAAGAGTTGGAAGCGGATCAACAGGCCTACACCGTTGCCGGTCGCATCCTCTCGGTGAGATCGTTCGGCAAGTCGATTTTTATGCATCTCTCCGACATGGATGCAAAAATCCAAATATATATTCAACAGAACCGGATCGGCGAAGAGGGCCACGCGCTTGCCAAAAAGCTGGACATAGGCGACATAATACGTGTTTCCGGGCAGCTTTTCAGAACGAAAACCGACGAAGTTACGTTGCTGGTAAAAGAGTTGGTGCTGCTCGCCAAAAACTTGCGGCCTTTGCCTGAGAAGTATCACGGTCTGAAGGACGTCGAGCTGCGCTACCGCCAGAGATATGTCGACCTGATCGTAAACGAGCAGGTGAGGGAGACGTTTCGCAAAAGGGCGCAGATAATAGCGGTAATCAGGCGATTTTTCTCGGACCGCGGGTTCCTCGAAGTCGAAACGCCCATGATGCACGCCATTGCGGGAGGGGCTACAGCCAAGCCTTTCAAGACGTTTCACAATGCGCTGAATATGGGCCTCTATCTTCGAATTGCGCCCGAGCTTTACCTCAAAAGGCTGCTTGTCGGCGGATTCGAGCGGGTCTTCGAGGTCAACCGCAATTTCCGCAATGAAGGGGTATCGACTCAGCACAATCCGGAATTTACCATGGTCGAATTCTACCAGGCCTATGCGACCTATGAAGACATGATGTCGCTTACCGAGGAACTCTTCAGCGAGGTGGCCGGGGAGGTAAACGAGGGCAAAATGGTCCTGGAGTACCAGGGCGATGTCATCGACTTGTCGCCGCCCTGGAAGCGTTACACGTTTCTCGAATCGCTCACCCGGATAGGAGATGTTCCACAGGCGGCAGTCGAGAACTTCAGTGAGGCTGTGGCTTTCGCGAAGTCCCTGGGCATTGGCGTCGAACGTTTCGAAGGCCACGGAAAGCTGCTCACCAAGATATTCGACCTGGTAGTCGAGCCCAGGCTGATTCAGCCGACCTTTATCTACCAGTATCCGTTGGAGGTGTCTCCTCTTTCGAGAAAAACCGAGGGTAATCCCGATTTCGTCGACAGGTTCGAACTTTTTATCGCGGCCCGCGAGATGGCCAACGCTTTTTCAGAGCTAAACGACCCAAGGGATCAGCGCGAGAGGTTCATGAACCAGCTCGAGGCGTTCAGTGCCGGAGACGAAGAAGCCCACCAGATGGATGAAGATTATATCCGGGCGCTCGAATACGGTATGCCGCCGGCGGCCGGGGAGGGGATCGGTGTAGACCGGCTGGTTATGCTCTTTACGGATTCGCCGTCTATCAGGGACGTTATTTTGTTCCCTCACATGAGACCTGAAAAGCTGGAAAAGAAAGTCAAACAAGAAAAATAATGGGTTTCGAATTTTTTATAAGCATACGGTACCTTCTGGCCAAGCGAAAACAGACCTTCGTATCCCTTGTCACCTTTATCTCGATTGCCGGGGTGGGCGTGGGGGTTACGGCCCTGATCGTCGTTCTGGCAGTAATGAACGGATTTCACGACGACCTTCGCGGCCGCATTCTCGGCATAACTTCCCATGTAAACGTCACCAGCTTTACGGGAATGATCTCTAACTACACGGAGTTGATGGGCGAGGTCGAAAAAGAGAAAGGTGTAGTCGGGGCAACGCCGTTCATCTACGCGCCCGTCATGATGACAGCGGGCAGAAGCGCCGGGGCCGTTTTGCGCGGCGTCGACCCTCTTAGCGCATCCAAGGTTATCAAACTCCAGGAAAACATAGTCCAGGGAAGCCTTGCCGACCTTGTGCAGCCCCAAGATGGCCCGGCCGGCTATCCCGCCATTATCCTCGGCATAGAACTGGCTCATAGCCTGGGGGTAAGGGTCGGCGAATTCATTACGATCATATCGCCCTCGGGCCGGCTGACGCCCATGGGGCAGGGGCCTAAAAGCAAGCTTTTCAGAGTGGCCGGAATCATACAGTCCGGAATGTACGAATACGATAACACGCTTGCCTATGTGGATCTCCCCGTGGCCCAGCAATTCCTTGGGGTCGGCGATTCCGTTACCGGAATCGAGGTGCGGGTGAGCGACATTTACAAGGCGGGTCAAATCGCGGAAGCACTGAAAAAGCGCCTCGGGCCTCCTTTTTATGTCAGCGACTGGATCAAGATGAACAGCAGCTTCTTTTCGGCCCTGAAGCTTGAAAAGGTGGTGATGTTCGTAATCCTGACGTTGATAATACTGGTAGCCTCCTTTAACATCGTCAGTTCCCTGACCATGCTGGTAATGGAAAAGGGTCGCGACATAGCGATACTGAAGGCAATGGGGGCGACCACGGCGAGCATAAGGAAAATTTTCGTGCTGGAAGGCTTCCTCATCGGGATTTGCGGTACGGGGCTGGGCATTCTGGGCGGCTTCACATTGTGCGATCTGCTCAGGAGGTACAAATTCATTGAACTCCCGGCTGACGTCTACCACATTTCGACCCTGCCGGTTAAGATGGAAACTTCGGATTTGGCAATCATCGCCCTCGCGGCAATCTGCATAAGCCTGGTGGCAACCCTTTACCCGTCGCGCAAGGCCGCCAGGTTGGACCCGGCGGAAGCCTTAAGATATGAATGATCTCAGGCAGCGTATAGAACTTCAGACCTTGGGGCTTACCAAGATATTTGGTAACGGCCCCGAGGCACTCAAGCTTTTCAAAGACCTCGAACTCGTCATCCGCAGTGGGGAAAGAATCGCTGTAGTGGGCAGTTCGGGCGCAGGCAAATCCACCCTGCTCAACATTCTAGGCACCCTGGAACAACCCACCACGGGGAAGGTCCTCTATGGCGGCGAAGACATATTCCTCAGGGGTGAGCGGGAACTGGCGAAATTCAGGAACAGCAACATCGGGTTTGTGTTTCAATTCCACTATCTGCTCCCGGAGTTCAACGCGGTTGAAAATGTGATGATGCCGGGTCTTCTCCGGGCTTGCCGAGGGAGAGCCCGGAGATAAGACCCGGCATCATCACATTTTCAACCGCGTTGAACTCCGGGAGCAGATAGTGGAATTGAAACACAAACCCGATGTTGCTGTTCCTGAATTTAGCCAGTTCCCGCTCACCCCTGAGGAATATGTCTTCGCCGCCATAGAGGACCTTCCCCGTGGTGGGTTGTTCCAGGGTGCCTAGAATGTTGAGCAGGGTGGATTTACCTGCGCCCGAACTGCCCACTACAGCGATTCTTTCCCCACTGCGGATGACGAGTTCGAGGTCTTTGAAAAGCTCAAGCGCCTCGGGACCGTTACCAAATATCTTGGTAAGCCCCAAGGTCTGAAGTTCTATACGCTGCCTGAGATCATTCATATCTTAAGGCTTCCGCCGGGTCCAATCTGGCGGCCTTGCGCGACGGGTAAAGGGTTGCCACCAGGCTTATGCAGATTGCCGCGAGGGCGATGATTGCCAAATCCGAAGTTTCCATCTTAACCGGCAGGGTCGAAATGTGGTAGACGTCAGCCGGGAGTTCGATGAATTTGTACCTCCTGAGCAGATCGCACAGTGTGAAGCCACCCAGAATGCCCAACCCCGTACCGCAAATCCCGATGAGGAAGCCTTCCAGCACGAAAATTTTCCTTATGCTCGCCGTGGTCGCCCCCATTGCCTTCAGTATCGCTATATCGCGACCCTTTTCCATTACCAGCATGGTCAGGGAACTGACGATGTTAAAGGAGGCTACCAGTATTATCAACGTCAGGATTACGAACATCACCACCTTTTCAAGCTTCAGGGCCGAAAAGAAGCTGCTGTTCATCTTGATCCAGTCGCTGACATAAAAAGGAGGCCCGAGGCGCTTTTTCAGTGCTTCCGCGATTTGACCCGCCTTGTAGATGTCGCTCACCCGCACCTCGATTCCGGTAACGGAGTCGCCAACCCCAAGGAATTGCTGGGCCACGGGGAGATCCACATAGGCAAGCGTGTTATCGTATTCGTACATTCCGGACTGTATGATTCCGGCCACCCTGAAAAGCTTGCTTTTAGGCCCCTGGCCCATGGGGGTCAGCCGGCCCGAGGGCGATATGATCGTGATGAATTCGCCGACCCTTACCCCCAGGCTATGAGCCAGTTCTATGCCGAGGATAATGGCGGGATAGCCGGCCGTGCCATCTTGGGGCTGCACCAGGTCGGCAAGGCTCCCCTGGACTATGTTTTCCTGGAGTTTGATAACCTTGGATGCGCTAAGAGGGTCGACGCCGCGCAAAACGGCCCCGGCGCTTCTGCCCGCTGTCATCATGACGGGCGCATAGATGAACGGCGTTGCCCCGACTACACCTTTCTCTTTTTCGACCTCGCCCATCAACTCCGTGTAGCTAGAGATCATTCCCGTAAAGCTGGTGACGTTTACATGGGAAGTTATGCCGAGAATGCGGCCGCGAAGGTCGTCGTGAAATCCGTTCATTACTGCCAGAACGACGATCAGGGCCGTAACCCCCACGCCCACCCCGGCAATCGAGATAAAGGTGACAAGGGATACGAAGGTCTGTTTTCGCTTGGCCAGAAGGTACCGTATGCTTATAAAAAATTCGAAACCCATTATTTTTCTTGTTTGACTTTCTTTTCCAGCTTTTCAGGTCTCATGTGAGGGAACAAAATAACGTCCCTGATAGACGGCGAATCCGTAAAGAGCATAACCAGCCGGTCTACACCGATCCCCTCTCCGGCCGCCGGCGGCATACCGTATTCAAGCGCCCGGATATAATCTTCATCCATCTGGTGGGCTTCCTCGTCTCCGGCACTGAACGCCTCAAGCTGGTTCATGAACCTCTCGCGCTGGTCCCTTGGGTCGTTTAGCTCTGAAAAAGCGTTGGCCATCTCGCGGGCCGCGATAAAAAGTTCGAACCTGTCGACGAAATCGGGATTACCCTCGGTTTTTCTCGAAAGAGGAGACACCTCCAAGGGATACTGGTAGATAAAGGTCGGCTGAATCAGCTTGGGCTCGACTACCAGGTCGAATATCTTGGTGAGCAGCTTTCCGTGGCCTTCGAAACGTTCGACGCCAATGCCCAGGGACTTCGCGAAAGCCACAGCCTCACTGAAGTTCTCGACCGCCTCCTGTGGAACATCTCCTATCCGGGTGAGCGATTCGAGAAACGTGTAACGCTTCCAGGGCGGTGACAAGTCGATGACATCGCCCTGGTACTCCAGGACCATTTTGCCCTCGTTTACCTCCCCGGCCACCTCGCTGAAGAGTTCCTCGGTAAGCGACATCATGTCTTCATAGGTCGCATAGGCCTGGTAGAATTCGACCATGGTAAATTCCGGATTGTGCTGAGTCGATACCCCTTCATTGCGGAAATTGCGGTTGACCTCGAAGACCCGCTCGAATCCGCCGACAAGCAGCCTTTTGAGGTAAAGCTCGGGCGCTATCCGAAGATAGAGGCCCATATTCAGCGCATTGTGAAACGTCTTGAAGGGCTTGGCGGTAGCCCCTCCCGCAATGGCGTGCATCATGGGCGTTTCGACTTCGAGGAACCCGCGGTCCGAGAAAAATCGCCTGATTACCGCTATTATCAGCGCCCTTTTGCGAAACGTCTCCCTCACCTGCTCGTTTACGATCAGGTCGACATATCTCTGGCGGTAGCGCAGCTCGACGTCCTTAAGACCGTGATACTTCTCAGGCAAAGGCCGCAAGTTTTTGGCGAGCAGCACCAACTCTTTTACCAGCAACGTAACTTCGTCGGTTTTCGTTCTGAAAAGCTGCCCGGAAACACGTATTATGTCGCCTATGTCCAGCTTTTTGGCAAGCGCGTGGCCCTCTTCGCCGATCCGGTTCTGTTGAATATATATTTGGATTTTTGCATCCATGTCGGAGAGATGCATAAAAATCGACTTGCCGAACGATCTCACCGAGAGGATGCGACCGGCAACGGTGTAGGCCTGTTGATCCGCTTCCAACTCTTCGGCCGCCTTACCAGCAGCGTGCTCAAGCAGATCCCTCATCTTATGGGTGACGGGATAGCCGTTTGGATACAGCGCTATATTCCCCCGTTCCAACTCAGCGGCCTTCTCAAGCCGCTCCCGCACCACCAGCTCTAAATCTTCCATAGGACCGAAAACCCTTCACACATAAATTGCCGGGACCCTTCGGCGCAATACAGCAGACCGCCCCCCGCCCTAAAGGCATCTCACCGAGGCTGGTTAAGGGGTCTCCAAAACGGATACGGGGATTTTACACTGCCAGGCAGGCGCCCCTGTTTCCACCGGGGTAAAAAGTCCCCCCAATATCGCCCCCCGGAAATAATGACCTGAATCTCCCCTACCCGAAGCTGCTACGAATTGATACCAGCCGACCCCCGCAGATCGGAAACAAGCGACGTTAGATTATTTGACCTGATCCGTCAAGAGTATTGTCTTTTTACCTGCCCCCTCCGGCTTTTGAAAAGCTCACCGCCCTTTGCCGGGCGATTCCTTATCCGTGCGGCCCCTCGTAAGCTTTGAAACTGAAAAGGCCACTATCAGCAGGCCCAATATCATGGGAACCCAATCCGGCTGGACGGCGAACAACCTGACCGTCCCGTATCCGAGAATCACGATACCACCGATAAGGCTCAACCATTGCATCCGTCTGTTCATGAATTGTACCTCCCAAAGAGGGCAAAAATCCATACACCCCCCGGCACGCCGGCGGATTATTTTGGCCCGATAATGTCTGCTATAGGTAACGGTTTTTAACCGAAAACGCAAAATAAAAGGCAGGGGCGCCAGAAACGGGGGGGCTGCGAAGCACAACCATCAGACTGCCGCAACCAAATCCTGGATCTCAAAAAAGGAGAAAACCGCCTGCAAGCACGGCGCAGCGGACACACAGCGCCTTTAAGGTAGGGGTTGGATTTGCTGTCGGATCCGCCTGAGGCTGAGAAGGAGCCGATACTTCAAAGGCTGTCAACAAAGTGTTGCCAAACAAGCGGGGAGAAACTATAAACTCCGTATGCGCGCCTGTAGCTCAGTTGGATAGAGCAACGGACTTCTAATCCGTAGGTCGCAGGTTCGAATCCTGCCAGGCG
>CAWGZP010000144.1:0-39187 GCA_963826655.1 uncultured delta proteobacterium
CATCAATGAAAACCATGCTCAGCTCAATATTTTTTGGAATTTGCTACACAAACCGTAATAGTAGTGGGAATTTATCCCTGATTTCAGGAGCGTAGATATTTTAGTTCGGAATGCCGTTAAAGGGGACTTGGACGAAGATTTGTATGATTTAGCTACCCCCTTCTTGAACCTTTTCAAAAAGGGGGGAATCAGATTAAGCCTTTGCATCTCTTTTGGATTTCTTCTCGGCCCTTTTTTCCTTTATGGTCTTGGCAGATTTCTTCTTCTCATCTTTCTTGGTATCCATGCTCTTGGCCATAACACTCACCCCTTCCCTGAAACCATTCAGCGGCTGTCATAAAAGGCTAATCGAGGTTTTGTATGAACCGATTCCATCCGCTCGTGCACCTTCGGCTGTATCCCAAAGTCTACCCTTCAATCGGTCAGGTTGCAAGCCGGATCGACAATCCCATTGCGTTCGAGATTGCTTTACAATGCGCTATCACCGAAAACACCCCTGCACCCGCGTCCGGCCATGTTCGCATATGGGGGGGGTCACAGGTTCCATTGAAATTCCCGTTCCTTAAGCCAATTTCCCGGTTCGAAATTCTACTCGTTTGGAAACTTGAGCACCACTTCCTCTTCGTCTCCATCCCGATCCAGCTTAAACTCTATCTCTATGCTGCTGTCCCGAATTCCAATGACAACGGGTGTCCGCCCCTTATCGTCAATATGTGTAATTGCCCTTGCAACATCGAAAACTTTCCCGCCAATCTGCGCCGGGGGGGCCGGCAATTCAGATTCCCGGTACTTCGCGGTTGCTAAAAGCTTTCCGCCTGCAGTGCGGCGCAGCGAAATCGATTCGGCGTTCCTGTCGATCCCGTGCAGGACCGCCAGAGCAATCCATTTCAAAGCACCTTCCTCGATCTCGGGCTCTTTGCCCAGTGCGCCCATTTCACTCAGAGGGTCTGAGGTCGCAAAGCAATCGCACTGTTCCTGGACTTTCATGTGCAACGTTCGTTTGTCCAGCATAGATAAACCTTCCTTAGGCAGTGTACAGCGGGTAATCTGACTATCACTTCCGACTGTTTACCCGTTCACTGTAATCATCGTCTTTTACATTTGCAGTTCGCTGCCAGTCCGCAATCAGGGGATTTTGCCGAAATCGGCGACCCTGGCAAAAAGGCTGCGCGTGCGTGTAAGCAGCGCAAGCCGGTTGCGCCGAACCGAATCGTCCTTGTCCATAACCAGCACGGAATCAAAAAACGCATCGATCAGGGGTTTGAGTTGAGCCATGGACTCGAGGGCGCCGGCAAAATCCGACTGGACCAAACAACCGTTGACGACCGCCTCGGATTGTATCAGCCCCTCCCAGAGCAACTCTTCCGCCTGGCCCTTGAAGACGGATTTATCGACGGGGGCCGTCTCGGGTACCTTTATGATGTTGGCCACGCGTTTGAAAGCAGCGGCCAGCGTGCCGAAGTCGGGCCGGGCCGTGAAACAGGCAAGGGCTTCCGTCCTCGCGACGGCGTCGAGCAGATCGTCTATCCCTGCTGCAAGAGCAGCTCCGATCACTTCGGGGCTGAACCCCCGGCTGCTTACCAGGTAATAGTGAAGCCTCGCTTCGAAAAAGGCCAGAATATCCTTCTTTACCTCTTGTGCAGGCTGGGTAAGCCTATCCCCAAGCAGCTCGAGCGCCCTGTCTATCAAATCTCCCAGGGAAATCCGAAGCGGTTTTTCGAGCACGATCCGAATTATCCCAAGCGTCTGGCGCCTCAGGGCAAACGGGTCTGTCGTCCCGGTGGGAAGCATGCCGACCCCGAAGCAGGCGGCAACTGTGTCGATTTTGTCGGCGATACTCAATATCGAGCCTTCGATTCCCTCCGGTACCGGACCGCCTGAGCGGTTGGGCAGGTAATGCTCATAGATTGCGTTGGAGACAGCGTCCGGCTCGCCTTGGAGCGACGCATAATTTTTTCCCATTATTCCCTGGAGTTCGGGGAATTCGCCCACCACACCCGAGACAAGGTCCGCCTTACACAGCAAAGCCGCGCGCTCCACCGCACCGGCGCTCCCGGGAGCAACCCGCTCAGCCAGCATCACTGCGAGTTTGCTGAAGCGCTCCATCTTTTCGTAGCTCGTTCCGATCCTGAAGTGGAAGACGACTCCCTTGAGCTGCTCGACCCGCTCGTCCAGACTCACCTTTTGATCTTCCATGTAATAGAAACGGGCATCCTCGAGCCGCGCCCTCACCACTCTTGCGTTTCCCGCAGCGACTAATGCGAAGTCCCTGGGGATGATGTTGGAAATGGTTACAAAATATGGAAGCAGCGCGCCGTCTGCGTCTGTTACGGCGAAATAGCGCTGGTGCTTCTTTATGACCGTAATCAGAAGTTCGGCGGGAAGCTCGAGGTATTTGTCTTCGAACTGCCCGACGAGCGGCTGAGGAAACTCCACCAACTGTGTCACCTCATCCAGGAGTTCATCGTCAGCCAGGATCTTGCCGCCGACCCCTTCAGCGGCCTTCTGAGCTCCGCTCCAGATGAGTTCCCGCCTCTCGGCTATGTCCAGGACGACATAGTTCTTCCTGAGGTTTTCGCGATGGCTGTCCAGGTCGTTCACCTCGATCCATGCGGGACTCATGAACCGGTGCCCCATCGACTTTTTTCCGGAATGCACGTCCGCATAGGCGCACTGCACGACATCTTCTCCGCACAGGGCCACAATCCACCTGATCGGCCTGGCAAACGTCACGCTATAGGATGACCACCGCATGGACTTGGGAAAGGGCATTTTGGCAATGAACTCGGGAAGCATTTTCTCCAAAAGTTCACGGGTCGAAAGACCGGCCTCTTCCCGATAAACGCACAGGTATTCACCTTTGGGCGTTTGTTTTATCTCGAGGTCCTGGAGTGTTACGCCCTGGCCTTTTGCAAAGCCCTCGGCAGCCCTGGTAGGATTCCCCTGCGCATCGTATGCAACGCTTTTAGGAGGCCCGACCGCTTCAGTCCTTACAGTCTTTTGCCTGAGCGCCACGCCTGCTATGTTCAAGACCAGGCGGCGAGGCGTCCCCGCTACCGTGGGGACACCCCGTTCTACGCGGTTTTCGTCCAGGAACCGGCACATCCGCTCCGACATCGATTCCAGGGCGGGTACGATGTAACCGGCCGGCAGCTCTTCGGTTCCGATTTCTATGTATAGTTCCTGCGTCATTTTTTCATTCACCTGTTCACCCATAGACCAGGGGCTCCTTCAGGAGCGGGAACCCCATTTTCTCGCGCTGGTCAACGTAGGCGTGTGCAACAAGCCGCGCCATGTTCCTGACCCTGGCGATATAATTGGTCCGCTCGGTTACGCTGATCGCCCCGCGCGCATCCAGAAGATTGAACACGTGGGAGCACTTGAGCGTGTAATCGTAAGTCGGCAGGACCAGTCCGCGTCCGTTCATGCGCAGTGATTCGGCCTCATACATGTCGAAGAGTTTGAGCAGCATTTCCACATCCGCCTCCTCGAAATTGTAATGGGACCATTCCACCTCTTCCTGGTGGTGCACGTCGCCATAGGTGACATTGCCGGTCCAGATGAGGTCATAGACGGAGTTGACGCCCTGCAGGTACATCGCGATTCTCTCCAGGCCGTAAGTCAGCTCCAGGCTGACCGGGCTCAGAGCGATGCCGCCCACCTGCTGAAAATAAGTGAACTGTGTAATTTCCATCCCGTCGAGCCAAACCTCCCAACCCAGGCCGGAAGCCCCCAGGGTGGGCGATTCCCAGTCATCCTCCACAAAGCGGATATCGTGATCCAACGGGTCGATCCCGAAGCTCTTCAAGCTCTCCAGATAGACGCCCTGCGAATCGACGGGCGAAGGCTTCAGGATTACCTGGTACTGGTAGTAATGCTGGAGCCGGTTCGGGTTCTCCCCATAACGGCCGTCGGTAGGCCGCCGGGAAGGCTCGACATAAGCCACCTTGTAAGGCTCCGGCCCGAGGGACCTCAAAAAGGTGGCGGGATTGAAAGTGCCTGCGCCCACTTCGAGGTCATAGGGCTGCTGGATCACGCATCCCCTGTCGGACCAAAACTTGTTGAGCGAAAATATGAGTTCCTGAAATGTCATTTATGCTCCTCGCCGGTCAGGCGCCATGCTCGAGAGTCCCAACCTTCGCCCCCCGATTCGACCTTATGCTTCATTGGCCGGACTATCGATCAGATCTATGCGTCTCTTGTGACGGCCACCCTCGAAGGGCTCCTTTATCCATTCGCCTACGATCTCGAGGGCCAGGTCGACTCCGGTGAAACGTGCTCCCAGGCATAAAATATTGCTGTCATTGTGACGTCGACTCATACGCGCCCCGAAAGGCTCGAAGCCGTGCACTGCCCGCACACCGGGGACCCTGTTGGCCGTCATGCACATCCCGGTCCCGCTGCCGCACACCAGGATGCCCCGCTCGGCTTGCCCACCGCCCACCGCGCGAGCGACTCGAAACGCATACGTAGGATAATCGACTGAAGCCGGGCCATCGGTCCCGACGTTAACGACCTCAATGCCCGCCTCCTTAAGAGAGGAAGCCACCAAGTCCTTTAAGACCCAACCGGCATGGTCGGCCCCGACGTAAATTTTCATACCACTCACCACCTCGAATATAAGTAACGTGTCACGGGCCGCCCCTGCGATCACGCGGCCCTACGCCTCCCGAACCATATATGAAAAAAGTTCGCACGAAAACCAAAAAAAATGTGAACCTGGCGGCGAACCGCAAATCCTTGCCGGATTGTAACCCAATCAAACGGTTTCATAGACCCCAATGCTTATATTTGATTACATATAAAACGGGTTGAGTACTCCCTTCCGGAGTCTCCTAACTCTATCTTCGTTAAAGCTCGGCAAACAAAATGTCTGAAAAATAACTCCTATTTCCCGGAAGAAGGGCAGAAGTTAGATGAAGGCGGCAAATGAGGACGCAACGTTCAGACGCATGCCCGTGGGGGCGAAGTCGTACCAGGCGGAGGTGTGAATTTTCGCGTCTGGGCCCCCGGACGACGTCTTGTGGAGGTGATCCTTGAACCCATCGAGCCCCGACCAGGGGGCTGAACCTCTTTCCTTTGCACTAAGCGCTGAAGACGAAGGCTATTTTTCGGCCCATGTCGCTCAGGCCGCGAGTGGAATGCTTTACCGCTTCCGCCTGGGTGAGGATCCCATACTCTACCCGGACCCTGCCTCTCGTTTCCAGCCCGACGGTCCGCACGGACCTTCCCTGATAGTGGACCCTACCGGGTTCGAGTGGCACGATAATGACTGGCGAGGGGTGGATTCACACGACCCGGGCGGCCAGGTGATTTATGAAATGCATATCGGCGCCTTCACCCATGAAGGAACCTGGGAGGCGGCTGCCCGGGAATTGCCGGAACTGGCCTCACTAGGCATCACCGTAATCGAGCTTATGCCCGTCGCTGATTTTCCTGGCCGCTTCGGCTGGGGCTACGATGGCGTGAATCTGTTTGCGCCCACCCGCCTCTATGGACGGCCGGATGACATGCGGCTCTTCGTCGAGAGCGCCCATGCCGCCGGACTCGGCGTCATCCTGGATGTGGTCTACAATCACCTTGGCCCCGACGGCAACTACCTGAGGCCTTTCTCGCCCGATTATTTCTCTTCGCGCCACTCTTCGGAATGGGGCGACACCTTTAACTTTGACGCCCGAAATTCCAGGAAGGTCGGGAATATATCCTGTCCAATGCCGTCTACTGGATCAAGGAATTCCACGTGGACGGCCTGCGTCTGGATGCCACCCAGCAGATTTTCGACGACTCGAAGGACCACATTCTCGCCGAAATCGTGCGCCGGGTGCGCGAAGCCGCCCGGCCCCGGCCGGTTTATATCGTCGCTGAAAATGAACCCCAGGATGTAAAGCTGATTATGCCCCCCGAGCGCGACGGCCACGGCATCGACGCGCTATGGAACGACGACTTTCATCACAGTGCCATGGTAGCCATGACCGGCCGTGCCGACGCCTACTACAGCGATCATCGGGGTGAAGCCCAGGAGTTTGTTTCCGCGATGAAATACGGTTTTTTGTACCAGGGTCAGTGGTACTCGTGGCAAAAACACCGAAGAGGGACTCCGGCACTGAACCTGCCTCCAATTAAATTAATCCACTTTATCCAAAATCACGATCAAGTGGCAAACTCGGCCAGCGGCAAGAGGACCCATTTCCTGACCAGTCCCAGTCTTTACCGAGTACTTACGGCCACGCTGCTGCTCGGGCCGCAGACGCCTATGCTATTCCAGGGGGAAGAGTACGCAAGTTCAAGTCCTTTCTTTTATTTTGCCGACCACAAAGATGAAATTGCCCGCATGGTCGCAAAGGGCCGTGCTGCTTTCCTTTCCCAGTTTCGAGCGCTTGCCAGTCCGGAGATGCAGGCCAGGCTCCCCGACCCCGGCGACCCCATGACCTTCGTCAAATCCAAGATCGATAACCGTGAACGCCTTAGCAACCGCGAGGAATATGCATTGCATCGCGATTTATTGCGGCTCAGGCGTGAAGACACCGTTTTTAGAAGTGTCAGGCAGACAGGTAACGTCGACGGCGCAGTTTTCAGCCATGACGCCTTCCTTGTGCGCTTTTACGGGGATAAGGAGGGCGACGACCGGCTGCTGCTGGTTAATATGGGCCGGGACCTTTTCCTTATTCCCGCTCCCGAACCACTTCTGGCCCCGCCCTGGCAGTCCGACTGGGGGCTTCTGTGGACCAGCGAGGACCCCCGGTACGGAGGGATCAGCACTCCCCCCATGCCCACCGAGGGCAACTGGCACCTGCCTGGAGAGACCGCCCTGGTGCTACATCCGATAACACGCATAAAGGAGAAGCATTAATTCTATGAGCGCCGAGGAAACGATGCGGCTTGGGTCTTCGATCACTCTCGGAGCGCGAGCCATCGTCCCCGCCTCAGCAGAGCACCTTGTAGGCGCCGAAAGCCGAAAAGCGGCCGGGATTCAAGGGTCGGAGGGAGGGTCAGAGGGACCGGTGTCGTCGGCTTCGTTCCTGCGCGCGCGCATTTTCTTCGCCACGAACCAGACGTAGTAAAAGAACAGAAAAGGTAATGTCGCGTAGGCGCCCGTGAAATCGCCCCGGAAGAGGCACAGTGTGCCGTAAATGATGACCCCGGCGACGAGTGCGAGTTGGGTTATCGCGAATACCTTTTTCACATCCACCTCGCGGTGTGCGTGGATAGCCCGGCCCACTGGTTTGCCGGCCCGTGCCTTCGCCTGCGTTTTTGCCCGGCATCGCATCACATGCCGGGTGGAACCGGTAAGCCCTGAAAATTCCAGGGCGTTATAAAAAGAAAGCCCGCTTGTGGCGGGCTGTAAACAAATTACTTCCGATGCCTGGGTAAGGCAACTCGAAAAAAATCTTGATGTATGAAACAGCCAAAGTACCGAATGGGTCTCAATCTGGCCTCCAACTGCAACAGTGCAGAATAAATAAACCGCCGGCACAGGGTCAGTCAAGGGATAAATTCCCCTATTCGGATAGAAATTCATCCGTGTCCGTCTTTTTGTCTCCGCGTCACCGTATCCCCGTACCTGTTTACACTCAAGCGCCGACTTCCTCCTTAACCGATATGGCTATCTTGTAGAGCACGGTCAGGACAAAAAAACCGGTTGCCCAGATCCCGAGGGCGATCATCAATTCAGGAATGCTCGGAGCGTATTCGCGAACCTGGCCGAACGGGTTTGGAATAAAACCGGCCACGATCAGCCCGATTCCTTTTTCAAGATACATCGAGAAAAAGACACAGGCACAGGCGGCTATGAGCATATTTTCATTCTTGCGTGTTTTCGGGTTGAGAAGAAGCGCCACCCCCGCCACCGCCAGTATGGCAAAGAGCCACATAAACGGCACCAGGTTGTGGTGCCCGTCAAGACCCGCGAAGAGGTACTTGAGGGTATCCGTATGGCCGGGAATATTGCTGTAGAAAGCCGTGAAAAACTCCAGGATGACAAAGAAAACGCTGATCAGCATGGCATAGGTCATAATCGTTGTCAGTTTGTCTATGGCCTCCTTGCCGGGGTCGAACTTGGAGTATTTTTTTACCGCGTATGCAAGCAAGATGAGCAGCGCCGGACCGGAACAGAAAGCCGAGGCAAGAAAGCGGGCGGCCATTATCGCGGTCAGCCAGTAATCCCTTGCGGGAAGACCGGCGTAGAGGAAGGCCGTAACCGTGTGAATGCTCACTGCCCAGGGGATCGAAAGATAGATGAGCGGCTTTACCCAACTTGGATAATGCGTCCCCTTGCGTTCGGCTTCAAGCACGTTCCAGCCGATGAGCAGGTTTAGCAACAGGTAGCCGTTCAAAACCAGCATGTCCCAGAAAAGGACCGAATTGGGCGTGGGATAGAGTAAAACATTCAAAATGCGCATCGGTTTACCAAGATCGACCACGATAAACAGAAGACACATAATGACCGCGGCTATGGCCAGGAATTCGCCCAGAATAGTGATTTTCCCAAACGCCTTCACGTCGTGCAGATAATAGGGAAGCACTACCATGACCGCCGAGGCCGCCACGCCGACCAGGAAAGTAAACTGGGCTATATAGATTCCCCAGGAAACGTCTCTGCTAAGTCCGGTGATCGTAAGACCCCGGTTCCACTGAGTGAGATAAGCCGCAAAACCAAGCCCCATAAAGACAAGCAGAACACCAAGCAGCTTATAGTATTTTGTACTTCCAGTAAGTGCTCTTTCAAGCATATCCAACCCCTTGAGATCGGGAGCGGAAGCGGGAAGTCGTTCTCTCGCCTGCCGCTTCCAGCTGCTATTAGATTATGTAGTAAACGCCGGGTTCGGTCCCCAACTCAGGTTTACGCCTGACTGAAAATTTCGACGCAAGGGCCTTTCGAACATCGGAATTCGGGTCTTCGAGATCGCCGAAGGAGAGCGCCTTGCACTTGCACGCTTCCACGCAGGCCGGGATTTTTCCAACCGCGAGCCGTTCTACGCAGAAGTTGCACTTCTCGACAACCCCGCGATCCCTGGTCGGGAATTCGGTGTTCAGTTCTGTCTTGATATAGGGGCGCGGGTCTCTGAAATTAAAGCTCCTGGCGCCGTAAGGACAACCGGCCATGCAGTACCGGCAGCCGATGCAGCGGTGGAAGTCCATCTGCGTGATCCCATCGGCACTTTTAAAGGTGGCCTGAGTGGGGCAAACACGCACGCAGGGGGCATGCTTGCACTGGTTGCAAAGGACCATGAAGGACTTTTCCCGGATTTCTTCGGGTTCCATGCCGCTTTCCTGACCGGGGAAGGTATTCTCGTACTTTTCCTCCCAGATCCACTTGATCTCTTCTTTCATGGTGCCGATGTCGGGAACGTTATGAGTCCGGTGGCAGGCCAGAATGCAATCCTTGCAGACCGAGCCCTCTTTTTTATCCCACTCCCAGCACTTCTTCATATCGATCGCCATGGCCCATCTTTTGGCGGTCAGCGCTTGGGGATTTGCCATGAATTCAGGCTGTCCAGCCGTTTTGGCAAACGCATCCAAAACCTTGAGAGAACCCAGCCCCAACGCGCAAATGCCGCCGATCTTCAAAAAATTCCGTCTGCCAGTTTCCATTACTTGTTCTCCTTCGGGGCAATGTGGCAATTCCAGCAGTAGGGGTCGGCGCCCTTCTCCAATCCAGCATAGTCATGACACTTGTCGCAGAATTGAGACTTGTTCGAGTGGCACTTCATACAATCGTTTTGAAGACTCATTTCGTATGTCTTGCCGTCTGCCGCCACATTCATTCTCTTGCCGTCCCTGACGACCTGGGTCCTCCAGTCGTTGAGGATCCTCATATGCCCGGTGATCATTTCTTCCTTCGGCAGAATGCACTGCTTTTTGACCATATCGTTGATGACCGGGGTGTCGATCTTGGGGTCCGGCGCAGGAGCAGCCGTTCCATGACTCAACCATATCGGAAATGTCGCCAGGACGAAGAAAATGACCAGGCCGGCCAGGATATACTTTCCATCATATATCTTCATTCGCGCTATCCTCCATTCCCGGCAAAGGCTCGCTGCGCAGATCGGTGGTCCTCTTGGTCTCGCCTTTCATCACAAGGGCGTTGCCAACCAGTTCGTGGATCCCATAGACCGTCACGTCAGGGACCCAGTAATTCATAAGGGCCGTAAGCACGGCACGGTCTATTGCGCAAATGCACGAAAGCGCGTTTACGCCGAACTTTTCATGTACGTGGCGAACCGCGTTAGCCCTCGGGAGACCGCCTCGCATTCTCATTTCCATGAACTCGTCGTTGTTTAAACCCGAGCCCGAGCCACAGCAAAAAGTCTGCTCCCGAATGGTCTCGAGCGGCATTTCATGAAAATTATTGCAGACGTTATTTAGCACGTAGCGGGGCTCTTCAAAGAAACCCATGCCGCGAGCAGTATTGCAGGAGTCGTGAAAGGTCATCACCAGGTTGTCGTTGCGGCTCGCATCGAGTTTGAGTTTGCCGTTTTTGATCAGATCGGCGGTAAACTCGACGATGTGTATCATCTTGGTGGAAGCCGCATTGTCGAATCTTGTACCGGTAATGGGGGAAACGGGCACTTCGAGAAAATCCGCCGGGCCGTTCATCGTATCCATGTACTGGTTGATGACGCGCCACATGTGGCCGCACTCACCGCCGATAATGTATTTCACGCCAAGCCTTTTGGCCTCGGCATACATCTTGGCGTTGAGGCGCTTCATCACCTCGTGCGAGGTGAACATGCCGAAGTTTCCACCTTCGGAGGCGTAGGTGCTCCACGTATAATCGAGCCCGATCTCATGGAAAAGCATCAGGTATCCCATAAGAGTGTAAGTGCCGGGGTCTGCGAATACGTCGCCGGAGGGGGTGATGAACAGGACTTCGGCCCCCTTTCGATTGAAAGTCGGCTCGATACGAATCCCGTTTACCGCTTCGATTTCATCGACGAAAAATTCGATCATGTCTTTGAAGGCGTGCGGCTGAATTCCAAGGTGGTTCCCATTATTGAAGCAGTTGGCCGCAGGGCCGATGACCCAGTCGATATTCAATCCGATAAGGTTCATGAGTTCGCGGGCCACCATGGTAACCTCCGCCGTATCGATCCCGTAGGGGCAGAAGAGCGAGCATCGGCGGCATTCCGTGCACTGGAAAAAGTACATGAACCATTCTTTTATCACATCTTCGGTGAGTTCGCGCGCACCGACCATTTTGCCCATGAGTTTGCCGGCCAGACTGAAGTCCTTGCGGTAGACCGACCTCAAAAGCTCCGCCCTGAGGACCGGCATGTTCTTCGGGTCACCGGAACCTAAATAGAAATGACACTTATCCGCACAGGCGCCGCAACGCACGCATATGTCCATAAAAAGCCTGAGCGAGCGGAACCTGCCGATCCTTTCCCGCAGGCCTTCCAAAATGATCTGCTTCCAGTCGGAGGGCAGTTTCCAGTCATCATCGAGAGGAGACCATTCCCTGGGGTTGGGAAGGCCTAAAGCCTGGAGGTTTTTCGCTTTTCCGGGATAGCTGAAGTTGCCCGGCCTGAAGACCGCGGGCGTATCCATCCATCCCGGCTTCGGAAACGCATGCTCTATCATCAGTTCGCTAGGTTTTGGGACCTTGGCCATTATCTGTTTGACTCCTTGAAAAGGACATAGGTCAAATAGGTCCGATTGGACCTAAAACTACACGCTCCGCGAGGCAGGGCCGGAAGCATCAATCCCCCGCTTCAGTGGGAATTTTGTCCGCCCCCTTCTCCACCGGTAATCCGGCCTCGATCATCTTATCCCTGAAATGGTCCTCATACTCCTGGTACGTGTGGACCTTCACCGGATAGTTCCATGGATTTATGTGGCGCACGATCCGGCTGTCGTTGGGCAGATTTCGCGTCGGGCTGAGTAAAACGCCCCCCGCATGCATCAGTTTGCTGAAAGGAAAGTAGGCAAATAAGGTGCTTACGAGAAAAAGATGGATAAAGAAAATCACCCCTATTCCTTCCGGAACGACCGGATGGAAGGAGATAAGTCCCATGGCGAGTTGTTTTACTTTGATAAGATCGACCCTGATAAAATAGCGGGTAAGGATGCCGGTTGTTCCAATTGCAAAAAGTAGAAGAAGCGGAAAATAGTCCTGGGGAAGCGATATATAGCGGACCTGTGGGATAATCAGCCTTCTTACCAGAAGGTAAGTAACCGCAATCATGAAAATCGCGTCGGTAATATAGATACCGGGCAGACCCACCTGAAAGAATCCGTCAAGTCCTTCGACACCCTGCACAAAAAAGGGCACGGGCGCGGTGAAAAAACGCAGATGCCTTATAATAATAACAAGGAAACAGTAGTGAAAGGCAAGCCCCGCCAGCCAGAGCCATTTTTCCCACTGGTAGAAGACTTTGGGTCCCTCGTGCATCTCGAATTTTGTGTTCCTGAAAAGCGACCTGAACAGAAACACCTCAAGGAGCATCCTGCCCACGACCTGCCCCTTGGTGGAGGGATTGTCGAACTTGGCCTGCTTTATCCATGACAGCGATTTCTGCTGGCCGGCCGTCGTAGGAATCCGGAAGGGAACGGGCGAACGCGCCCAGTTCAAAACTTTGTAAGCGACTCCGCCCAGAAAAGCCAGCATAGCGATGTAGGGCACGGTTACGCCGAAAAATCGATTGAATCCTGCCGCCCCTTCTCCCAGAAAAGCAACCAAGATAAGCGCAACGACTGCAGCTAGGGAAAACCTTAAGCCCATTTATCAAACCTCCCTGAATCGGTGAGCAGTGGGCGGAAAAAGAGCGCTCGATGCCTCATGGCCTTTATCCGTCACCTTTAAGAAGCCTGTACGCCCGTTTGTTACACTTCGAAAAGATCTCCGTGCAAGTCGAAAGCAGTACCCCCGAACCATTCCCCGTTAGGACACCCCGAACCACTTAAAAGATATGTAGGATGGGTGGAGCGGAAAGACTGTGTCCCAAACGCAATATTTTTCGTCCTCCCTCCCTTTGAGGGAGAAAGGGACTTTGATTCTCCGCTATCATCCAATGCTCTGAAATCCCCCTCGATCCCCCGTTACAAAAGGGGGAAGTAGAAACCGGCCCCATAGGATTTTGACGAAGGATTTCCGAATTGCGACACAGTCTCGGCGCGCAACCCATCAAGTCTTTTTGACCCTCGATACCCGCAGGCCACACAAATGCCCACGCGGCCCTGCCGCCCGGCACTCATTTTTTGTGCCCGGGGGCGCCGTCGAGGACCGGACCTGCTCAGGACTCGCCTTTATCACCTTCCAACTTCTGAGATCGGCCCTCGGTCAACTTCAAAAGCCTGTGCGTCCTGTTCTTTACCTCAGCGATTCTTACTTCGAAAAGATTTTCGCGACAGCGCATGTAGACGTCGAATGCAAATAAAGCGAGCCCATCCACCTTGTCATCGAAGTCCGACATATCCTCGCGGCGCACCTCGCCCGAGTCCGGCTCGGCTTCGAGTACTTCCCCGGCCAACGTTTTCAAGCCAAAAATAAAGGCCAAGGAACTGGAAGGGGAAAAATCCTGGATCGCCCTGATCCTGATGACCTTGTCGAGCAGTGGCGCCATCACCTCTGCACGGTTTTCCCCGAGAAATTCATCGAGGATCTCTGCGAGGGCAACCTTAAAGGTATGTCCAACCGGGTTAGCGAACCGGCTCACCTCTTTTTTAAGCATCCCAACTGTTTCAAGCGGATAGGAGCCTGCCAGAAGATCGAACCATCTCCCGAGAAGTGTTTTTTTGTGTCTTAAAAGGCGTTCTTCGATTTCCATTGTTTACCTGGGATAAACTAACTGTTTGTACCCGAACCTGCCTTGTGAAGCCAATACTTCAGCACAAATGAAGGAATGCAACCGAACCGGCCCATCCCGAAATGGTAAATTAAAACTTAAATTATTTTAAGCTGATAGCAGGCAGCGGATGCCAGAGCAGAGCTTCAGACAAGCAACGGAGGGAAGGAGTTCGGACCCAATCTGCGGGGTCGAACCTGAGCAACATGGAGAACATTCAACAGCCGGCACCCTGGACAGCAATTACACGAATTGCGTATATAACCATGGTCAAGGGGGATTTCAACAACTAAATGGCTCTTCCGCTTGTGCATTTTATTGCACAATGCGGAAAGGAGCGAATGGCGGTCGCGGGCACAGGGAACCGACACCCCCACACCCCCTCCGCCGCAACGCCCGAGCAAGGCAATCCGTGGGATGCGGGGGATTTCGTCGTCTCTGTTCCCCGAAAGAGGCTTTTGACGTTTCGCCGCGGCATCCGGCCTTCATCGTTTACCGGCCGCAAGCGCAGGCCTGCATACGTTCCTGGTAGCCACAGTAATGCCTTTGCCATTCGACATCGTACTGAGGCGCCCAGGACCCGTGACCGATCGTCCAGGAGTAGTCGTGCGGATTATCCAACAACTGCACCACGGCGAGATTATCCATCCACGAACCCCTGTGGGGCAGCACACAGGTATCGCAGTCTGCCGTGGCCACGACCGGGGCGAGCAGAGCAAGCATAAGGACTAATAAAGCTAAAATCTTTGCGTAAGGCATGCAATAGACTCCTTTTGACTGATAGCGGGAAATCTAAGGGGATGCAACACCCCGGCTCGGCATGCTGCTCGTCCTCTCCTTTCACATGTTCTCGAAAAGCGTTTATCCTTCCCTGGTTAAAATAATCATCAGCCGGCGGTTACGGTTAACCGACGGGAAAAATCCCTCCCCGGTGGAGGCTTTAAGCGCAATCTCCACGCCTCGTGCAATGTCGAGAGCGACATGGATCGGCTCAATGCCGCAATTCTGCCACTCACCGTCCAATCACCAGGACTACAAAGCTATCCTTGATTATCGCCGGCCGTGTATTTGGTTCCGTAGCCCGGACAAACTCTGCCGTTGGCAAGTAGATGTTGTGAGTCCTGGAATCGATGGCCATGGTGCGCGCTCCGGCCTGAGTGGTGACGGTCTCCGCCACCTCGAACTTCCCCGGGGCAAACTCGCGCGCGACAGTCAAAGTGCCATCCCCGTTTGAACTGAAAGCGAGACCCGTCTCATGATCGAAACCATTTCCATCGACGCGCTCACCGATGGGAACCGTTGCAATCACTTTCCCCGATTCCGTATCGAGAATGGTCATGAGCTTGTTGTGGCACCCGGAAAACACCCGGTGGTGCTCCGGGTCGACAGCTATTCCGGTGGGTTCCCGGCCGGGTTCAAGCAAAAACCGGTTCGTCACCGAGAGCTTTTGGCTGTCTATTTCAGCAACCTCGCTCGTGTTTTCGATATTTACGTAGACTTTGCCTTTGCCGTCCGCCGCCGCAAGCTCGGGTTTACCAGCCAGCGCAATGGTTTTTACAACTTCCCCGGAGCGGGCATCGAATACGGTTGCATCCTGGCTGCGGCCATTGAAGGAAAATACCATTTTGGAGAAAGGGTCGTACACAATGGCATCGGGATTTGCCCCGGCTTTCACCTGCCCTATCACCTTAAGGGTTTTTAAATCGAAAATGGTCGCCGTATCCGTTCCTCCATTGCTGGTAAAGCCTCTATTGAGTTCGGGGGCCAGGGCAATTGCGTGAACACCGGGAGTGTCGGGAACCTCTCCGACCTGTTTGCCGGTTTCGATATCTACCACCATCACGCGGGTGGAGCGGGAAATGTAGAGCCGCAGCGCCTCGCTATCCACCGCCAGACAGTCCCAACCGCCTTCGCCGCCGAGTTGGAATCTATTGATGACGCGGTAGGCCGGATTCATCGCATACGCGTGCGCACAGGAAAACAGGCAGCAGAGCAACAGGAATGCTTTAATACCGTTACTACTCATCGAGGGGTTAGCTCTGACTGCCAAATTCTTAGCTTCTGTCTCCAGTATCTGCTTCGCCACGATTTACTCCTGTTCCTCCTGAAGAAATAAAGAATTCTCGCGCTCATTCTCCACCCTTTAACCCGCTCCGATTAACCGGTAAATCAATTATGACCCTGGTGAATTCCCCTTTGATACTCTCGAAGCCGAGCTGCCCGCCATGATCCGTGATGATTTTTTGAGTGATGTTCAACCCAAGGCCAGTCCCTTTCCCGAACGGCTTTGTGGAAAAGAAAGGCTTCGTCAGCATGGAGAGTTCATGGGCGGAAATTCCCACCCCTTGATCGTAAATTACGATTCGTACATAAGGGCGGCCGCTGATAGTTACTTTCTCGCCGGTGATCTCGAAGCGTTTATTTTTATGTTTTCCAGGATACTTCTCGTTTAAAGCATAGCGCGCGTTGTTTATGATATTTATAAAACACTGCTGGATCTGTTGAAAGTTAGCATCCACTGCAGGGAGGTCGTCGGGAAGATCTATTTTTAGATCAATGCCCTCCTTCCGGATTTGACCCTGGATTAAAATAATGGATTCTTCAAGAATGGCGGGGACGCGAACGGGCTTCTTTTCTTCTCGTCCATCGCGCGCGTAGGAGAGGAGGGTCTTTACAATACGGCCGATACGCTCACCTTCCTTTACAATGCGACCGCCAATGTCTTTTTCCATACTCTCGGGGTTGCACTCATTTATCAGTATTTGACCGTAGTTTATGATCCCGGTGATGGGATTGTTGATTTCATGAGCAACTCCGGCGGCCAACTCCCCCAGTGAGGCCATATGAGCCGCCTGCATAGCTTCTGCCTGCATCGCCATCTTCTCGGTAATATCACTCACAAGCAGAAGCACGCTACTAACCCTCTCAGCCTCTTTGACTGGAAATGCCCTCAGATCCAGTACCGCTCCATTGTATGTTACAATTGCGACTTCTTTTTCCGCGGTATCGAAACACCTTTTTATCGGGCAGTCCTCAGCGGGAGGAGGACCCTCATGCAACAGTTTATAACAGTATTGCCCTACCGCATCGGATACCGCCTCATTCAACTCAAAAGCATTGCCACTGTTTGTCCACAATACTTCCATTTCAGGAGAGAGCAGGATCAATGTATCGCTGATAGAATTAAGAAGAGTCTGAAATTCCTGTGAGAGTATTCTAAACTTCCTTTCGTTCTCACTGAGTTGGGCCGTGCGTTCGAGGACACGCAATTCCAGTTCCTCGTGCGCCTCAAGGAGGGCCTCCTCCATCCGCTTACGCTCGGTGATTTCCTGCTGAAGTTCGGCATTGGTCCCGGCAAGGTCCCCCGTGCGCTCGACGACCAACAATTCAAGTTCCGTGCGGTGTCTTCTAAGCTCCTCTTCAACCTGCTTCTGCCCGGACAGGTCGGTAACAATGGCACATACGACTTCGACGTCTTTCATGGTTATGAAATTTAGTGACAGGCTTACCGGCAGGAAAGTCGCGTCACTTCGCTCCAGAATGCATTCGCCTCTTGCCACGCCGGTTTCTCTCGTTTTCCGGATTTTATCGGCAAGCAACTTCTGCGAATCGGGGATGAAAAATGACCGAATATGGGAACCAATGATCTTTTGAATCGGCAGGCCAACCATCGCGCTAAAGCAGCCATTGCAGTAAAAAATAGAATCATCCGAGGCAAGGATAAGGGCACCCTCGTTGAGGGATTCCACGAGTATACGGTATGCGACATCGGCTCCCTTGAGGGTGTAGACTTGTTCTTCGCCCGATTCCTGGACTACGAAGGCGTCCACCTCGCCACCCCGGATAGCCTTTATGGTCTGCTCCGCCTCCCAAAGGCGCTCCTTGAGGGTCTCGTTTTCCGCAATCAGCTCTTGCCACTTTGGCTCATCTTGTTTCACCGGAATAGACCCTGCTTTCTACTTTGGATAAACAGATTGTCAGGAATCTCCTTTGCCTTCTTTCTTTATTGCAAGCCTTATCAGAATCGGTTCAGGATCGGAAAGATCACCTATAAATTTTTGGAGTGGCGGCGGCAGGCTCTTGACGAGAGTGGGGAGGGCAACCACTTGTGCGTCCTTGGCCAGATAAGGCTGTTGATATACGTCTATTATTTCAAGCTCGTATTTGTTTTTAAGGTACGTTTCGCAAAGCTGTTTTGCATTCTCTATTGCTCTCAAAGATTTGGGGGTGAGCCCGGCGACAAATAGGCTGAGGACAAACTTTTGCGATTCGATTTTGGTTGCCGCTTCTTCAAACAGTTGAGTCGCTGTTTTATTATCGGGCATAGTTGTCCTTTCCAGGTTTGCGAGGGCGCAAATCCAGTCCTATCAGAACGCGTTCGGTATCAGCCATGTTTCCAATGATCTTTCGAATCGGCTCGGGGAGTTTCCTGACAAGGGTCGGTATGGCAAGAATCTGGTCGCCTATTGCCAGCTTGGGGTTCTCTATGAGGTCGATGACATCAATAGAATACCTGCCCCTTAGATGTTCTTCGCATATTTTTTTCAAATTGGAAAAAGCTTCCACTGACCGCGGAGTCTGTCCCGCAACATAGAGCCTCAGTTCGTAGTGGCGCTCAGGCCCAGTTTCGTTCGCACTTTCTTCTTCTCCCAGCAGGTTATTGTCGCCGGACAAGGCCATTTTCTCAACCTCCTCAATAGATTAATCAGCATGCCTCTGGCTGGCTATTTCGGCACGCTCACCGTCCGCCCTGGCTTTTCTATTAGCTTCTTCCTGGGCAATCTTTTCCAACTCCTTTTCCTGGGCGCTCAATTCCGCCATCATGCCCGCAGCCTGAGTCTTCACCGAGAGCTTTCTGGCCCCAAACTCCCGCTTCTTCCGTTCGATTTCCTCTGCGCGCTTTTTTTCCTCCTGCCGGTCTTTCGATTCCTGGGCAAGCCTCGCAGAACCGGTCAGAACACCTCCAGGACCGACGTAAACGTCAACGAGGCGCACACCATTCGAAGTAAGCATGAATTCCCGGACCTGGTTGGAGTGGGCCATGCCCCGCGATTTAATTACGTAGAGCCCTCGGTTACGCTCACCACCGCCTTCGATGTCTCGCACGGTGACCCATGTATCCATGAGGGAGGAAACGCCCATGTCTGTCAAATCCTCGTGCTGGCCCACGATCAGGCACGTGAAAAGGGCAGTTATGCCCTCCATTTTCAGATTGTCTATGAAACGCATCAGTGCGGATTTTACTTCGGCGGCGCTACCCACCGAAATCATATTGGAAACAGGGTCCATGATTACCACGGACGGTTTGAAATCCCTTACCAGCTTGTTCATACTGACCAAGTGCATCTCAAGACCGTAGAGTGAAGGCCGCGTAGCGTGGAAATTGAGCAATCCATTATTCAGCATGGGCTGGAGGTCAATCCCGATAGAGCGCATATTGCGCACGATCTGACTTTCCGATTCCTCGAAGGCCAAAAAGAGGCATCTTTCGCCGCGCGAACACGCACTGTTCGCAAAATGGGCCGCAAGGCTCGTTTTTCCCGTACCGGCAGTGCCCGTGATGAGAATACTGCTTCCGCGAAAGTACCCCTCACTGCCGAGCATGTTGTCAAGACGCGGCACACCGCTGGAGATGCGCTCATTGCTGGCCTTATGAGTGAGACCGAGAGAAGTGATAGGCAGCACATAAAGGCCGCCCTCGTCAATAAGGAAGGGATATTCATTGGTCCCGTGGGTTGTTCCGCGATATTTGACTATGCGCAACCGCCGTGTTGCTACTTGTTCGATCATACGGTGATCAAGGATTATGACACAGTCGGAAACATACTCTTCAAGGCCGTGGCGGGTAAGTGTTCCCTTTCCCTGCTCGCAGGTGATAACCGCCGTCACGCCCCGATCTTTAAGCCACCGGAAAAGCCTCCGGATTTCCGCCCGGAGAATCCCCTCATTTGGAAAGCCTGAGAAGAGGGCCTCGATTGTGTCCAGAACGACACGTTTGGCCCCGATGGAATCAATGGCAAAACCGAGCCGCACGAAAAGACCTTCCAGGTCGAACTCGCCGGTTTCGAGTATTTCGCTTCTTTCGATATAGACGTAGTCGAGGGCAAGCTTTTCACGTGCCACCAGGTCGTCGATATCGAACCCAAGAGAGGAAAAATTTTCGACCAGGTCCGTATCTTTTTCTTCAAAAGACATGAACACACCGGTCTCATTGAATTCTCTCGCCCCCCGGACGAGAAACTCCATCCCGAAAAGGGTCTTGCCGCTTCCCGGCCCCCCACAGACAAGCGTCGGTCGTCCTTGAGGGAGCCCCCCGCCCGTGATTTCGTCAAAACCGCCTATTCCGGTCGGCGTTTTTCTCAGTTGCTTCATTTCCACGCTTTCTTTCGGCATCGAATCGTCTCCATCTCGCACGACAGATTTAACACTTGAACTATAATATTATCCATTCACACGTAACTAAGGGGAGGCCTCCCAGACCGGAGCACCGAGGTGCTGAGGGCCAGGCGGTCGACGCTGAGGATTCCCTATCGAAGGTGGATGCCGAAGACGATGCCAATGCCCGGCGACTGATACTGGTCAGTGGCATGACCGACCGGTGGAAGCTCATAAACAGGCTCAGAGTAGTAGCGACCGTGCTGGTGATACCCTTCGGGCCTGTCATGATCTCCACCGAATGCCGGTGCGCTGAAGGTACCGCCGACCATTAAGGCGAGGACGAGCGCCATCAGGATCTTTACGACTGTCGCACTAAACTTCGTGGCTTGCGCGTTCGATGTTCTCATAGTGATACCTGCCATTCCTGGAGTGATTCCTTATCGCAAAATAGGGTTCACTGTATTGACGTTGCGGCGGATGCGATCATCTGCCTTTTGCCTTCGACTTCGTACGCCAATGACGGCGGAACAACGTATCCGGGAGCGCGTGTTGCGGGAAGGCAAACCCCTTCGGATATCTCCGGTGTCCCGTACTCAGACCGACGATAGCGTGAATCGCCGGCTGCAATTCTCAGCAGCAGGTATGCTGCTCGCCATTCCTGTTCTTGCCAATGTGCCGGATCTTCACTCGCTTCCAATTCATAATCTCGGCACTCGGAACACGCGAATCCTTTCCAATCCATATCAACTGCTCTATCAAGGCACTTATTATAGTGCCGGCACATTACATTTCGCCGAATTTGGTTGGTTTTCGGTGTCTGTCTCACTTGGATCGGGTTCATCTGCTCACCCCGTTCAATCGGTTTAGTGCCCCGGATGGAGGCCAAATACACGATGTTGCTTTATTTTTAAGCACGTTTTATGCCCACGGGATCAAAAGGCTTCACTTAATACACTTTAGTTAAGAGATGTGGACACTTACGATATGACAAGAGCCGGCAAAGAGTGCGAAGATGCATCGAAAAAGTGTTGCATGCAACGGAAGTGCTGCATGCCTTCTGTTTCAAGAGCAACACTTCCTATCCGAGGCGCCATGATGAGGTTTTATCTTTTTGTTTTCCGTTAGCGGTCGCATGCTCGTCCGGCAGCCGGGATATTTTTGCGTTTAGAAGCTGCTGTCTCCGTATCACATGCCGAGCCAGCATATCCCCGCCCTGAGAGCGCGCCTGCTCAGCCCGGGCGCCGAAGCCGGCCGGACTTGCCCGGATTTGCTGCGGCTTCAGATCTCCCTGGGGCATAACGGTTTGCACGAAATCACTGAGAACTACAAGCATCGCATTACCCTGGGCCGATAGATAAATACATAAAAGCAAGGAGCAGGAATCCTCGCTTCCGGCTCCTTATTTTTTCTTAAAAGTTAGTGTTCTGTTTTCTTGAATTCTTCATAGCTCACCTGGGGCGCCCCGGGCTTTACACTCATGCACCACTTGACCCCGTTGGCGAAGTCCGGGTCCCCGTGAGCCAAAAAGCCGTCGATCCCCTTCTTTGACGTTGGCTCATAGACCACTTTGAACAGTTCGCCGAATTTATCATCCGGCAGGTACTCGCGGAGCTTTCGAAGCTTTTCCTGGTCCCAGGCGATGTTTTCCTGCAGCCTGACCTTCACCTTGTAGCCCGCACCGACCAGGTAGGCCGTCTGCCTGCCGCTTTCGAACCGGGCATTCTCGGCAAGCTTCAGGTTGATTTTGCGCAGCCTCACCAGGGCGCCGTCGATTTCACCTTTGAGCCTGGCCCCTTCCATGATTAAAAATTCAAGGCCCTCGGCAGCTTGCCGGGTCCCGCAAACCGGATTTGCCATTTCCATGGTTATGCCTCCATACGGATGTCGGAAGTCGGTTGATTTGTAGCAATCATGCTCTAAGAGATCATGCCGCCGGCCCGTTTCCCGCCGTTTGTTCGTCTGCCCCGGGTTCTACATTTTTCGCTCGCAGGGAACAGATTCTCGATACTAAATCCTTGTAGATTAAATCCCTCCTTTAAGCTTTGTTGTGAGCGGCCGGGCTGACCGTAATCACCTTGCTTATCCCTCCGATTCGCGATTGCGCGTAGATCACACCGCTCAGCCGCCCCAGCGGGCCATGAATTCCCCAAGTGCCGTTTTCCCGCAAAAACGCGAGTTCGCCCACACTCGTCCCGGGCACTTTTCCCCTCAACTCCCGTTCACATCGCGAACAGAATAGAGTCATTTTCCCCCTCCTCCATGTTTTGCCGCAGCGTCCACGATACATATCGACGGGAGACTATACTTCATATTATGACGCGATGTCAATTCACTTTGTGAAGTGTTGCGAAAATCCATGACCCGGAAACCGGGAGGGCAGGAGGGATGAATGCCGGCCACCGTGTCCGGCATTCATTTTTTGTGGCTTGCCGCAAGGCGCGCCGGGTGTGTCGGGGGCCTACACGTCACCGCAATGCCAGACCACCAGGCCGAGATATCTTGTGCTTTCATCGTTTACACGCCACGGGCCGTAAACTTCCTTGTTGTCGCTTACCAAAAATGTCCCATCGGGCGAGACACGCACGCGCTTGATATACAGATAATTGTCGATGCCGACGATCATGATCTTGCCATCCAGCGGGGTGCACTTCGAGGTGTCGAATAAGACGAAATCACCGTCTTCCAGGGTCGGCAGCATGGAGTCGCCACTCACCTGGGCGAAGCGCAAGTACGATGGAGAAAACCCTTTCTGCGCCAGCCACTCAGTGCGAAAGGCATATATGCCCTCAGTTTGCTCGTCATAGACCAACTCTCCCGACCCTGCGCTCAAAAGAGACTTGACCTTTCTGACGTAAGAAAATAAGTCGGACAGGTCGCTCGCCGCTCTCCACTCTTTCGGGGGGGGCGGCGCCTCGATTCTCTCGGGGCTTTCCCCTGTCAGCAACCACGCCTGGCGAAATCCTGTTTTTTCCTCTATCACCTTGGCAAGGTCGGGCTGGATACGGGTATCGCCAGCCTCGACGTGGCTGATCGCGCTCGGGTGCACATCCAGTATCCTGGCAAATTTGGCCTGGCTGAGGTTTCCTACTCCTTTCTCATCACCGAGCTGTTTGCGAACATGCTTCAATCTTTTGGCGTAGATAAATGTTTTTTTACCTTGCTTCATTTTTTGCTTTGACATCGCTTCATTTGTCGACGTATCTTCCCCCACTGTCATCACCTCGATTCTTCGCACGCAGGCGATAGCCACTCTAAACACGCTGTCCTACCAAGGGACAGTATAAAGGATTTATATGATGGAAACCGTGAACTGGGCAACAAAAAACGAAGTGGTGGGCCGCCTCCGAATGGCGGGCCTGAGCATGAAGGACTTCGCCATTGCAAACGGCTACGAGCCCAACACAGTCAGAAAAGTAGTCAGCCGGTTTGCCGGTAGCAAGAGAAGCCCGTGCGGTCCGCTGGCGCAGGAGATCCTTCAAAAACTGCGCAGCACTACATCATATTCCGCCGGGGACACCCCGGCCCATGAAAAGACCCGTAAGGTTGGCCAAGCGACAGCGCAGCCCCTCAGGTCTTTTCGAGACATCTCTTAATAAACAGACGAGAGCACCCGGAAAGGAGACATAATGGAGGGAACCGATCTGCTGGTCGGATGGAAACAGATTGCAAATTTTTTAAGTGTGTCGGAGCGATCTATAAGGGGACACAGAGGGCAACTCCTGGAGTCGGGCCGGATTTTTTTCCGGAGGCGGCGCATGGGGAAAAGAACCGTGTGCGCCTGGCCCGACGACCTTAAACAGTGGGCGAAGGAAGAACACACGGGGATTGCGCCATGATGTCCTTCACAGCGCGTCTTTGCATCTCCATGAAACAATGAAAAATGCGCCCAGGACTCCCGATGTTTTCCGTGTCGTGACGATTATTTTAACAAATGCTTAAAGTCGTTGTCCCTTTTATCCGAATGATGAATGTGCTTGCAGAATAAAAAAAGCGTCACATTGCGCGACGTTATCTCCGGTTCATTTTGCAGTTATCCTCAAATCGGGGGGCCCGTCATGAAGGGTTCAAATCCTATTCCATCAATTGCTGTCTTGTTTTGTCTGTTCCTCTTGCTGTCGTTTTCGGGTATGTGGGCTCAAAATGCGCGGTGCTCGCAGCAGCCAAAGTATCTGGGCTCGGAGGCGTGCAAGGAATGCCACTCCGTGGAGTACTCTTCTTTCAAACAGTTCAACAAGAAGGCCCATTCGTTCCAGAGCATAGTCCGCCTGAAGAAGGGACTCGCTCAGGCCGAGCAGAATGAATGCTACGAATGCCACACCACGGGATATGGCAAGGAAGGCGGCTTCCGGTCCGAGCAGGAAACGCCCGACCTCAAGGATGCCGGCTGTGAAGTCTGTCACGGTCCCGGCAGCGTTCATGCCGAAACCGGCGACCCCAAAGACATCAAGGGGAAGCTGACCGCCAAAGACTGCGAAACCTGCCACAACTCCGAACGTATAAATGCCTTCAAGTATAAACCTCTTGTTTATGGAGGTGCACACTAATGAAAACATCCGACTTGAGCTTGCAGATAAAAATCGTTTTGGGGGTGGTCCTTCTTACGGTAGTGATGCTCACTTCCATCATATGGGTAAACATTTTCTATCAACAGAAAAAAATGACGCAACAATTCCAGGCCTCGACGAAGATCCTGGCGGATGCGGTCTACAATGCGATTCTGTATCCCATGTCCATCGGGGACAGCGAAACCATCAGGCAGCAGATGTCGGCCTTCGAAAAGGACAGCGACAGTGTCAAAGTCCATGTCTTCGGGTTCGATAAGCTCATCACCTACACTTCGGAGCGGGGCAAGGAGAACGCTTTACTCTCCGAAAAGATCCAGTCGCAAAGTCTCAAACAGGGGCTCAGCGACATGCTCGCAAACGGCAAAACACCCGAGTCCGCGTTTTTCGACCAGCAGGGCGGAACGCACTATTTGAGCATCCTGCGTCCGCTTGTCAATGAAGGGCGCTGCCGTCACTGTCATGGGTCGAGCCATTCGGTGCTGGGCGGCCTGCTCGTCGAGCAAAACAGCGACAGCATATTTTCGGCCATCCAGGGCATGCGTAACACCAGTATTCTTATAGGGCTTGCCGCCAGCCTTGCGGTAGCGCTGGCAATCATTTTCATGATATCGAAACTGGTCAGCAGGCCGATCCGCAAAGTGATTTCGGGCCTCAACGAAACGGCTGCAAACGCATCGGCGGCCTCCGGCAATGTAGCCTTTATCAGCCGGCAAATGGCGACCGGCACTGCCGACCAGGCTTCGGCAATCGAGGAGACCTCCTCCTCGCTCGAAGAGATGTCGGCAATGACCAGGCAGAACGCCGAAAACGCGGCGCTGGCCGACACGCTCATGATCGAGGTAAAGGAGATCACCGCGAGGGCGGGCGACTCGACTAATCGGCTGATGGAATTCATGCAGCAGATTTCGAGCGCAAGCGATGAAACTCAAAAGATCATAAGAACCATCGACGAAATAGCCTTTCAGACGAATTTGCTGGCCCTCAACGCGGCCGTGGAAGCTGCCCGGGCAGGAGAGGCGGGGGCAGGATTCGCCGTCGTGGCCGACGAGGTCAGGAACCTGGCGATGCGTGCGGCCGCAGCGGCCCAAAATACAGCGGCCCTGATCGAGGGCAATGTGAAAATGATTTCCACCGGGGTCGATCTGGCAAGAAGCACGACGTCGGAATTCTCCGGGGCCGCCTCGAGCATCGAGAAAGCCTGTGACCTGGTAAGGGAGATCTCGGCGGCATCGCACGAACAGGCGCAGGGGGTGGAGCTGATCCACAAGGCGGTCAGCGGAGTCGACCAGGTGGTGCAGGAGAATGCCGCCAACGCAGAGGAAGCCGCATCAACCTCATCTCAGTTAAAAACCCAGGCAGATAATATGATCGGGTTTGTAAACAGCTTAATATTCCTCATAGAGGGCCACGTGGATTCGGTGGCGGGGAATAGTGCATCCTCTTCGGCGACAAACTCGATTGAAGGTCGCGATGATTTTACGCCTGGTGAGACATCTTATGAATAGATAAAAGTGCTTTCATCCGGCAAAAATCCAGCAGGATGGTATTGCGTTTGCCATTTACGATGCACATATCATCTTCACGATCAAGTTGAGGCTCCTTCGCAAATTCCTCGAATTAAGGCAAAGTCAATTGCCGGCCAAGTTGGTGCTTGAGCGCTCGGTCTGATTTTACTCGGCATTCCTTTTGTGACGCCACTACCGATAAGAACCCCTCCGCATCCGCACCCGGTTGCGGGTTCTTATCGGCTGGTAACAGTCAAACATGGGCTCAAGGAGAAAGGGGACTTAAAGATGGATTTCAAGCTGACCGAAGAGCATCAATTAGTCCGGCAAAGCGCAAGGGAGTTCTGTGACAAATATGTTGCTCCGATTGCCGAGGAAGTCGATCGGGATCAACGTTACCCGGAGGAAACGGTTAAAAGGATGGCCGAACAAGAATGGATGGGCATCTATTTTCCCGGGGAATACGGTGGCGCGGGAGCCGATATTCTGAGCTATGTCATTGTGCTCGAAGAGATCGCGCGCGCGTGTGCATCCACCTGTGTCGTTGTAGCGGCTCACACCTCCCTGGTCGAGTATCCGCTGTATAAATTCGGCACGGAAGAGCAAAAGAAGAAATATCTTCCTCCGTTGTGCAAAGGTGAGATGTTGGGCGCCTTTGCCTTAACTGAACCGGGAGCCGGAACCGATTCGGCCGCATCGACCACGACGGCGGTCCTCGAAGGAAATCAATGGGTGTTGAACGGAAGCAAGATATTCATCACAAATGCTCCGGTTGCGGGCGTGTTCATTGTTTTTGCCATGACGGATAAATCCAAGGGAACGAAAGGGATCAGCGCCTTTATCGTGCCTTCCGGGGCGCCGGGCCTTATTATAGGCAGGCATCTGGACAAGATGGGCATCCGCGGCTCGCTCACCTCTGAAGTGCTGCTTAAAGACTGTCGGGTCCCTGAGGAAAACTTGCTGGGCGCTGAGGGCCAGGGATTCAAGATCGCCATGATGACACTTGACGGCGGCCGGATAGGCATTGCCGCTCAGGCCCTGGGTATTGCCCAGGCGGCACTTGACGAGTCGATCAGGTACTCGAAGGAGAGGGTCCAGTTTGGCCAGGCCATCAGCGGCTTCCAGGCTATCCAGTGGATGCTCGCCAACATGGCGATGGAAGTGGATGCAGCGAGGCTTTTGGTCTATCGTGCCGCATGGTGTTACCAACAGGGGCTGCCTTACACCACCGAGGCTGCCATGGCAAAACTGTTTGCCTCGGAGACGGCTTCGCGTCAAACAGACCGCGCGGTACAGCTCCATGGGGGTATCGGGTACATCCGGGGAACCAAAGTCGAGCGTCTGTACAGAGACGCCAAGATTACGGAAATCTACGAGGGGACCTCGGAAGTGATGAGGATGGTCATCGCAGGCGGCTTGCTGCGTTAACAGGAGCGAAAGACGACGCCGGCGACCTTACCTCAAACCTCATGAGCAAGGAGGGCGAACCCGCACGCCTATCTCTTTATCAAGGCGATTGTTCATGTGCCTTCGGGAGTACATGAGTGGAGCGTAGCGCAACCCATCAAGTTTTTTCGAACCAGGACCGACAGATCGCGCCCGCACTATAGCGCCATTGGCCGCCAGGAGCACCTCTAGGACTGAGGACCGTTAGAGTTATGTTCCTTGCATCCGGGACAATATCCCTGAAGGACTACCTGTTGGCGCACCACGCGGAATCCATTATTCTCGGGAACCGATACCCGGGGCTCGCCATCTATGCTGCCGGCATCCTGGATCGACTGACACTCCAGGCACACCATGTGGTGGTGGGGATCGGTAACGGCATCGTAGCGGGCCACCTCGGTTATCGGGCTCACCTTCTGAATGAGACCGACCTCATAGAACTTCTCAAGGGTCTTGTATACCGTCCCAAGAGAAATCATCGGGAAGCGTTTCCTGACCTGCTGATAGATAGACTCAGCGCTCGGATGCTGTTTGGTGCAATAGAGTGCCTGATAGATGGCCAGACGCTGGTAGGTCACCTGGAGACCGTGCGCTCTCAGGATTGCGATATAATCCTTATCGTTTCTCCCCTCCATTATCTTTTCCCCTCCTCAAAGTCCAGCAATGAGTGCAGCTATAAAGAAACCCTAGTATACTCTAGACGTAAACTCAAATCTGCGCAAGCAAAATCTTCTAATAATGCGTATCTTTAAGCAACACTTTCCACATTAGTGGATATCTGTTTAAAACGCTTAAGAAAAACAAGCAAAATCGATATGGCGGCCGGGGTTATGCCCGGTATTCGCGATGCCTGCCCAACCGAAACCGGCCGCACCGATCCGAACTTCTGCCTGACCTCGTTGGATAGACCCGGTACCTTGTCGTAGGGAAAATCCGGCGCAATCCGGATTTTTTCCATCTGTTTGAACCTGCCCACCTCGGCCTCCTGGCGCCGCAGATAGCCCTCGTATTTGCACTCTATTTCCACTTGCTCTTTCGTTCTGTGCGATAGCGACGGGTCCGTTGCGCAAATGGCTTCGATATCCGAATAGGTAAGCTCGGGTCTTTTGAGAAGCTTTCCCAGCGATACGGGCTCGTCAAGCGGGTTCGATCCCCTCGACTCGAGCACCCGGCTCACCTGGGCAGACGGGCGGACAAACGTACTTTGAAGCCTTTCCAGCTCGGCCCGCACAGCCTCCCGCCGATCGAGAAGCTCCCTGTAGACGCTGTAGTCATGCAGTCCGAGTTCGTATCCCTTCCCCAGAAGACGCAAATCGGCGTTGTCCTCCCGCAAAAGAAGGCGGTATTCGGACCGTGAGGTGAAAATCCTGTAGGGCTCGTTGGTCCCTTTCGTCACCAGGTCGTCTATCATTACGGCAATGTAGGCTTCCGAGCGGTCCAGGACAAACGGAGGCTTCCCCTGTACCTTGAGGGAGGCGTTCAAGCCCGCCCACATTCCCTGCGCGGCGGCTTCCTCGTAGCCCGATGTCCCGTTGATCTGGCCGGCCAGGAAAAGACCCTCCACCGGCTTGGTCTCAAGTGTGGCACGAAGCTGCGTGGGCTGAACGAAATCATACTCGATCGCGTAGGCCGGCCGCATAATCTCAGCGCATTCCAGCCCCGGAATCGAACGAATCAGGCCGAGCTGAATTTCCACGGGCAGCGAATTTCCCGTGCCGCTCGCATAAATTTCTTCGGTATCCAAACCCTCCGGCTCGAGAATTATCTGATGAAAGTCCTTTTGCGGAAACTTCATCACCTTGTCTTCCAGCGACGGGCAGTACCGGGCCGAAACCCCACGGATGGCGCCGTTATAGAGCGGAGAAAGATGGATGTGGCGACGAATCATCTCGTGGGTTCGTTGGGTCGTGCGGCCTATGTAGCATGGCATCTGAGGCAGAGCCGGCCTTTCGGTGAAAAGCGAAAAGGGCTTGGGGTCGGCATCGCCGTACTGTTCGCGAAAGGAGCTAAAATCGACGCTCCGGCGCTGGAGCCTGGCCGGGGTCCCGGTTTTCATCCTGCCAAGAACGAATCCGAGCTCTTTGAACTGGTCGGCAAGCGAGATGGAGGCAAACTCGCCCGCCCTGCCCGATTCAATCCGGCTCTCACCGATATGGATCAGGCCGTGCAGAAAAGTCCCCGTTGCGACCACAACCGCCGAAGCCTCGTAGAAAATCCCGGACTGGTCTATTACGCCCGATATTTTTCCGTCCTCGATGATGAGCGATTCCACCAGGGACTGCTTCAATTCCAGATTGGCCTGAAGCTCCAACCTGTGTTTCATCTCGGTCCTATAGCGAACTTTGTCGTTTTGCGTCCGGGTGCCCCGGACGGCGGGCCCCTTCTTCGTATTGAGCAGCCGGAACTGGATCGCGGTCACGTCGCTGACCCTGGCCATCTCGCCCCCGAGCGCGTCGATTTCCTTTACCAGGTGGCCCTTGCCGATTCCACCCACCGAAGGTGAACAGGGCATGTGCGCGACCGTATCCAGATTGATGGACAGCGCCACGGTCTTGCAGCCCAGGCGCGCTGAGGCAAGCGCTGCCTCGCAGCCGGCATGACCTGCCCCGATTACTATTACATCGTATTTTTCAGCCATCTCTAAACCAAACCCGTGCCTCTTCATTGCGGATCGCGGCCAAAACCGCACTCCAACTCAAAGGGGAGACTCACCCGAGCCCTCCCCCTTTTGATCAGCGCCTCGCCAACGACAAACATTACGCTCCAGCTACAAATCCTATCTTCAGCGCAATTTGCGGTTCGCCCTAATATAATTCGACTTTGCCAGTTTGCACTAACAAAGTGCGCTCAATAAACATCTATTTTAAACCAACAACAACAAAATAAAGGGGAAACAGCAGGATTTTCCCTGTGCTCAATCCGGAAAAACTCTTTTTATAGGGGTGCGTGATGCGGGATACCGATAGACTTACCGTGAATATTCAGGGGTATTCTTCCCAATACAATCCCGTCTGCTCTCCAGTGCCCTACAAGCGATTGGAAATCCGGTCGTATGCCAGGCACTTGACCCAGTGGCCGGGCGATATCTCCCGGAGTTCGGGCAAAGCTTCTTCGCACTCCGGCCCGGGCTGGGGACAACGCGGCCGGAAAATACAGGACGCCGGCAGCGCGGGCCCGGAAGGCTCCGTCTTCGAGCGTTTCTTCGCCCGGTTCGGATCCATCTGGGGGATTGCGTCCAGCAGCGCCCGCGTGTAAGGATGGCTCGGTCTTTGGAAAAGTTCGTCGACTCCGGCGAGTTCCACGAGCTGTCCGAGATACATGACTGCAACGCGGTCACTTATGAAGCGCACGACGGAAAGATCATGCGAGATGAATAGATAGGTCAGGTCGAACTCCTGCTGCAAATCCCCGAGCAGATTTATCACCTGGGCCTGTATGGAGACGTCAAGGCCGGAAAGAGGCTCGTCGCACACAACCAGTTCGGGATTCAGGGCCAGCGCCCGCGCTATCCCGATCCTCTGGCGCTGCCCTCCGCTGAATTCGTGAGGATAGCGGCTGGCGTGCTCAGGGCGAAGGCCGACCACCTCCATTATCCGGCGCACCCTTTCCTTTCGCTCGGCCTGGGTCCCTATTTTATGTATGACAAGGCCTTCCCCGATAATCCGCCCAACAGCCTGCCTGGGATTTAGCGAAGAGTAAGGGTCCTGGAATATTATCTGCATGCGCCTCCTGAGCTGATGCATTTTTTCACCGTTCACCAGGGAGAGGTCGTTTCCGTCAAACAGGATTCGGCCTTCGGTTGGAGGTTCAAGACCCAGGATCAGCCTGCCAAGTGTGGACTTTCCACACCCGCTCTCCCCCACAAGCCCCAGCGTCTCACCCCGGCCGATCTCCAGATCGACTCCATCCACGGCCTTGACCGTCCCGATTTCGCGGCGGAAAAGCCCGCCGGATAAGGCGTAGTATTTTTTGACGGCCCTAATTCTCAGAAGCTCCGAGCCTTGAGGCAAGCACAACCCTCCTCCAGCGTCCGCCCGAAAACTCCGGGTGAGACACCGCCGGTTTGCGATTCGGACGTGACTCCCCTTCCGAACCCAACCTTCCTAATAAAGCCAGCAGCGCACCGGGTGACCTCCCGCCGGCGCTGCAAGCTCCGGTTCCTCCCTAAAACAACGGTCGAAAGACCATGGGCACCTTGTGTTGAATTTGCATCCGGGCGGCAGTGCCAGTAGACTGGGAACGACCCCCGGGATCGGTTCCAGCCTGTTGCCGCCCTTGCCCGCCACGCCCGGCACCGACTTCATGAGCCCCTGGGTGTAGGGGTGGAGCGGATTCTCGAAAAGCTCTTTTACGCCCGCATTCTCAACGACCCGGCCCGTATACATCACAAGGACCTGCTCGGCCATCTCGGCTATTACCCCAAGGTCGTGGCTGATCAGCAACAGCGCCATGCCTTGTGTCTGGCGCAGATCGTCCAGAAGCGAGAGTATCTGGGCCTGGATGGTTACGTCCAGCGCGGTCGTGGGCTCGTCCGCGATAATGAGGCGAGGGTTGCAGGCTATGGCCATTGCTATCATAACGCGCTGGCGCATTCCGCCGCTTAGTTTATGCGGATAATCCCGCACCCTTATCTCGGGCGATGGAACACCCACCCGTCCCAGGAGATCGATTGCCTGGACATTGGCCTCTTTTTTGGAAATCCGCTTGTGCCGCAACAAAACCTCGGCGATTTGTTCCCCGACCCGGAAAACGGGGTTGAGGGAAGTCATCGGCTCCTGGAAAATCATCGAGATTTCGTTTCCCCGGATAGATTCCAGTTCATTTTCAGGCATCGCAAGCAGGTCTTGCCCCTTGAACCGTATTTCACCACCCGCTATCACGCCCGGAGGGGGCACAAGACGCAGAATCGAAAGCGCGCTCACGCTCTTGCCGCATCCGGACTCGCCCACAATGCCCAGTACCTGCCCTTCGGAGAGCGTAAAGCTGAGCGATTCCACCGCCGGGACGGCCCCCGCCTCGGTAAGAAAATATGTCTTAAGGTCTTTTACTTCCAGCAGAGCTGAATTCATCGGTCTCCATAGGCGCAAAAGATTATTCACAGCGCAGAGGGCCTCCGGGTCCGGCCGGGGCCGAGACAAGTATACTTATCACCTCGACTTTTAACAAGTAGCCGGGCAGGCACAAAAAATGAGTTCGACTTGGAGGAGGCCATTAAAACCGGTTACGAAAATTGCCGAACCGGGCCGGTAGCGCACAAATCGTAACCGATGTGCGCAAAAATCGTAACCTTCGCATCCGGGGCCACTTAAAGACCCGTTAGATTTAGTAATAATATCGCCATATTAAATAATGGTACATTTATTGCGATAGTCTAACATCGCGCTTACTGAAGCGCTGAGTCCTAAAACGCCGGGGGTAGATAGTCATGATGACAAACAGGCTAAGCAACGCGGCATCAGATGTACGCGCTGAAGATTTATCGGCAGAAGATGAAATTGGCCAAATCCGGCCAAACCCCAAACGCGAAGAGGTGAGTTCGAGGAAATTCAAACCTGTCGGGGACTTCCTCCGGCTTCCGGCTGAAAGACCGGTCTTACGGCCGCTTTTCGACAAACCAAAGCAGACGGGGGTCGCTGAGTTTTATCTCACGCCTCCAAGGCAAATTGCGGTCCGGGAAGGTGTGCGGCCGGTCGTAAGAGGTAAATTCATATATGTCGGGGCTGAGAAATTTTACATCCGCGGGGTAACCTATGGTCCTTTCAGGCCGGACGAACAGGGTTGCGAATACCACGATCCCGAGACCGTCGAGCGGGATTTCGCACAAATGGCCTCAAGCGGAATAAATGCGGTCCGAACCTATACAGTGCCTCCGAGGTGGCTTCTCGATATAGCCGGCAAGCACAACCTGCGAGTCATGATAGGCCTGCCGTGGGAAGAGCACATTACGTTTCTCGACGATAAGAAACTGGCGAAAGATATCGAGCGCCGGGTGCGGGAAGGCGTCGAGGCCTGCGCCGGACATGCCGCCGTACTCTGTTTCACGATCGGCAACGAGATCCCTTCTTCGATTGTCCGCTGGCATGGTAAGCGGCGTATCGAGTCTTTTCTGGAGCGCCTGTTCGGAGTGGTTAAAGATGTTGACCCTCAGGCCCTGGTTACCTACGTAAATTTTCCCACTACCGAATACCTGGAACTGAGCTTCGTCGATTTCGTTTCTTTCAATGTGTATCTGGAGACCAGGGAAAAGCTGGAAGGATACCTGGCGCGTCTGCAAAACCTTGCGGGCGAAAAGCCGCTGGTTATGGCTGAAATCGGCCTGGACAGCATGCGAAACGGCCAGGACGTTCAGGCATCGACGCTGGAATGGCAGATCAGGTCTACTTTTGCGGCCGGGTGCTCCGGTATTTTCGTCTTCGCCTGGACCGATGAATGGCACAGGGGCGGCTTTGATATCGACGATTGGGGGTTCGGCCTGACCGACCGGGACCGCAATCCCAAGCTTTCACTGGTATCTGTCGGCAAGGCTTTCGCTGAAGTCCCCTTTCCTGCCGGTCTGAACTGGCCGAGCATTTCGGTGGTAGTCTGCACTTACAACGGCAAACGCACCATCCGCGACTGTTTGGACGGTCTTCGAAAAATCGATTATCCAAACTTCGAAGTGCTCATCGTTAACGACGGTTCGACGGACGGCACCGATATAATCGCGGCAGACTACAACTACAGGGTGATTTCGATTCCCAACGGCGGCCTCAGCAACGCACGCAACGTCGGGATGCGGGCCGCAAAGGGCGAAATCGTAGCATATATAGATGACGACGCAGTTCCCGACCCGCAGTGGCTTACCTATCTGGCGGCAACCTTTCTTTCAACCGATCACGTCGGGGTAGGCGGCCCGAATATCCCGCCCGCCGATGACGGTCCCATAGCCGAATGCGTTGCGAACTCGCCCGGCGGACCGATTCACGTCCTTCTGACCGACCAGGACGCCGAACACATTCCCGGCTGCAACATGGCTTTCCGCAAAGTAGCCCTGGAGGCCGTCGGAGGCTTCGATGCGCAGTTCCGGATCGCCGGTGACGACGTCGATCTGTGCTGGCGGATCCAGAAGCGCGGATGGACGCTCGGCTTCAACCCGGCCGCAATGGTGTGGCACCATCGGCGCAACTCCGTCAAAAACTACTGGAAACAGCAGCTCAATTACGGGAAGGCCGAAGGCTACCTGGAACGTAAATGGCCTGAAAAATACAACGCCGCCGGTCACGTTCCATGGGCCGGGAGACTTTATTTCAAAGGTTTCGAACAGCTCCTCGGCTGCTTCCGGGGAAGAATCTATCAGGGGACCTGGGGCAGCGCCCTGTTCCAATCGATCTACCAGCCCGCATCGGGCCTGCTGTGGTCCCTGCCCCTTATGCCCGAGTGGTACGTGATAGTGGCGGCCCTTGGCTTCTTTTCGCTGCTGGGTATGGAGTGGACCCCGCTCCTGCTGGCGTTTCCTCTCTTCCTTATTGCCGCCGCCCTGCCGATAGCGCATGCGCTGACGTGCGCATCCAGGCTCTCTTACAATGACCGCCCGGCGCGGCTGCGTCGCAGGCTCAAGGCGCTCACCGTGCTGCTTCACCTGATGCAGCCGATGGCACGCCTGATCGGAAGGATTAAACTTGGCCTGACTCCCTGGCGCAGGTGCGGCATTGCCTCCAGCATAGCCCACCCCCTCCCATGGCCGAAAATTTTCACGATCTGGAGTGCCCAGTGGCGCTCGCCTATTGCCTGGCTCGAATCGGTCGAACAAAACGTAAAGGCTCTCAGGACGGTCGTGTTGCGAGGCGGCGACTTCGACGGCTGGGACCTCGAGCTGCGCGGCGGTCTTCTCGGTTCGGTTCGCGTGCTCATGGCGGTGGAAGAGCACGGCGGCGGGAAATCAGTACGTACGAGTAAAGAGCTGGCCGCACTGCACCACGGCGGGGATATTTATCACTCTGTTTTTCGCCGCCCTGGGTGCGGCTTCGGCCTCCGCCCAGGCCTGGATCGCCTGCGGAGTGCTCAATTCAATAGCCCTTGTCCTCATGATGCGTGTCTTGATAGAGTGTTCCTCGGCAATGTCGACCGTAAAAGAGGTGCTCGACCACAAAGAATAACAGTCGACCCACTTAGTATAAACTATATGCACCACGAAGAGCGCGGTAGTCCCATCTACCGCGCTCTTCGTGCTAAAAAAACAGGCTTCATTTACATATTTTCCGCTTGCCACGGGGACCTTTCGGCCTGCCTGGATTTCCTGGAATACTCAAGAGCCTTGGAACCTGAAAAGGTGAATGCTACAATATTCCGCCCGCGCAATTTCGACTGTGGAACTGCTCGAAGGCGAAATCATGGAACACTATATTGGCCGGTCACAGCTTTAATTGAGCATTGCGCTGAAGGGAAAAATCAAATTGACCATGCGGCAGATTAGAAATTTCAGCATTATTGCCCATATCGATCACGGGAAATCCACCCTGGCCGACCGTATGATTCAACACGCGGGACTCGTCAGCGACCGGCAGTTTCGCGACCAGATCCTTGATAACATGGACCTCGAAAGGGAAAGAGGCATCACCATCAAAAGCCAGACCGTGGTGCTATCCTACACAAGCCGCTCCGGTGAGGTATTCGATCTCAATCTTATCGATACTCCGGGTCATGCGGATTTCTCTTATGAAGTATCCCGGGCGTTGGCTTCCTGCGAGGGTGTCCTGCTTCTTGTAGACGCTTCCCAGGGGGTTCAGGCGCAGACCATAGCCAACCTCTACGCGGCCATGGAGCATAATCTCACCATTATCCCGGTCATCAACAAGATCGACCTTCCTTCGGCTGATATCGACATGGTCAAAGAGCAGATAGAACACGATCTTGGGCTTGAATCCGAGCTTGCCCTGCTGTGCTCCGCGAAGGAAGGGACCGGGATCGAAGATATTTTCGAGGCTATCATAGATCGCATTCCGGCGCCGTCCGGAAATCCCGAGGCGCCTCTTGCGGCGCTAATCTTCGATGCTCACTATGACCCTTTTCGGGGCACCATTGCAAGCTGCCGTATCTTTAACGGCACGCTACGCACCGGCGATATCATTCGCCTCATGTTTAACGGGGCGACTCATAAGGTGGAAGAGGCCGGGGTCTTCCGCTTCACCAGGGAACCCCAGCGGGAACTTTCGGCAGGCGCCGTCGGTTACGTGATCGCAGGCATAAAAACCGTGGCCGATATCAAAATCGGTGACACGATAACACTGGACTCAAACCCCGTTGCGTCTCCTCTGCCTGGATTCAAGGATGTAAAGCCGGTGGTCTTTTCTTCCCTCTACCCCATATCTTCCGATGATTATCCATCCCTTCTGGATTCGCTCGAAAAGTACAAGCTAAACGATGCCGCGCTGACCTATCAGAAAGATTCCTCCGTAGCCCTGGGCCAGGGGGTCCGTTGCGGCTTTCTGGGGCTTCTGCACCTGGAGATTGTCCAGGAACGGCTGGAGCGTGAGTTCGATCAGTCCATAATAATGACGGCCCCAAGCGTTCAGTATAAATTTACGCTGTTCGACGGCACTGCCCTCACAATTGAAAATCCCCAGTACTATCCGGATCCCCTCGCTATAAAAAGCGCTTCGGAGCCATATATACGGGCCACGATTATCATCCCCGAGCGCTACATGGGCGCGGTGATGAAATTGTGCCTGGAGCGCCGGGGCGCCAATCCAAGGATCAGCTATCCGACACCGGCCCGTGTTGAAATGACGTTCGATATGCCTCTTGCCGAGGTGGTATTCGACTTCTACGACAGGCTCAAGACGGTCACTCAAGGGTACGGCTCATTTGACTACGAATTGATCGAATACCGCGAGAGCGACCTGGTAAAGCTCGATATCCTGGTAAACTCGGAAAGAGTTGACGCCCTGTCTCTCATTGTGCACCGTGACCGCGCCAGGGAGTGGGGGACGCAGGTCTGCGACCGTCTTAAAGAGGAAATACCGAGACATAACTTCAAGATTGCCATCCAGGGCGCCATCGGGGGAAAGATAATCTCCCGTTCCACCATTTCGCCCTTCAGAAAAGATGTCACGGCCAAGTGCTACGGCGGAGATATCAGCCGGAAGCGCAAACTTCTCGAAAAGCAGAAGAAAGGAAAAAAGAGGATGAAAATGGTGGGTTCCGTAATGATCCCCCAGAGCGCATTCGTTTCCGTCCTGAAAGCCAAAGATGAATAAAGAGGAACACCCCGGACTTTATATTCACGTACCGTTCTGCCGCTCTAAAGTGCCTCTACTGCGACTTCTACTCCGTTGCCTCCCCTGCTTTAATCCCGGAATGGCTGCAAGCCGTAAAAAAGGAAGTGCTGCTCTACAGGGAAAGGTTCCACGATTTTGACTCACTCTATCTCGGGGGCGGCACCCCTGCGATTCTTGGCGAAAGGGAACTCGCCGAACTCTGGAGTGCCTTCATAAGAATTTTACGTTTTGTCCCCAATCGGAGATAACCATTGAGGCGAACCCCGACGGCCTGTCCAGGGATAAACTCAAAGCCATGGCAGAACTGGGCATTAACCGCATAAGCCTTGGCGTTCAATCCCTCGATGACAGGGACCTCAAATACCTGGGAAGACGCCACGATTCGAATCAGGCGCTCAAAGCGCTCGATATGATCCGCTCGTGCGGGTTTTCCGGAATTGGCACAGATCTGATATACGGGCTCGAAACCCAGAGCCTGCAAGGATGGAGAAAGACACTTGAGCAAATCCTTGAATTCGGGCCCGAGCACATTTCCTGTTACCAGTTGACCTTCGAGAACGGCACCCCTTTATGGAGGATGAAAGAGGCCGGCCGGGTTCGATCCATCGGAGAAAAGCTTGAAAGTGCTTTTTTCATCTGGACTTCCCGCTATCTCGAAAAGCACGGCTATCAACACTACGAAATATCCAACTTTGCCCGGGGCCCGGAATTCATGTCCCGTCACAACCGAAAGTACTGGGGCCATGTTCCTTACCTCGGCCTGGGTCCCTCTGCCCATTCGTTCCAGGCGGGGAACAGATGGTGGAATGTCAGATCGGTCAAGGAATACTGCTGCATGCTCGCGGAGGGAAGGGCGCCGGTTGAGGCCTCCGAAGCCCTGTCCGAAGAGCAGTTCGACCTTGAAACCATCGACCTTGGTTTGAGGACAAGCGCCGGAGTAGACCTGAATGCACTCGAAAGCAGCCTGATAATAGACGAGGCTTTGGCGCAGTTGCGGAAATCGGGTTTGGTAAAAGTTGCAAACGGCAGGATTAAACCCACGCGCAGGGGTTTTCTCGTGGCCGACAGCCTTCCCCTTATGCTTTGCAGATAGATTGATAGCAGTTTTGAGTTTTCTGTTATCCGTTTTGAGTTTTTGGTTGTGAGTTTTGAGTCCAACGGTGAATCCTGGTCCAGATATGATACGACACATCTTATGCTTTCAGGCTGCGGGATTTTTATGTATGAGGAGAGGTATCGTAGCTCAGCCAACC
>CAWGZP010000145.1:0-8659 GCA_963826655.1 uncultured delta proteobacterium
TAGCCCGAGTTTCCTAGTTATGAAAAGGCCGGTCTTTTTCTGTTGTATTTTCGGTTTATTACATCACTATACGCCTTACCCTAAAATGGCGTTATCCTCTTTTTTGAGGTCAAGAATCGAGATCAATCGTTCTTGAAGCTCAGAGGTCTTTGTCAACACAGTATGCTTTCCTTCCTTCTTTTGCCGGCCTTTCCGGGGATAGACGGCAACCACTTCCCGAATGGCGTCAAGCTCCGCAAGCATTCTGTTCATCGGCAGGGCCAGGCCCGCTTTCCTTAAGCGCCTCAGCGCCAGGGCTCTTAGGAAAAGAGCGATGGTGCAATATAGACCATGGACCTTGATTTTTGCATTCGTCCAATGGTGAAGCGGCCACCAGCTCCCAGTGGTACGGTCTTTCATCTCTTTGAATACGTCTTCGATAATGAATTGGCTCCGATAGGCTTTAATGATTTTGACATCGTCCCAATCGTCCCGGTTTGTGACCAGAATATTCTTGCCAAGGTAGGTATCCGCGAGTTCCTGGATAGCCTCGGTATCGATGGCATACTCCAGACTGGGAATAGAGTCGGAGCCACTTCTTATAGTCGTCTTGATAAGGCGCTTCATATGCTGGCGACACAGAATTTCCTTACATTGTTTTTCTACTGAATCCGTGGTCGGCGCTTTTCCATGGGTAAGCAGACCACTGGCGCGATCTTCCAACTTTTGCCGGAGCAAAAACAGCTTATCGGATGCCTTCTGGATGTCGTTATGCAAGGTTAACCATTGAGCATGGAATAGATTCTGGCTGTAAGTGATGACCAGAGTCCTTTCTTGCCCGTAAAGATGTTTTTTCACCCGGAAGGATTTTGTTCCTTCCGGTCCCTCCGCCGGGCAGGCGACAAAGGCCGCATTGCTATTCGATACTTGTGCCAGTTCCTTGTGCTCATCGAGTTTCACAGAACCTACAAAACTCAACTCAAGGGAATCGAGCAGGGCAAAGTTACGGGCGGAGTTGTTACCTTTGTCAAAAATGATTGTTGTCTCAGGCTTGGTCATTTCGCCGCCGGAGAGTTCCCGCAAAAAGGCGTGAAACTTTTTCAATATCAATGGAAACTCTTTCGCGTCGTTGCGATTGCCTTCGTAGAGATCGAAGAATAAAGGCATGTGGCCGTCAGCGGAGCAAAAAAGCGCGTAGCTGATCTGTCTGAGATTGTCCCGGCCCTGTTTGTTCTTGCCCCTGCTGGCAATTTCACAGCGCGTATTAAACGTATCAATAAAAGTATAGAAGTTCGTGCCATCGTAGCAAATTGACGACAAATCAATGCCCTCGCGTTTCACCGCACCTTGGAGAATATTTTTCCATATGTTGAGGGAAACCTCACCTTCGACCCTGTCCATATGGTCCCAGAATCGTTGAGATGTAAGGGTTGTCTTTGAAGCATGAGGTATGTATCTGACCAGGGCAGTCTGGGAAAACCAGTCCCACATGGCCCGCTTGCTGCTGGGGCAAATCGCTCGGTTTACAGCGGCAAGAGCCATGTACTCCCCCGTGCTTAACCCTTGATCGCGTTTAGGGCATAGCCTGTCCACCTCGGAAACCACATTGGCCAGCCGGCATTGGTTCCAAAGCATGGTCGGCAATCCCCACTGGAAGACCTCCGCGTAAAGCGGCGCGGGACCGCCGCCCTCAACGGCCTTGGCAATATTTTCAAGTTTGCCCAGATACTTCTGCCATATCCGCCGACATTTACCGTCAACCCATCCCCACTTGGAGTAGTAGTAATAGGTCTGCCCACTGATCACTTTAGCCTCGAGTCGCTCCATGCCCACCTCCCCGTTTAGAGTCCCGAGGAAATATATTAGGGCATAGTTTATATAATTACAACGTTATACAACAGGCCAAATATGGTAAATTATTTTAGGGGATAGTGATTGAATCACTGTCAAACCTTTATCCATCGGTGTTTTCGAAGTATTTTGTCAGATAACTAGGAAACTCGGGCTAGTCCTCGAAGAAGGAGAGAGCATGAAATGCGTTGTGGTAATGCTTACGCTTCTTTTGGCCTCGTGCAGTGCCGGTCCGGGAATGAATAAGTATTACTCTTTTGCTCCTCCAAATAGGATTATTCTTCCTGTTACAGTGGTTGTAGATGATGGTACTTCCAAGGTCGAAGCCACTCCATTGCCGGATGAACAACTCAGAAATCAAATGATAGTGATGTTCGGATTAGCTGGAGCTTTGGTGAACGCCTCAGGTATGCAGGATGGTATAAGAGGTAAGTTCCAGGCTGGCAGAGCCTTTCAGGAAACCACGATGGGCCTTTTTCAGCCAAGCTCAGACTCTCCGTCCGACACTCTCGAATTAAAACTAATCAGCTTTAAGTATTTTACCCGTCCAGATCGTCCAAGGGCTGAGATGATGTTCACAGCCAGACTTTTGGGTGTTAATGAAATGGTTGCCTCAGAGTATGTTTTCCAGTGGGGGGACACCGGTAAACTCTACACTCCTGACGTGGAGAAAAGTTACCTCCGAGAAATGCTCGAACAAAGTCTTTCCCATTGGAGTAAGATGTTGCTGGTCGGGTACCAGTCTAGCCCTATGCATTTCCCGCCGCCTCAGAGCGGAAATTTTCAGGGGAACAACGTCGACTGCACTTTCAAGGCCTTTATCTCTCCCTGATTTGCAGCCACCCCCGAAAGCTGTGTGCCGCGCAACAAAAGTAGTATCGCAGTGAAAAGGCTGTCCTTATTGCTGGTTGCTTGCATTGCAGTTCTCTCCTCGTGCAACACAACACGGGACTCGCTTCAGCCTGAGAAGAGGGTTCAAGTCAAGACAATAAAGGTTTCACTGGCTGCCGGATCACCCTCGGTGAAGGTAATGGATCATACAGGTGTAGGGGGCCAAAGCTATGGCCTTGGGCAAGTTGGAGCACAGCCGGCGATAAAACCGGGAGCATCTGCCGGGGTTGGCGCAATTGGAGGAGCGGGCCGAGCCGATCTCTCCGCCTAAACGTTTGAGTTCACATCTCCTTAGCCAGGTTGCTCGCCAGGGTTTCGATTCTGCGGGATAAGGGAAGCAATCCCTCCAACTGAGCGGTGAACGCTTCTTTCGGCAAATCCGCGCAGCAGGTCGAGACCGCCTGTTCAATGAGTCTAAAGGATTCTTCCAGATTCTCTCTTGTGCCCGGTCCCTTCTCCTCCATCCGGTCTGCCATTCCTTCCAATACGTTTGACAGCCGGTTGTCAAACTCCACCTGTGCCAGGCGAACGGTTTCCGGCAGTTCGAATCCCGGGAACTGGAGACGGTACTTCAGTAACGCAATCCGGGTCACGAACAGCAGGCGCAGTTGCGGCAGCCAGTGCCGGATTTGACGTCGCAAGGCCAGCTCCCGCTGCCGGGAAGGCCCGAATTCGAACAGAACGGCGTCGGCTAGAGCATTTACCGTGTCAAAGTCCGTGCTGATCGTGTCCTGAAGAGGATTGCGGCCCCAAATCCTCTCCGTGCCTGGAGACGGTTCTCGTACAAATCGGGCCAGTAATCTCAGGTTGGAAATAAATGTCCTCTTCATCTCGACCGAGGCTGGAGCGCCCCAGAGTTGGTCGAAGGCGAGCCACATCATGAGCAGTCCGACCAGGATGCCGATAACACGGTCCCTTGCCACTAAGAGCGACGTTTGTATGGCAAACTCCTGCAGGTTGACGAGGAAGAAAGCGAAGGCGGCCTGCAAACCGAAGTATGACAATCGCGGGCTTGACGTCATAATCCAGGCGCATACGCCGATGACGACCGCGAAAAGAACAGTGAACCCGGCAATCGAGTCGACGTGCGGCAGAATGAATATCTGCGACCCCATCGAGAACAAAAAGCCACCAGTGAACACGCCCGTAAAACGTAAGACCTGCTTCTGGCGGGAGGCGCCGATCGTAGTAAGGGCTGTCAGCACGCACGTGGCGACCGACACAGCACCGATGCCGGGCCAGTTGAGGGAGTTGTAAATGATGTAGCAGAGACTCGCTGCCAGGCAGCCTTTTAGTGCAAACTTAATGTGCTTGGGATTGACGAACGCGTCGGAGACTAGAAAATTGGATCTCGGAGTGTCTTCTGAAAGAGACCTGTACTCATCCGCGAATTGAGAGCCCGCAAAGGCGTGAGGGATAAACTCGGTTATTTTCTTCACCTCCGCCACTAATGGAGCGCCAGGCGCGGCCTCGTCATCTCGACGGAAATGAACGGGGCCCGGTATGCGCCGGTTGATTAAATCGGAGCGAATGCCCGAGATGGCCTCTGTCAGGTCCCCCAATTGTCTCTGATCGTTGGAGGAAGGCCTGAAGCTGAGTTGCGGTAGGGTTGCTGCTATATCGACCAGCCATCCGACAAGCGTTGCGACGCTGTTCATCACTAAACGGTACTCGGAACAATAATCGGAGCGGCGCAAAAGACGCCGTAATCTCGATGTTCCCAGCATGGCGAATCTTGTGATTCTATCTGTAGTCACCTGATCGACGGTCCGATCTTCCGCGTAGCAGGCGACCAAACCCTGGACGGCAGCCAACCGGTCCGCGAGGGGCACAACGATTTCGTCTCCGGGCCTCAAGCGCGAAAATGCAAGCTCTACCAGCACGGTGGCAGCGACCCCGACCAGTACCGACAATGTGAGCCTCAGCGTATCTTCCACGTTGACATAAGCCGGTACGTGACGGTCCCAGAAAGGAACTCCGAAGGCCATTATAATGCCGAAGATAACAGCCGCACCGTAGTTCGCCATCGAGCTGAGAGCAAAAAAGGCCAGGAAGAACGAGCAAACAACCCAGAGAAAATGCAGCATGGGAACGTCGATGACAAATGGCGCTGAGATCAGTAGATAGGCCGCCCCGATGGTCATGACGAGCAGCATGGTTCCGCCTGATTGCAATGTGGATCGAGGGCTCTCCCGGGAGATGACAAGCGCGAAAGTTGCGCCCAGGAACGCATTGGAAAGGCGAAAGGTCATGCAAACGATCATGACGAGAGTCACGGCAAGGACCATGCGCGCGACCGTCCCGGCACGGCCCGGGTATGGAGCGAGTTCCTCTCGCAGGACTGCGAGGAACCAGGCATTTGGCCGGGATAACCCCGGCGCGCTTTGGGCGGTTGTGGCCATCTTCAACGTCCGCGAATAATCACCACGGCGGACGCGCCGATTCGAAACAACTCGGGAGCCGGATTTTCGACATGGACGCGGACCGGGTAGCGCGATGCCAGGTGCACCCAGTTGAGAGTTCGCTGCAGGTTCGGGAGACCGCCGGGTTGAGCAGGCCAGTTCCCAATCACGTCCGGGTCCGGGGTCACGCCGAAACCGAGACTCTCCACCACGCCCGAAAAACGCTCGTCCGGCTTGGATAAAACATAGACATCGGCCGGCATTCCGGGCCGGATGTTCCGGAGTTGGCCTTCACGGAAGTTGGCCACTGCCCACCAGGTGCGAGCATCGATCAGGGTGAAAATCTGTTGGCCTACGTGGGCGTAAGCGCCTTCCGAAATGGTAAGACTGGTCACACGAGCATCGAAGGGCGCATAGACCCGGCAGTTATTCAGGTTATAGCGAGCGGTCCGCACCCCCGCCTCTCTCGCGCCGCGTTGGTTGATAAGAGGTTCGAGCGTAAGGACGGAATGCTCGCTTTGCTGGTGCTGGGCCTTGCTCTGTTCGAGGACCGCCCGGGAATGTTCGTATTGTGCCTCGGCGGATTTTAATCCGGCCTGCGAAAGCCGCAGTTGCGACTCAGCCTGCTTCGAGGCCGCGGCCATGGAGATTTCCACGCTTCTGGCTTTATCCACCTCGTCGACGGTGACAAACTGCTTTACGAGCAACGGCTCGATGCGATGCAGGTTATTATTGGAGTAAGTCCACTCTGCTTTGGCCCGGCTCACTCCCTGCTCCGCATTGGCTATGTCGGCCTTAGCCTGGTCGATTGCCGCAGCCCATCGCGTCACGTCGGCCTGCGAACTCTGGATGTTCGCTTGCGCAACCGAAACCGCGCTGACCTGGGCGGCGATGGTCCTTTGCTCGTCGGTGATTTGCCCTTCCAGGGCGGCCTGGTCCGAAAGGGCTTTTTCCAGGGCGTACTGGTAGGGCTGCGGATCGATTTCAAAAAGCAGTTCACCTTCCTTCACCAACTGGTTGTCATGGACGCCGAGCCGGATGATCGGCCCTTCCACCTGGGGCGCGATACCTATGAAGTTGGCAAAGATCTCGGCATCATCTGTTCGCGGGTACTGGTTCACGTGATAAAGCACTCCGAGCCCCAGCGCCACCGCGACCGTTACGATGGTCGCGCTGAGCCAGAGACCCAGCCGTTTCTCACCTCTCGGACCGATATTGGAAGTCCATAGGCTTTCTTGTCTCCCTAGCGAAAGAACACGAGCCACAGCGCAAAAGTGAAAAAGGCGGTCAGGCTCGGATACACCAATACTGGAAGTGCAAGCTCGATGCGTAACCGCAACAGCAGCCATCGGGCTAAAACCGTGAGCACGATCGCCAACACGAAGCAGACGAGCCATGCCGGGAAAAACGACCCGATGATGTCGAACGACGGAGCACGCGAGCAACTCGCAGGCAGCAACATCATCAGCGCCAATCCTGCCCTCGCCAAACGAGCCCTTTCCGGACCGGTCATGATCGTTTTGCTCCTGGTTGAATGGATTCTCCCGTTCGGAAAGCCAGTTCCGCCAGGGCGCCAAGTACTCGGGTGCGAGCCAGCACATCCGTCGAGCGTGCCTGGGCAAGCGCCTGCTGGGCTGCTGTAACGTCCAACAGGTTTCGGACACCGTACTTGTAGGCTTCCAGAGCGGCGGCGTATGATTGATTGGCGGCTTCCAAAAGCGCGGTCGCTGCCTGCCGCTGCCGAAAGGAGGTCTGCAAATTGGAGTAGGCAGCCCAAACCCCGTCGGCAATCTCATCGTGGGTTACCTGGACTTGCGCTTCTGCCGCTCGAACGTCGGATTGCGCTCGGGCCAGCCCGCTTCTCCGCGCGCCCCCATCGAACACGGTCCAGCTGAGTTTCAAACCCAATCCGCCCGCGAAGGCTGTCCCGTGCGTCCAGGGAAATGGTGGCTGTAACCCATACAAGTCCTGTGCGCCCGGGCTCGCGTCAAAAGTCAGAGTGGGATAGAACGCCGCGCGCGCTTCTTTCACTCGCGCCCGGGCGGAGCGTATTTGGGCAACTTGCTGAAGTAGATCGGGACGTTCCACAAGGGCGCAGTCGATGGCCTGTTCGACCGTATCGCCGATCGATTCTGGAATAGGCACCTCATTAAGCGGCTGCACGAGAATCGTACTGGTCGGGGAAGCTCCGATCGCGGTGGTCAGGTCCCCTCGCGCTATCTCTTCGGCTCCAAGCGCCGCCTGCAACACGTATTGCGCCTGGGCGGTGGCGCTGCGTGCTTCCAGGACGTCCGGCAAAGTGGCCAGGCCATGATTCAATCGGTCTTCGGCCGCTTGTTGCACGGCCTGTGCATTGGCGAGATTGGCTTGGGCTGCATCCTCTTGCCCCAACGCATTCAGCAGCTGATAGTAGGCTTGCTCGACCTGATAGATCACCTTGCGATGTGAGTCATTGAATCCGAAGTTTGCCGCTAGGAGCTCCGCCCCGGCCCGAGCGATTCGGCCCGCCCGGGCGCCGAAGTCAAAGACCGTGTAATTGAGATCCAATACCCCCTGGTATGTTTGGATGTTCTGAAGAAAGAACTGGTTTCCTAAAAGGACGTCCTGGCGGTTGACCTGGGACTGCGCGGCAGCGACCAGCGTCGGGAACAGTTCGCTCCGGGCAACGCCCAGGGCCGCAGCTTGGGCTCGGGCGTGTTCCCAGGCCAAACTGGTCTCAGGATTGTGTGCTTCCGCTAAATCGATGAGTTCCGGCAGGGAATAGCTCTTATCCGAGCTGATGCTAAATGGGAAGCCGCGAAAATGATCCGCGTCCTCTTCAATAGCTTGTTCCCGGGGGGGTTGCCATGGCCGATCCGCCCTGACCGGCGCGCCCTGGTCCAAAAGACAGCCCGCACAGGGCAGAAGGGCGAAGACAAGTAGTGCGCGGGCGAAAATGCTCACTGCATAATGTAGAGCGACTGTTGGGCTCATGGTTACCGATTGCTTTGCGTGCCCGGTGCCGGTCCGGTTCTCGTAGAGAGTCATTCCGTACAGTCTCCTCCGCTAGAGCGGACCGCACTGGCGCCAGCCTGCGCAATTATCGAGCATCGCTTCGAGCCGCCTCAGAGGTAGCAGACGCCCGCGGTGTGACCATGCCTTGGAGGCGAGATGGGAGAAGCGGCAAAGTACACCGGACAGAGACCGAGAACATTCCGATAATCCGAATAACGCAGAATCTAATCACCGGCCCCCGCATTTCAAGATCCGGACTCGGTATCGGATCAGGGGCCAAAGGTGAGAACGATCTTTCCTTTCTCCGTACCGTCCGCCACCTGCCGGTAGGCTTCTATTGATTCGTCCAACGGGATGGCACGGGAAATCGCGGGAGGAATCAGTCGTCCGTCCTCGACACCGGGCCGAAGACTTTCCAGGATATTGCCGCAGGCAACTATATCCAGTTTCGACGTATCGACCCCGAACAGGGTGATCTATCCATGATAAAAGTCGAGGAGATCGAAAGAGAATAAACAAATAGCTCCAGAACGCGACCTCCC
>CAWGZP010000146.1:0-18281 GCA_963826655.1 uncultured delta proteobacterium
TTACGTTGAAAAAAAGCATACTTGGAGTACGGTTACTCTTTTGCGGAAATCGTGTGATCGGGGTCAGGTCTTGTAATGTGATATTGCGCGGTGTACGGTTGAGGCATGGCAAGACCCTTGCGAATCGAATATCCTGGGGCCGTTTATCATGTGACGGCACGTGGAAACGCCCGGATGCCGGTATTTGAGAATAATGGAGACCGGGTGAGCTTCTTTGATTTGATCGAAGAGGCGGTAAAGCGCTTCAATTGGCGCTGCTATGCCTACTGCCTGATGGACAATCACTACCACCTGCTTGTGGAAACAGTCGCAGGCAATCTTTCCGTGGGCATGCGGCATAGCAACGGGGTCTACACGCAGCGATTCAATCGCGGTCATCATCGGGTAGGTCACTTGTTCCAGGGAAGGTTCAAATCGGTCATGGTTGACAGGGACGCATATCTGCTTGAACTCTGCAGGTATATTGTGCTCAATCCCGTAAGGGCCGGTATGGTCGAACGGCCCGAGGATTACATGTGGAGCAGCTACCCTGCAACCGCCGGTGTGTCGCTGGAAGCGGTCTTTCTCGCTTCAGATTGGATTTTATCCCAATTTGCGGCGAAAAAGGGCCCGGCTCGAAAGCGATATATGGAGTTCGTGCGGGCGGGGATCGGTGGCCGGCAAGTTTGGGCCGAGCTCAAAGCCCAATGTGTCCTTGGTGGTAAAAAGTTCCTGGAAGAAATCCAGCAGGCGCTCAAGGATAAATCACTGTCAAAGGAAATTCCCGGATGCCGGCGGTTGATTTTTCGACCATCACTCGATGAATTGCATCAGCATCAAAATCACAAGGAACTTTCGAGGAAAAAGATCGGAATCAAATGTTGAAAAAAGCACACTTGGAGTACGGTTACTCTTTTGCGGAAATCGGAAGACATGCGGGCCTTCATTATGCAACCGTGAGTCGGATCGTCAGGGAAAAATAGGACCATGACATAACAATACAAGACCTGACCCCAGCTCCTACTGAGCATTGCCGATAGTTCCGTAAATTCCACGGGAACCCGGACATTTGGATATGACGGCCTGAACAGATTGACATCAGCAACTTCTACAAATCAGAGTTATGGTCAGAATGGCCAGATCAATTTTCAATATTCTCCATCCGGGAATATCGAATACAATTCCAATGTCGGGAATTATTCATATAACGGTGCTCAACCTCATGCAGTGACTTCGGCGGGGGCCAAAAGTTAAGGCTATGACGCAAACGGCAACATGACAAACAGGGACGGCCAGACCATGACCTACGATCAGGAAAACAGGCTGGCGCAGGCTGGGAGCTACTTCTACATCTATGACTACAAGGGTATGAGAGCGGTCAAGGACGGCGGTACCCCCTCATCGACCACCTCATACCTCAACAACCTCTATGAGTGCACTAACGGCGCATGCACCAAACATATCTTTGCCGGAAATCAGAGGATCGCATCGAAGAGCGGCTCAACAGTTTACTACTATCATCCGGATCATTTGGGGGGCATGAACGTCGCCACCGACAGCTTGGGTCAGATGGCGGAAACCAACTTTTATTATCCGTACGGGGAAGACTGGATCAAAACGGGCTACGCCGATATCCACTACAAATTTACCGACCAGGAGAAAGACTCAGAGACGGGAGTCTATTACTACAAGGCTCGCTACTATGACCCGGTCGCCGGGAGGTTTATCACGGCAGACCCGATGGTGCAGGCTGTTTATGATCCAGTTACCTCCGGACGGCTGTCAGTACATAAATATCTTGCAAGTCCGCCACCTCTCTATGCATCGTCATCGAAGGCTAAGGGCAGTGGCTTGGCCAGCATCGGCGTCATGCCGAGAAATCCTCGGAGAGGCGATATGGCAGCGGAAATGTACAGTATATTGAACAATAATCCATATGAATATGGCTTGAATAATCCGATCAATTCTATCGACCCGACGGGACTTGACACGTACGCTATCGGCATCATGATCCAAATGCAAATTGGCGTAGTTAGTCTCAGTAGAGATTTAGGACTCGCGATTGATACACAAGGCAATTTTGGAGTGTTCAATGTTATTGGCGGAGGTCTTGGTGTGGGGGCCTCCGCTTCCGCAGGCATAAGTGCCAGTTATTCAAATGCAGCGACAATTATGGATCTTAGTGGATTGTTTGCGAATAGCAGCGTTAATGCAGGTTGGGGGCTAAGTGCCGCCGTTGATGGTTTCGCAGGGCCCAGTCCAGACGGATGGGTTACAGGTGGAGGGATAACCTTTGGCGGCGGTCTGGGCGCAGGAGGGAGTGCCGGTGGGAGCTATACATTTATTACGCAGCTGAACGGCGATCCTGCTTCACAGGCTGATTCTAGTTTAGCAAGCGGCCCCACGAATACTACGGACTCATCCTGGATGTTCACAACCTCCAATGATTTGACTTTACAGCAAATTAATTATCAGACATTTATGCCATCTGATTATCAGCAATCCGTCCCTTTCACTTACGATGATTCCCTGGGATGGGACATGGGCTGATCGATTAAGAATGGAATTACAAGTACAGTTACGTATGAGGTTTGTAACTGTTCATTCTTTATAACGAGGGTACTAATGATTGTAACTAGGCTATTATACAAGAAACTAATAAAGATAGCAACCATATGTCTATGGACAATAGGAATGGCGGGCATGTGCGCGCTGGGATCTATTGAGATTAATTATATGCATACAATGCCTAGGGCTCCGCAACCCCAAGTGGAAAGAACCTATCAATGGAATGCCCATGGCGCCATTGTTTATATAACCAGAGACCAATATGTTATTTTATACCGCTTAAGAGGGTTATTTATACTGAGTTTTATTGCCACCGCTATCCTGAATATAATATTCAGAGGAGTTTGGGATAATGATCCCGAAAGTCACAGGGGAGGAGGCTAATCGGAAAAGCCTGCTTTGCAAATGCTTTACTGGAACGCCTCGCTCCCGGTCTGGCCTCACACATCGGGGTCAGGTCTTGCAATATGATATTACGCGGTGTGTATGGTTGAGGCATGGCAAGACCATTGCGAATCGAATATCCTGGGGCCGTTTATCATGTGACGGCACGGGGAAACGCCCGGATGCCGGTATTTGAGAATAATGGAGACCGGGCGAGCTTCCTTGATTTGATCGAAGAGGCGGTAGAGCGCTTCAATTGGCGCTGCTATGCCTACTGCCTGATGGACAATCACTACCACCTGCTTGTGGAAACAGTCGCAGGCAATCTTTCCGTGGGCATGCGGCATAGCAACGGGGTCTACACGCAGCGCTTCAATCGCGGTCATCATCGGGTAGGTCACTTGTTCCAGGGAAGGTTCAAATCGATCATGGTTGACAGGGACGCATATCTGCTTGAACTCTGCAGGTATATTGTGCTCAATCCCGTAAGGGCCGGTATGGTCGAACGGCCCGAGGATTACGTGTGGAGCAGCTATCGTGCAACCGCCGGTGTGTCGCGGGAAGCGGTCTTTCTCGCTTCAGATTGGATTTTATCCCAATTTGCGGCGAAAAAGGGCACGGCTCGAAAGCGATATATGGAGTTCGTGCGGGCGGGGATCGGTGGCCGTCAAGTTTGGGCCGAACTCAAAGCCCAATGTATCCTTGGCGGTAAAAAAGTTCCTGGAAGAAATCGAGCAGGCGCTCAAGGATAAATCACTGTCAAAGGAAATTCCCGGATGCCGGCGGTTGATTTTCCGACCATCACTCGATGAATTGCTATCAGCATCAAAATCACAAGGAACTTTCGATAAAAAAGATCGGAATCAAATGTTGAAGAAAGCACACTTGGAGTACGGTTACTCTTTTGCGGAAATCGGAAGACATGCGGGCCTTCATTATGCAACCGTGAGCCGGATCGTCAGGGAAAAATAGGACCATGACATAACAATACAAGACCTGACCCCGGCTCCTACCGCAGAGGCGCAGAGGACGCTGAGAAAGGAATATGGACTGTTTTCTCTGTGATCTCTGCGTCTCTGCGGTGGATTCGGGGGTATGCAGAGGATGCTGAGGCCGCAGAGATGATCACCATCGAATGTTTGATCGGAACCAATCCTAACCGGACGATCTCACGGTAGGATCACGTCGGAACAGAATGCCCCTTCTGCGTATCCGGTGACTTTTTGAAAATGTTTTGCTATATGTTTGAATAAAGTACGCCATGCCTTGACCACCTGTTTTTAATTTGAATTCGATTGAAACGAGTCCGGCATAATCTGGCCAGGAGTTGACCGTGATGGGATACGAGAGAAAGACTCAATCTGCAACTGGGAACTCGCCCAGAGTTGCGCAGATGGCCTGGGACAGGCTAGCTTCCGAGCAATATGTCGATCAGGAACTGTTGCGTCAGGAAATCGCTCTCTCATGGAAAAAATGCCTTCGGAACAACGTTGACCCGAAGATAGGCGGGAATGTAGCTATCCATAACGATCTGCCCGAGAGAGCGGAGCGGCACTGGAAGTTGCTGACAGTGGCAAAAGCCCCCATGCGGAATCTGTATGATTCGGTGAAGGGAATGGGCTTCGTAGTGCTTCTCACGGACGCGGAGGGGGTGATTCTTGATATATTCGGCGACAGGAAGATGTGCAATCTCTCGGAATCGCTTTCCCTTGTCCACGGGACCAATTGTTCGGAGGAAGCCATCGGGACCACAGCTCCCGGTCTCTGCCTAGTCCAGAAGCGTCCCGTGCAGGTCTTTTTCCGGGAACATTATTGCCAACTTTATCATGACTGGTGTTGTTCCGCAGTGCCCATCCTCGACAGCAAGGGGGAACTTGCTGCAACGCTGGATCTTTCCAGCGCGGACGAAAAGATTCACACCCCGCTGCTCCTCAGCCTGGTGAATGCGACTGCCAGGGCTATGGAGGCGGAACTGCATTGCCATCAAGTGCAGAGAGATTTAAAGAAATCCTATTATTACTTCAATATGATAGTAGATTCCATTCCGGAGGCGCTCGTCTTTTTCGACCGGCATGGCATCATCAGCCGCGTGAACAAAACTGCAGCAAAGATGCTCGGAATGCCTTGGCCAACAGTAGCCGATGGCCGAATCGAAGTGACGTTCAGTGACTTTCAGAGCGTTCAGGATAAGCTGGAGAGAGGGCAGGGGTGGGCTGAACTGACGTTCAGGACTCAAAAAGGACCTGTCCGTGTGGATGCGTTCTTGAAATCCGTCGGGGAAGACGATCCGAGAAACGCCTGTTTCGTAGGTTCATTGAAGGAAGTGAAAAAACGTGCTGTTGAGGGCAACACGGCAGTCTATTCTTTTGACGATCTGATCTTCCGAAGCAGGAAGATGGACGAAATGTTGCAGAACGCGAGGAGGGTCTCTCTGAGTGATGCCACGGTGTTGATACAGGGAGAAAGCGGTACCGGCAAAGAGCTGCTGGCTCAGGCAATACACAATCACAGCCCTCGCAGAAATGCTCCCTTTGTGGCAGTGAATTGTGCGGCTCTTCCAAAGGATCTAATCCAGAGCGAACTGTTCGGGTATGAGGAGGGTTCCTTCACGGGGGCTAGGAAAGGCGGGAAGCCCGGCAAGTTTGAACTTGCTGACGGTGGTTCAATTTTCCTCGATGAGATTGGCGATATGCCCCTTTCGGTTCAGGCCAACCTCCTCAGGGTGCTCCAGGAGAGGCAGACCGTCAGAGTGGGAGGATCTCGCCCTATACAACTGGACGTTCGTGTCATTGCGGCCTCAAACAGGAACCTGCCGGCAGAGGTGGAGGCCGGCAGCTTTAGGTGCGACGTGTTTTACCGGCTGTCGGTCGTATCACTTGATATCCCACCTCTTAGAGCAAGGAAGGAGGACATAGAAGTATTACTTCGCCACTTCGTGGAAAAGCATATTTCATCTCAAGTAGAAGCTGACAGCATCCGGGTTTCCCCGCAGGCGGCGCAAGTTCTTGCCGCGCACGACTGGCCGGGAAATGTTCGGGAGCTGGAAAACACCGTGATTTACTTTTTAAACAAAGCAAGAGGCAAGGCAGTAACGGTGAGGGACCTCCCCGCCGCATTCGGAAAATGGGAAGAGAATCCTCCGACTCAGTTGAGGACGCTGGACGAGGCTGAGAAAGAAACCATCCTCGAGACCCTCAATCAGTGCAACAGCAATGTTTCCCTCACCGCGGGCATCCTCGGCATAACCAGGGCGACGCTTTATCACAAAATAGCAAGATACGGAATAAAGCTCAGAAATTAGGCTGGTTGTTTTTTAATGGACTGAGTGTATAGTCTTTATACAACAAGTATCCTTACACTAATCCCGTTGTCCAATAACTAGACAATAGACGGGCGTTAAAAAGACACGCCCGAAAAGATCATTTGAAGACAAGCATGCGTAGCCGGCATAACGCCGCAGGGATACTTTCCATACTTTTACTCACCCTTCGTTCTATTCGGAAGCGGCTCGCTCTCCTGTCTCAGTCCGAGTGAATCGACTGTATGATTACTATACATCGAGGGGCGCCTGATCGGCATTCCCTTCCACACGGTGGCTTCCAAAACGTGCGTCTACAGTGATTGCAAGTGAGCCGTGGGGCAATGTTGCGCTTTTGCCCACCCCGCCGTTTGATAATTTGTCAATGATTACATCGTCTTATCGATTCGGCTCCGGAATTGCCGCCGGACTCCAACAAGAGTTTTTTAAGCTTGGCATCTCTTTTGCACTATAGCAGTGTGGTCTGCAATGATCCTCGTATCAGCGTGAGCAGCTTCAACTCAGGTGAACGGGTGGGCTTGGCCTTGATCGTGCCCACCTATTCCACCTGAAGTACTATATCAGATGAATATCTGCGCACTGCAAGATACGATGCATACAATGCGGCTCGACTAAGCAAATAATGTCGTTAGACTTGACGCCCTGGGGCGCCATAAAGGAGGTGATGACTGCATTGGTCCCTCGGTTGAGCGACTAAGCTGATTAAATTGTTTCCTATTTCATTCACATGTCCCATTTCGTCTTATCTGTGTTCTTGATGTCTCTGTAGTGAGCGCATACGAAAACTTGCCAAAGTATTCCATTTACCTTTAACGCACTGGAGCAACAACCATGGCATTAGCAGACCAGGTATACGGCTTCTTCATTCCAACCGTTACTCTCATGGGAATTGGCGCACATAAAGAACTCGGCGCACAGGTTAAGGCGCTGGGCGGGGCCAAACCTCTCATCGTAACTGATAAGGGCATCACTGCGGTCGGTCTCACCGAAAAAATTGCAGGGTTGATTAGAGAAGCCGGTGTTACGCCGGTAATCTACGACGAAGCTGTCCCCAATCCGACGGACAAATGTGTCCATGACGGTCTGAAGGTCTTCAAGGACAACAATTGTGACATGATTATCACCATTGGCGGCGGAAGCTCGCACGATTGCGGCAAGGGAATAGGTATACTTGCTACAAACGGCGGCAAAATCCACGACTATGAAGGTATCGACAAGTCAACCAAGCCGATGCCTCCTTTCATTTCGATCAACACCACAGCAGGCACCGCGAGTGAAATGACTCGTTTCGCTGTCATAACCGATACAAGTCGCAAAGTGAAAATGGCCATTGCAGACTGGCGGGTTACCCCCAATATCGCCATAAACGACCCGTTGCTGATGGTCGGCATGCCCCCGGGCTTGACCGCCGCCACCGGCATGGATGCATTGACCCACGCTGTTGAAGCCTATGTCTCCACAATCGCTACGCCGGTTACCGATGCATGCGCATTGATGGCCATTACGCTGGTCAGTAAATACCTGCGTCCCGCGGTAGCCAACGGTTCGGATATGGAAGCACGCGACAAGATGGCGTACGCGGAATACCTGGGCGGTATGGCCTTCAACAACGCAAGCCTCGGCCACGTTCACGCGATGGCCCATCAACTGGGCGGTTTCTATAATCTTCCGCATGGTGTTTGCAATGCCATCCTGCTCCCGTGGGTGGAGAAATTCAATTTGATCGCCAAGGTTGACCGTTTCGTCGACATTGCCAAAGCTATGGGCGAACCCGTGGAGGGGCTGTCCCCGCGTGCAGCGGCTGAGAAAGCCCTGGAAGCTATTTCGAAGCTCTCCACTGATGTTGGAATCCCGGCCGGCCTGAAGCAACTTGGAGTGAAGGAAGTCGACCTCAAAATCATGGCGGAAAACGCACAGAAGGATGTTTGCGCATTCACGAACCCGCGCTGCCCGAAACTCGATGATGTCATCATGATCTATAAATGGGCAATGTAGAATAAAATGTATCGGGGCTATGCGCAGCATTCGTGCATAGTCCCCTGCTCGAATTCTCGTGCTCATACGACTGTAAAATGCAGCTTTTCGTCTTCGGTTTCGTATGCGTTCATTAGAGAGGCACAGAGAACAAATACAAAAAGGCATGTTCCAAAACTCGGAAACGAACAGGGACGGACTTTATTTTGGGAGCGAGATATAATGCTGGAAGACACTGATTTTTTCCCAGCATCCTCTAAATAAATCTATAGATTGGTTTTGCTGCGCTTTACCTATCCTACGGATTACACAGCCTGTAAGATAAACGTAGGATAGGTAGAGGCTCGCCTGTAAAGGATACGGAATCATTCGAAAGCTGTAAGTTCGATGTCTTCCTGTAAATGCTTCATATCCGGCCATAATCTTTTGGTTTTAGCTATGACGTTGTTCTTTCTGATGTGCTTTATATTGCATTAGCGGAACATTCACACTCAGTCTTCATTGCCACGATACTCTGAATCGGCCCTCACTCGCAACTTGAAGAGCAGGTCAAGGCTCTGGGAGAAAAGGGCGCCGGGAAGTCCCAAACTCGCGGTGTCGGCATTGCCGGTCAGGAGAAGAGGGGCCGTCCTGAGCATTGAATATATCTACCGGGGCGTTGAGGGAATCGGCAGAGTCCGGAACGAGAAAAGCTATAAAAGTGCGCGCCCCTGTTATGAACCGCTGATTCAACTTTATTCGGGTAGCAGGGTTGGTTGTGCCGGTCCGTTTTGAGAAATCTTGCCAACTCGTTCAGCCTCAAAATGTTACCGGACTCGTTTTGAATTGGAGGAGGAGAGAAGATGAAAAGGTTCGTTTGGGGCTTCATGGTATGTGTGGCCGTGCTGATGCCTTCGATGGCTTTAGCCGCGGGGGACGGAATAGACGTGATAACGGCTCTTAACCGAGACTATATCCCGGCGCCTCCCGGCACTCTAGCTGTTTTGACGTACTACAAGAACATTACATCCGATTCGGCCTACCAGGGTTTCAAAAAGGTAGGTAACCCAAACCTTACAGCTAACGTCGGCGTGTTGAGAACCGTTTACTATCTGGAAGCGGGACCCCTCGTCATCGATCCCCAGTTCATCATCCCATTTGGCTCTACCAGCGATGATGGGCTTTTTAACGACCGTACGGGAATCGGCGACCCCGAAATGTTTGCAACCTTCTGGTTCGTGCATGACAACAGATCCTTGACATACGTGGGCTTCTCCCCGATGTTCCAGGTGCCGGGGGGCGAATACAACAGAGTAGAACCCCTGTCGCAGGTCCTTTCGGGCAACCGTTATAAATTTCAAGAGGAACTGGGGATAGTCAAAGGCTTTTGTGTAATGCCGGGCCATAATGCTTTCATCGAAGTGCATGTCGGCGGGGTTTTCCAGACCGACAATGATAATGCTACCAACCCTTCCACGCATCTAGCCGATACAAAGGCGACGGCGGATATTTTTGAGCTGGAAAGCCACCTGAGCTACGATGTCACCAAGACGTTTGTGATCTCCGGCGACTATTACTATAAAAATGGAGGTGAAGACTCGTTCCATGGGATAGATGTACCATATTCCAGCGTTGCGACCAGCACCGTCGGCGGTACTCTCGCGTACGCCTTCGCCCCGGGCTTCCAGGCACTCTTTCAGTATGCCCAGGACGTGAGCGTAGAAAACGGTGCTAAAACGCAAGCGGTCACTTTCAGACTGCTTTACGCGACTGACTGTACTTCCCTACTTGCACAATTGAAATAAGGGACTTGGTTTCAGAAGATCCTGCTTGGGAGTTTGTCCAAACAGATGCGGTACACCGGGGTTCTGAACCCCGGTGTACATGGTCCGGCCTACTCAGTTGAACTGCCCGATAATCATGCGTAATGTTAGCCACTTACCCTTACGGAACGTGCAGAGGCGTGGCTACCCGTTGGAGAGTCCACATTTCATTCCGGCCTGATTTAACATTCGGAGAATACTATGAGCAGTTGGGAAGCAAAAATGGACATTAGCAGAGTTTTCGTTCTTCAACCTACCCGTCCGACAACCTATTTCGGTGTCGGGGCGATCGGGAAAATCCCTGAAATACTCGAGGGAATGGCCAAAAAAGGCCAAAGCAAGATTCTTGTCGTCACCGATACAATAGCCCCCAAGGCAAGCGGCGCCTGGGATACCGTCGAACCCGCTCTGAATAAGTACGCCACGGAGTGGAAGCATTACGATAAGGTCCGCCCGAATCCGACCTACCATAACTGTGAGGAAGCAGCAGCCATGGGAACAGCCATGGGAGCTGACTGCATTCTCGCTATTGGAGGCGGCAGTTCGATTGACACGGCCAAAACCGCGGCCGTTCTCATGAAGCACCCGGGAAAGAAGGCTATCGATTTCTACGAAAAAGCCGAGCCCATAACTGGCGCCATGCCGCTCATCCTGATCAATACCACTCATGGAACCGGTTCCGAGTGTGATAATTTTGCCGTTGCCCAGTCGGACGGGGAAGATAAGCCGGCGATCGCTTCGCCACATATTTACGCTACTTTTACCATTGAGGATCCGCGACTGACCGCGGGGCTGCCGCCCAAGCAGACGATTTCCACTTCCATCGATGTCTTGAACCACGCGATTGAGGCGGCCACGACCATCACTACGAGTCCCTATTCAATCGTCCTTGCAAAGGAAGCCATCCGGCTGGTAGCCACGTACTTGCCCACGGCTAACGCCCAACCATCCAACCTGACTGCAAGGTATTGGCTCATGTACGCTTCAGCCATTGCGGGCATCAGTTTCGACCTGGGATTCCTGCATATTACTCATGCTCTTGAACATGCCATGAGCGCAATCAACGTAAAGGTCACCCATGGCGATGGGTTAGGCATTCTTTTGCCGGCTATGATCAAGGAAATCTATCCGGCGGTGCCCGAGGTGCTGGCTGAAGTTTTCGAACCCTTCATTCCTGGTTTGAAGGGGGTTCCGAGTGAGACCGACTATGCAGTGGATAAGTTGAAAGAATGGGAGAAGTCTGTGGGACAGGCCACCAGCATGAGTGGTTACTTTACCCAGAAGGATGTCCCTGCCCTGACTAAAATGGCATGGAATTCTTCCCTGTCCAAGGCGTTTTTGCCCTTGGCGCCGGTCAAAGTGGATGAAAAGATGGTGGAGCGCATTTTCGCGAATTCGTTGTAACGGAAAATCTCACGTCGATTCGACCGCGACAATCGGCGCTAATCTTAATTCACGCCGGTTCATGACGGAACGAATCGTTTAATTTTCTCTTCTCGGCCGGGCTAAAGCCGTTCATGTTGCGGCCATTAGTCCGGCCGGTCTTTTTCGGGACGCATCGGGGTCAGGTCTTGCAATGTGATATTGCGAATCACTGTCAAAGGAAATCCCCGGATGCCGGCGGTTGATTTTTCGGCCATCACTCGATGAATTGCTATCGGCATCAAAATCACAAGGAACTTTCGAGAAAAATGATCGGAATCAAATGTTGAAGAAAGCACACTTGGAGTACGGTTACTCTTGCTGAAATCGGAAGACATGCGGGCCTTCATTATGCAACCGTGAGCCGGATTGTCAGGGAAAAATAGGACCGGGGGAGCGGTCTTTCTAATGTGGCGTCCCATAAATTAACTGTTATTGGCGGTACTCACATAAAGTTGAACTCTGGATGGTGCTCAAACCTAAAAATCCCCCCTGCCCCACAAAAGGGGGGAGATCTTACCGGCACGCCAAGTCTACGCCCCCTTGGTAGATGGGATTTTGAACGCAACTCGGTATCAATGCTTGGTACCAGAAACGATCATGGCACTCGATAAAATACAAGCTAACTTAAGGGACGCAACACTGGGAGCCTGTCGGAGTATGAATTTTCCGACACAATTTTTCTGCCAAAGTGGGAATACGTTTATAATGAACAGCCGTTTTCAGCATATTTGAAGTGCCTCAGTCCCTATTTGAGACCATAAAGTGGGAGAGTCAGGATAAGCTAATTAATTCTCCGACAGGCTCCCAGCTTCAGATTCTGCTGCGCGCGTAAATCCAATCGTGCCCGTATGCGGGCGGCACACCCGAGTGGATAATCGGCAGCAACGCGCGGCCCATTCCGCATTGACTACGTACAACAGGCGCTGTGCGCTTTTCTGCGTTACGAAAAGGTTTTTACCGACAGAACGGATATCAATGCCCTGAGGGAGTTCAGTCACGATGAAAGCTTTTGGTCCTTAATTCGGGCGCCTCGGCTGGCCCGGGTACGGCCCAATGGCCGACCTTTCAAATATTTCACCCGCTTGCCCTGTCACCCATAATGATTATTCATATTGTATCGGGTTGTTGACACCACTCATAATTAGTATGGAGCTTATATAAGGAGGCTTATCTATGGATGAATATAAGTTTGAAACTTTCAAGGCGGAGGCAAGTTCGTTTGACCAGGAATTCACGAATTTTCTGAACAGCAGATCGGGCGAATCCTGGAAAGTCAAGACTTGCTCCTACTGTCATGACGATATGGCCAAAACGACACATGCGTCCTGCATATTCAAGAAGTCATAGGGAATCGGCCAAACCTCTCGACTCCAGCGGGGGGGATCTCATTTATTCCCATCCGGTTCCGGTTAGTCCGCTCGGGTTTATAAGCGTACAGGTCACGATGGGCCCCGTCACAGGGGCCTTTCCAAGGTGAACACCGGTTGCTATGCCTCGGGCGGCGGCAAAGGCGAGATCGGCGCTTTTCTTACCGTTTTGCGGGCGGGTTCGCCAAGAGTTTTGGGCAGATGGACCAGGGCGAACCAGTATTCGCAAAGAGACTGCATCGCGTTGGCCATTTCGTCAAAGGAGAGGGGTTTTAACATGAACGAATTGGCCCCGATATTATAGCCGCGGGATACGCTCTTTTCATCGGCCGAAGAGGTGAGTATTACGACTGGGATTCTTCTAAGGTCGCTATGGGCTTTGATGTCTCTTAGCACCTCGAAGCCGTTCTTTCCGGGCATATTCAAATCGAGCAGGATCAAGTTCGGGGCCGGCGCATTCGCATACTCGCCCTGGCGAAAGAGAAAATTCATTGCCTCCACGCCATCCTGTGCCCAGTAGAGGTCTACCTTCATCCCCCTCGATTCCAGGGCTTCCCTTATGAGGGTAAAATCTTCTTCGTCGTCGTCGATCATCAGAATTGTAAAATCAGGCATGCTCTTCTCCTCCGAGCAGGGGAGATTATCAAGCAAGGAATGAAGTGGCAAGACGAATCGAAACCCCATGGACGAAGTCGCCGATAGCCAACGACATCCGTATCCATTAAACCTGCTCCAAAGATTCTAACCTCTCCGGCGAGGGTCGGCAACCCTCACGTCCGGGACGAGCAGCAGAGCTAATGAAAAGGGTCGTAGCTGCGGAACCACCGCCTTTTGGCGGGCCTTTAAACGTTCACTCTTTCCCGGGACCTTTCTTCCCGCTCTGCTTTTCCGGACTGAAAAACATATCGATCAGGGAGTCCCAGGGCGTCGCCGCGGGCGCCACCCTGGAGAAGTTCTTGCCCAGTTCCAGCCATTTTTTGAATTCTTCATCAAGGGCGCTTCTGTAAAGAAGATAATTCTTGACGGCAAGCTCCAGGTATTTTTCAAAGAACTCTCCCAGGGCATTTTGGCCGTACTGGATTACCAGGTGGAGGAAGGGCGCCGGCAGGAGTATGTTTTTGTTTTTCGCTTCTTCCACGATGATCTGTGAGAGAGTAAAGGCCGTCACGTCCTCGGCGGTCTTGGCATCGATTACCGAAACCCTGCGTCCGCTCCTTATGAGTTCGCAGACCTGATCGAGGGTGATGTAGGCGCTCTTTTCGGTGTCGTAGATCCGTCTGTTGGCGTATTTTTTGAGCACAATCTCTTCAGCCATTGCCCGTCCCCTCGCGTCAAATTTGCTGCAAAGCAAAATACCATTACAATCAATATAATGCACAAGCTGGCTCACAGCCACAAGAAAATATTTGTGCATCGCACAATTTCCCTCTTGACTCGCCAATGCCGATAATTATACTTCACTACATTCAGGTTTTCTCGGGCCCTTAATCTAAAAACCAGTGGAGGCTAAAATGGACCAGTTTTCAATCGCAAAACAAATGATCAATTTTAACAGGACCACCTTCGAAAGCACCCTCGGCGCCATGTGCATGCTCCAGGAACAGTCGGAGAAAATGATGAGCACCTTCATAGAGCAGGCGCCCTGGATTCCCGGCGAAGGGAAAAAAGCCATTTCCGATATGGCCGCCATGTTCAAAAAAGGCTGCTCCGAATTCAAGAAAACCGTGGATGAAAGCTTCGACAAGATGGAAGCCTATTTTGACAAGGCAGATCTGGCGAAGTGAACTTGAGCGCAAACGGCCGCACCAAAGGCAATCTCCGCCGGGCGTATTCAAGCGATGCCCGGCGGAGGTTAAATGCCATACACAGTCCGCTGGATTTCTTTCAGCCTGCGGACCCGCTCGCATACTTGCGCGAGTGGCTCGGCGTCCGGACTCTCAGAATGTACAATCCACCAGCACAGATTGCGTACGGCGCGCGGATTTACCGGCGAATCCTGCTAAAATACTCGATGGAATTGGCGTTTGCACCCTGGAACGCTCTAAATTTTCTCGCCGGGTTTCTCGGAGGGTGCCGGCGTGACCGGCCCGGCGGCCGAAAATCCCAAATTTTCCGGATTGAGGGATTAATCCCTCGATCCCCCAATTCCTAGAATGTATCTATAATTTTCTACGTCTTTATCATGTAAACCAGCCAACCGGTGAGTGCTCCGCCAAGTACGAGCCAGAATGAGCTTAAACGAAAGCGAATCAGCAGGATTACACTGGCTAAAGCCAGCAACGCGGTTATAGGATCAATGACCGCATCTCGCCCCAGGCGCCCGGTCACCACGGCCATGAGGGCCAGAGACGCCACGATGACGCCGTCAAGGAAGCCCGCGGCCACCGCCGACTTGCGTAACCGCGGGACAACAGGGCCGCTCACTGCCACGAGGACAAATGACGGGAGAAAGATTCCGGCAGTGGCGATCAGGGCGCCCGGCAATCCGGCGAGCAAAAAGCCGATAAAAGTGGCGGTTGTAAAGACCGGACCGGGGGTCATCTGCCCAACCGCTATTGCATCCAGGAGTTGGGTCGTCGTCAGCCAATGCCAGTGGTCCACCAGGTCGGCCTGCAAAAAGGCCAGGAGCACATAGCCACTTCCAAAGACAATGGAACCGGCTTTTACGAAGAAAAGAAAGAGCGGAAGTAAACCGAACTCCACCCTGCCCGTGGAATACAGGTCCAAAGCGAAATAAGCTGCGGCTGGAAATGTCCCTGCCGCTAGAAGCATAATCAGCAGCGCTTTCCGGTCTTTCAAACGATCCCGTATAATTCCCTGCTGCAATCCTGCGAGCAACCCGGCGCCGAAAAGCACGGCCGGCATATTGATCCCCAGAAGATCGAGGACCACGGCAATAATGGCCAATGCACCGAGGAACCTGCTTTTTACGGCGGCGCGTCCCAACTGCCACAGCGCTTGTACGATGATGGCCATCACCACCGGTTTGATCCCGTAGAGCAACCAGGTGATCCGGGGAAGATTCTCGAACCTCACATAGGCCCAGGCAAATCCCGTGACGATAACCATGGCCGGAGCAACAAAGCAGATGCCGGCCAACAGAAGTCCGGTCCAACCCTTGACCAGGTAGCCGATAAAGATTGCCGTCTCCGTCGAACTCGGACCGGGAATCAGGTTGGCGACCCCAAGTAAATCAAGGAATTTCTCCCGGGAGACCCACTTCCGGCGCCGGACCAGCTCGCTTTCCATCATGGCGATGTGAGCCGCCGGTCCGCCAAAAGCGGTAGTTCCAAGACGCAGGAAAAACAGCGCCAGATCTCTTAAATTTATCTTCCCGGCGCTATCGGTTTGACCCCGATGCGAATTTCCCGCCTCATCCATCGCAATCCATCATGTCCATTTCAACACAGTCTCGCAGTGTGACCCATTCGAGTCTTTTTCCAGAACGCTTTTCGTGTCAATCCCCCATATCGCAGCATTGCCGAACGCCCCGCTTGCTCAAGCGAAGTGTATGAGCAGCGAGGCCCAAAGGAGCCCGATCAGGTAAGAGAGCGCCACGTCGCTGGGCCAGTGCGCCCCCAGGGCAACCCGGGCCACAAAGCCAAGGAGCAGAAGCGCTCCGCAGCAGATCGCCAGGCTGGTGCGTAGCGCGCCGGAACTCTTCACCACGGCTAGAATTGCCAGAAAGCCGAACGTGGCGGCATACCTCAGGGCAAATAGCGAAGGGAAGCTGGAACCCGCGAGTGGTCGAAAGACGCGCACCAGTTCCAGGGAAGGCCGCGGCCGGGCGATGACCGGGCCAAACAAGGCGCCCAAGACCCACATTCCCAACAAGCTGATGATGGCGAGAATTGCGGCACGCCAGCCGGCCAGGAACCGGGAAAAGCCAAAGACAAGTGCCAGGATGACAAGGACCATGGGGAATTCGGCCGTCCGCGAGACCCACTGTGCCCAATTCAGGTTAGGGGGGAACAGGGACTGCACGCACCTTTCCACTGCCACATCCCCCGGGAAACGGGGATAATATTTCGCGGCCGCCGCGGCCAGGACCAGAATAAGGCATATCCGGATCCCTATGGCATACTTGATGCGCATGGTCCTTTCCTCCCCTGGTAGGCATCTCCTAATTTCTAACCAGCAACAGCGGCCTTATACCTGGCAAGAAGCTCCGGATCTTCTATAGACCCGTGATGATGAACCTGCCTCCAGCGTCCCTGTATTTTTTTAAAAATACGGCTGGTACGTATGGCAAGATCTATTTCTTCACCGCCCGACCGGAAATATCCACGCTCACGCCCTACGGCGTGAAATATTTCCTCCGTCTCGTGGATGGTGTAGTCGTAAAATTCTACATATACTTTTGCGGGGCCATCAAAGAGATGTTCGTAAACTTCCTTTATCTCAGCCCAACCTCGCTTGATACCGCCCAAAGGGTTGTCCATTGCAATCTCATCCGATTGTGCCCAGTTTTGAGACATCATCTGCATATCATGGGAGTTAAAAGCCTGGTAGAATTGAACGAGCGCCTGAAATGGAGTGGATGAGTCCCCCGGGTCTTCTTTGCCGGTAATTGCTTTTTGAACCGGATACATCCGTTCCCCTCTTCCCCGTACTGTCCGCGATGTTCACGCAAAACACGCCCTGTTGGAGCACACCCGAGGACTGTCGCCCCAGACGGGTTTGGTCCACCGACTAGCCTGAAAGCGCCTGCAAAATCTCGCGCATATGGTCTATGTGAGATTGCAGATGAAACTCTCCCAGGCCGCTGATCATTTTTTCCAGTGTCGGATATTCCCCTAAAGGCGAATCTTTGAGCTGAGGAATGCGCGCCTTACGGCCAAGCTGCCCCTCGGACAGGCCCCGAGCAAACTCGGATATACGGGCGTATTCTCTTTCGACCTCCGAGAGGAGTTGCACAAAGGTCATTCGAGCCCGTTTGTCGGAAAAAAATGAGTTTCCGGGATCAATGTCTATCGTGGGTGTCTCTGCGTCTAGAAAAGCCTGAAGAACGGGCAGGTGTCCGGATCCCTCAGCCCCACAAAGATGGGAAAGGATTTCTTTGGGAGACCATCGGCCTGGTGGAGCACTGGCAGCCGAATTCTCGGCAAGCCCTTCACACACTTTCTTCAATTCTATCGTCTTCTGCCGAACCCTTTCTGCCAGTTCAACTCCAGTTGAGCTTTCCATCCCCGGTCGTCTCCTTTTTCGCTTTTCTTGTCGAGTGCCTGATCCTGGCGTGCAACTTTTTGTCAGATCCGTTAATTCTAACGTAAACATTGACGTATCGAGGGGGAAGGCCGTTTGGGGTGTCTTGCTCTTCTGGAGATTCCATTGATTCTCTTCGGGGGGGTGAAGAAGGGGCTTTAGTCGGTTCTGCGCGCTTTTTGACGCGCACGGCAAAGCTAATTACGTGTCTCATGTCGGCCGCTTCGCATCACGGATCGCATGTTATACAGCGATACC
>CAWGZP010000147.1:0-29206 GCA_963826655.1 uncultured delta proteobacterium
TACTCCAAGCGAGTATATGATGGTCCCCCAAAGCTCCCCCCTGTCCTCACAATCCAGTCCACGAACACTCGATCATTGTTTTGACCGCCGCTCCTTCACTCTATCCTGCCCGGCGGAAATCAGTCCTGATCCCGATAATTTTCTGTTGGGTGATTTCCTCGCGTAAAAAATATCCGATCTCCCAAGCTGTCTCGAAAAGTTCCTCGCGAGGTGAAAATCCCCCCGGCCCCCCTTTACAAAAAGGGGGAGGTGGGTGCCGCGTCTTTTCATGGTTTCAGGGTGTCCCGAAGGGACGTGAGATACTGTCTCGCCATTTACCTGCGGGCCATACGGAAGAGCAATCACAGTGTCGGCACGTTGAGATGAGATTTACAGCGGGAGAAGATTTCGTGGTTCGCCTTTGCCCCAATGAAACACGATGGCTCAAGACCTCATTTTGAGGTTGGATTCTGCCTGCAAAACTTTTGGGCATCAAGGCGGCAATTGCCATAATTGCGGCAGAGAGGTGGCCTTTTCTTTGCCCGCGTGATACAGTCGCCCCTCAGGAAGGGATTCCATTTCCACCGATTTACAGTCTAAAGTCGTATCCACCCGTAATTTTACCTAATTAAATTACGCCTGTCCGAAACCTTAACCAGGAGTTTCTAACTCATGTTGTCAATGGCCATACCAAAAACTGGATGGTCGACAACGCCAGATAGAGGAGCCGCGCCCAATGAGAGTTTTTCTCAAAAGGCTTACGGCCCTTGCCATCTGCGTGCTTGCCGCGCTGCCAGTTCTACAGGTGAGGGTTACAGCCTACGCACCAGTCCCGCGATGTACGAAGAAAATCAACCCGGACATCACAGCGTCCGGGCATCGAATTGTTCCCGCAGATCGTTACCGGTTAGTCGCATTTAGCCCCGATTTGGCCAAGCACTTTAAATTTGGAGATCGATTTCGATTGGAAGTCGGAGGGAAGTATTTTGTCGTTGAGTACCAGGACCGCATGCCGGGCCAACGTCGGAAAAAGATCGACTTTCTTCTCCCAACCGTTGGGTGCTGTAAGGCGTTTGGAGTTCGGAAGGGGAAACTCACATTGATCGAAAGTAAGGAGATGTTGTGATGGTGAATATGCCTGCACACTCCCGAATAGTGAGAGGCGAGTTGAAAATACTTCTGCAGCTTGGGGAAATGCTGCCATCAGCCAAAATACCAGGGGGGAGGGCAAAAAGAATCCAACGTAGAGGGAGAAATCGACAGACAGGTGCGGCTATGACTCTGTCGCCCAGGAAAGTGGTTACATTCAAGTGCTCCGGCGTTTTGCGAGCTGCGATGAATGAGGAGGGGGACTGAGAAATGCAAAATTTTGAACCCGTCTTGTCCGCAGAAGAATCAGACTTTCGAAGGAAGCGCCAATGCCACCCGAAGAATTTCAATGTAAACAGTGTGGCCAATGTTGTTTGAACCTCTACGATGCTTATCAGACGTCTGCAACTGATGCGGACATCGAGCTTTGGGAGAAAGAGCGGAGGGATGACATACTCGAATGGGTCAGTTCCATCCCGGTTGGCATAGACGAATCGGGTAAGACTCATTATGTGTACGACATCTGGATCAACCCAAGAACCGGAGATTATGTGGACCGCTGCCCATGGCTGAGGAAACTTCCTAAGAAGGACAGATACATCTGCAGAATTCAAGAAATGAAGCCTTCGGTATGTCGAAATTTCCCCATATCAAGAGAGCATGCTGAAAATAGCGGTTGTCGAGGTTTTGTGGGCTCGTAGTTGGAGTGATGAGCCAGAAGAACTGTGGACTCGCCTCCACAGGCTCTTCCCTGGACTTCACAACGCAATCACAATCGCCCTCGATCACGGCATTCACCACTGCGCCTTCACTCTCGCCTGCTCGACGGAAATCAGTCCTCAACTCCTGTCGGTTCCTCGTAACGCTCAATTTCTCGGCGCCGACATTGACCAATTCACTCCCGGGAAGTTCTCGCTTCGTGCCCTGGCTGGAATATTGCTGACACTCTTTGTAACAAGCTGGGCTTTTACCTTTGGGCCTGGCTGTGTAATTTCATGACTGGAGCGTAATCATCGTTTAAGCACAATGATACTGGTGACGAATGATGAAGGCAGCTACCGGCAACCAGAATTTGACGACATCCATCATCCCCTCTTTGGATGATTATTCTAAAATACGTCATTCGGTCCAGTTCCTTTGGGCAACCTAGACATGCCACGATCTCGAAATTTTGGTTTCCACTCTTTCGCGAGCCTCTTCGCCTCCGCAATATCGGCGGGTGTCATTCGCTCAACGACCACGTCCAAACCTTTTTGGGCTTCAGAATAGCCTTGCGCCACCGCCAAATTAAACCACATATGCGCCTGCACATAGTCCTGCGGCACGCCTTGGCCCAGACCATACATCGCTCCCAGATTTGATTGCGCCACGGCAAGACCCTGCTCCGCTGCAGTGCGGTACCAGCTTGCGGCCTTGATATTATCCTTCGGCACGCCTTCGCCCATATCGAACATCACTCCCAGATAATATTGTGCCTTAGCATGGCCCTGCTCCGCCGCCGAGCGATACAACTTTAGCGCCTTGGCATAGTCCATCGGCAGGCCATGGCCTTCGGCGTACAGTGTTCCCAAAAGACATTGTGCATCAGCATTTCCCTGCTCCGCCAAGGGCTTTAACTCGGTATAGGCTCTTACATAGTCACTTCTGTCATAAGCATCTTTGGCCTCATCGAGACCGGCATAAGCAAGGCCAGCGAATCCGACCAGTACGGACATAAAAAGCAGGAATCCGAATCTTATCATTTACGCCTCCAAACCTCGCGGGCATCTAGGGACAAATGGCAAAGTATCTGCACTTGAGTCCGCAGTCATATTACAGTCACATTGTGATTTCGCAAGAATATTTTCGGATAGTGGATAAAGGGACAAGACGCAATGCTTGCTCTTTACCGCTTCCGCCTCACGTAGGTGAACATAGCCTCCTGAAATAAGGAAAAGCAGGAGAGAAGTGAAAAACCAAGGGGCAGCCCTTGAGAAAGGAAAATTCTTATTTAGACTATCCGCACACCTTTCTGGGAAAGAGAAAAATGGCGCGACGGCTGCGGATAGAATACGAAGGAGCTATTTATCATGTTACCGCGAGAGGCAATGAACGCGCAAAGGTCTTTTTTCGAAAAAGGATTGCGATAAATTCAGGGAGTACATTAGACGAATCTTATCCTGCGACATAAATTAATATTTTTGACGCTGGAGGGTTTTTGAGGTGTTTTGAAGGTGTTGGCAAAACATCGGACAATTGAGGCTAAGTGCCCAGCGTCCGAGGCATCAAAAAAGGCAGAGCCTTCTTCGGACACTGCCTTGAGTTGCTGTTGGATAAAATGTTATTCGGTCATACCGGTTGCAAGTTCGACCCCGGTGTTATCATCAATTGATGCCAAAGTGGAAAAACGGCACATCGATCGAGAAACCGGGTTCGTAGTAGTAGGTGTAAGGGTAGTAGCCATAATAGTAGGGATCGTAATAATAGGGATTTCGATAGCCGTAATAATATGGGTCATAGTCGTGACGGTACGCGCGATGTGCTTTCTTGTGGTGTTTGACATGCTTTTTGTGTTTGGTCTGATTCTGGTTCTGATTCTGATCCTGGGTATAGTCAATGGTGCGGTAAGATGGGGACGTGAGCTGCGATTGGGCGTGCGCGTTATTTAACCCATATGCTGTCCAGGTCAATCCGAGTACGGCCAGCAACACAAATGCGAATGACAATGCAAGTATCAAGCTTTTCATATTCTGAATTCACCTCCCAGCGCGTTATGCAACGCGTATGTTTCTATTTTCCTCCGGTCGTTGCCGGATGATCGCACGGGGCTCATCGTCCCAGCTAACTTTAAAGTAATCAATAACTTACCTTGTGCAAGACTTTGCGCGGACACTGATTTGGAAGCCCGGATACTATCCTCGGGGTGTCGTCGGCCAAAGGGATTGAAGCCGCAAGACGCTACCGGAATTTTGTTGAAAGCGCGATGGGGGAAGAATTGGTAAACCCACTGCCGAAAGTCTACTGTGGGGTGATACTTGGAAGCCAGCAGTTTATCCGGGACGCTCTGGAAAGAGTAAGATTTGACCGTGTTAAAAGTTCGAAAGTCTCCCATAGAAAGGCCTTGCGATCAGCGCTCGGGGCAGAAGAGATTATCTCGGCCTGCTGTGAGCATTTCGGTGTCACACGGGAAGAGATAGCTCACAACCGGCGCAGTGAATCGAGAAAGGCGTGCGTTTACCTGATCAAGAGGTACACGTGCGCATCAAACCAGGAAATAGGGCAGTTGTTTGGAAGCTTAACCTATTCGGCGGTAGCCAAAATAGCTGCGACCGTATCGAAACGATTGGAATCGGACAAATATTTAGGAGAGCAGATAAAAGGGCTGGAGGCGGAATATTCCTTTTTCAGGGCTGACCCCTTGTTTCATTTGTTAAACGTGTGAGGAAGATTTGGACTCACGCCCACAATGAAAAAAGGGTTTGCGGAAACCCGCAAACCCTTATCCAGCATGCGCCCAGGGTGATTCGAACACCCGACCTACGGATTCGTAGTCCGGCACTCTATCCAGCTGAGCTATGGGCGCAAACGACTCCTAACTTCTAACAAGAACACCCCTTGAAAGCAAGCATTTTCAAACTGAAGCCAGATCCTCGATATAACTCCGGGCATCCAGAGTCAAAGCCTCCCCGATCTCAGAATAGATACAACCAGCCAGATTCCCAGGAGGGTCGCGGCCGCGTAGCCGACTACTCCCAGGGCCACCGTAAGGGATATAGTCCGAAGCCCGAGAAAGCCGAAGGGGAACTCCAGAATTGTTTTGCCTGAATTGAGGACCAGTGCGGCGGCCACAATCGACGCCGCAATTATGATCCCGACCGTCAGCCGGTTTACGCCCTTCTCAACCTGAGACTCCACTTGATCGAGGCCGGTGTGGTGCAGTTCGATCCGCTGTTTGCCCGCTGCCGTATGCCTCAGGATGTCATTGAGATGCTTGGGGATGCTTCTTGCGTAGCCGCTGAGCGAACGGCCCTCCCGGTCGAGGTTCCTCAACATGCTTTGAGCGTTCAAGCCTCGCTTGAGAAGTTTTCTGGCGAAGGGCTTGGTCACTTCGAGGATGCTCGCGTCGCTGCCAAGTATTTTTCCCAGCGCCTCGGTTTGTATAAATGTTTTGAGAATCAGCAGCAGATTTCTCGGAAGCCTTATGTGGTGTTTCAGGACGAGGTCCATCAACTGGTCATAGACATCTTTGACCGAGATATGCTGGAGAGAGCGGCCATAGAAGGATTCGCTCACGTCCTTCAGGTCGCTTCGGAACGCCTGGAGGTCCATATCCTCATTTATCAGCCCGGCACTCATCAAGGCGTCCATAACCATGTCGTAATCGTGTTGGGCGTACCCCAGAAAGAGGTTGGCGATCTGGCGCATCGCCTCCTCGTCCAGATACCCCGTTATGCCGAAATCCACGAGGCCCACCCGCCCGTCGTACATTACTATGGTGTTCCCGGGGTGCGGGTCCGCGTGGAAAAAACCGTAGAGCATAAGTTGGCGGGAAAAGGCACGCAGCCCGATCATCGCGATCTCTTTAGGGTCGATTCCGGCCGCGCGGATTTCTTCGACCCGGTCCATCTTCATGCCCTCGATGTGTTCCATAACGAGCACTGACCTGGTCGTGAAGTCCCAATGGACCTTTGGGATATAAATCTCATCGACCTCCTCGAAATTTTTGGCGAATTTGTCGATGCTTCCCGCCTCGACCAACATATCGAGTTCGCGGGTGATATTGCGTTCGAATTCCCGGACGAGGTTCGTTGCGCCAATGACCCTGCCTATTTCCAGCGATCTTTCAGCCTTGCCGGCCAGAAAATACATCAGGCGAAGGTCCTCCTTTATCCGGCGCGCTATTCCGGGACGGATAATTTTGACCGCGACCTTCTCGCCGGAATGGAGCCTTGCGATATGTACCTGGCCAACCGATGCGGCTGCGATGGATTTTTCGTCCAACTCGGCGAATATATCGGGGAGCGGCTTCCCTACCTCTCGTTCGATAACAGCTTTGACCTCTTCGAAGGGAACGGGAGGCACCATGTCCTGGAGTTTTTTGAACTCATCGATGTATTCGCGAGGAAAGATGTCGGCGCGAGTGCTCATAAGCTGTCCCAGCTTTACGAAACTAGGTCCCAACTCCTCCAGCACTAACCGGATACGGCGAGGGGACGGGAACCCGCGGAGCAGGAACATATCCCTGTCCGAGACTTCCGGGCGCGCGTTCCTCCCATTGAGCAGCCTTTCGAAAAGGTCCCCAAAGCCGTGCTTAAGGAGGATCCTGGAGATTTCGCCAAACCTTCTCAAGTCCTTGAGGCCTTGGATTCCGCTCGATATTTTCATCTGTTTTCCTTACGGGGAGCATCACTGAAAGATAGGGCAGCAGTGAACTACCACCCTGCCCCCAGTTTCGAAGTTTTCAATATAGCTTATAAATTGCAATATTTTAAGCGCGGATCGGCATATGGCCGCGGCGGAATGCCGGAGGAGAGGAAAAAATCAGTCCAGTGGCTTGCCGCCATATGTCTGGCAGTGGATCCAGCCCTGCTTTTCCTCACTGGATTCCCGGGAGAGGTATCTGAATCTTTCGAGATTGTGCAATTTGTTTGCCTGTATCACGATATCTTTCCCCGCTGCTTTGGCGAGGCCGAACTCAACCACAGCATTCATGAGGTTTTTTCCTTTGACTAGTCTTTAACAGTATGAAAGGGTTCTTTCCCTAAAGTGAAACCCGTCATCAACGGAGGAAAAGCGGGCCGAGCGCCTCCCCCTGGCGGGGCGTGGATTGAAGCCAACAAACAACCAAAGGAGGATGTGATGAGTCAAATAATAACTGTTGTTGCTCGCTTTAGAGCGATGGAGGGGATGGACGAAAAGCTCAAGGATCTTCTCTTGACTCTCATCGAGCCAAGCAGGGCCGATGAGGGCTGCATCAGCTACGATTTGCACCAGGCAATCGATGACCCTGCTCTTTTCATCTTCTATGAAAATTGGCAGAGCAAAGAACTTTTGGACAAGCACGCAGCCGCGTCGCATTTGCAACATTTTAGAGCCAAGGCAAAGGAACTGCTCGCAGAACCGCCGGGACTGACTTTACTGGCAAAGCTCAGCGTTTGAACTGCAATCTTCACTCTTGAGCCGAGAGAACTTTTCGGACCAACTCGGCTATCTGTTTTACGCCGAAGGGCTTCACGATAAGCTGCAGACCAAGATCTGTGACACAGTCATCCGTTAGTTTTTCACTGAACCCTGTGCTTAGGATGACCGGTATATCGGGTCGAACCCGGCGAATCTCTTTGGCAAGGTCCGTTCCGTTCAGGCCGGGCATGGTGTAATCAGTAACGATCAGGTCAAACTCGCCCGGCTTGGAACGGAAAATTTCAAGAGCGTGCAGGCTATTGGTCTCGCCGGCAACCTCATAGCCCAGCCGCTCTAAAATTGCGATCCCCAATTCAACTATGATTTGCTCGTCGTCTACGAGCAAAATTCTTTCCGTACCCGTCGGCAGCAGATCGTCGACTTGCAAGGTTGCCTCAAATTGCACATCAACCCTTGGGATGTAGACACTGAATGTTGTGCCTCTTCCAGGTTCGCTCAGAACTGTGATGGCCCCTTCGTGCCGTTTGACTATTCCATTTACAACCGCGAGCCCCAGGCCGCTTCCCTTTCCCACTTCCTTGGTGGTGAAGTAAGGGTCGAAAATGTGCCCCAAAGTATCCTTATCCATCCCACTGCCCGTATCTGAAACGCACAATTTCAGGTACGGGCCCGGCATGAGTTCGACGATCGATTGCTCGGCCAAATCACGTTCGCTCAATTCGATGTGGGACAGCCCGACATCCAGAACGCCCCGGTCATCCATTGCATGTGCCGCGTTCGTGCAAAGGTTCATCAATACCTGATGGATTTGAGTCGGATCGGCAAGCGCGATACCCAATTGGATATCCTGACTTATTTCTATCGAGGTGGGCAGCGAGCAGCGCAAGAACTTCAGGGCCTCTTTGATAATCAAACTTATATCGATCGGCGTTCTTTGCTGCTCCTGAGTGGAGCGAGAGACTGCCAGGATTTGCCTGACCAGGTCCCTGGCCCTTATAGATGCATTGAGCACTTGCTCCAGGCCGTCACGTTGCGGATTGGATAGAGCGGGTTCAGTTAGCGCCATTTCCGTGTAGCCCATTATGGGCTGCAATATATTGTTGAAATCGTGCGCTATGCCTCCGGCGAGTGTCCCGATGGCTTCCACTTTCTGCGATTGGCGCAGTTGTGTTTCGAGCCTTTCCTTTTCCTGCTCGATTCGCTTGCGCTTGCTGATATCGCGAGCAAAGATGAGGACGGCGTGACGATTGTTATAAACGATGGGCGCCGCGGAAACCGCGACATCGATCAATGTGCCGTCGAGCCTGGTGCATTTGTCTTCGAGAGGCGGGGCCTGTTTTTTCTCCACATCGCGCAACTCGATTTGCCCATTGATTTTTTCATGAAATGAAGGATGGAATCTCTCCAATACAGGCTTTTGAAGGAGTTCCTCTCGTGAGTTGGCGCCAAAAAGCGTGACCGCCGCCGGATTGAGGTAGGCAAAAAAGCCGCCTGCCTGAACAAATATCGCTTCAGGCGCGTTCTCCACGAGTCTTCGGAACCTTTCCTCACTTTCCTCCAGTGCCCTCAGGGCGGCACGCTCCCGGGTCTGGTCCCGAAAGACCAATACGACTCCTACGATTGTACCGCCATCGTCCCGTATGGGTGCGCCGCTATCGGCGACCGGACGCTCGGTGCCGTCTCTGGCAATGAGCAGAGTGTGGTTGGCCAGCCCCAGTACAGTTCCCTCGGTCAAGACACGTTTCACCGGATTTTGTGTGGCGATTCGAAGTCCTTCGTCAATGATATTAAAGACCTCCTCAACGGGTCTTCCTTTTGCCTCGGATTCCAGCCAACCGGTAAGCCTTTCAGCCGTCTGGTTCATTTGATTTACCAGCCCGGTTTTGTCTGTGGTGATAACCGCCTCTCCGATACAATAGAGGGTGATGCGAAATACTTCATGGTCTTGTCTTAGCTCTTTTTCCGACTGGTACAGGGTTTTAAGGAGACGGACCTGGCGATGCCTGTAGCAGAAGGCGGCTAAAGAAGCGGTAAAAAGGATGCAGACGGCGGCGGCGAGTCCCGCGATTGTCGCCCGGTATGCCGCTTCGGCAAGTATCTCATCTCTATCCACCTTGGTCACCATGAACCAGGGTGACAGGGGAATCGGGCGCAAATCCGCCAGCACTTCCTTGTTCCGGTAGTCCTTTCCCTCGAACATCCCCGTTTTGCCCAGGGCGGCCTGGACGGCAGGCCGTGCGGTCTGGTTCAAGGACCTTTTCATTGAGAGGGCGGTTTTCTCCCCGTGCCGGAGGTCGTTCAAGAAGAGGACATCCTCTCCTTTTACTTCCACCAGCAGGGTTTCGGCAGTCGGGCTTGGGGTGGGCCAGGACCGGACCAGGGGATATAAGGCTTCATTGGCGTCGACCCGGAGAAGAAGGATGGCGAGAGGCCGATCACTGTCGTCCAGGACCGGTGCGGCGGCATCCAGGTAGATATCGTCCTTGTCCGGGACGCGGAAAAGATCGCTCAGAACGGCCTTGTGGTCAGAGAACGCTGAATCGATCGCCTTTTTCTCGGTGGGGAGTAAATCGGCCTGCTCTCGTTTAAGAGACAGAAGGGTCTGTCCACCCGGGTCGAAAAGGAGTACTTCGGCATAGGCGGGGCTCTTTTGCTCAAATTCGAACGCTCTTATCAGAGTCGATGCCAGATCGGGATTATCGGGAGCTTTGACAAAGTCGGCTACGGCCTTTCGCCAGAGAGGGCCACATGATATTACCGTAACGGCATCGAGCAGTTCCTGAAGCTGCTCGGTTATGTGGCGGGCCTTCAGTTCGGCAATGCCCGCAAGGTCCTGGTATTTTTCCTGTAGAATCTGTTTTTCTTCGTATTTATAGTATGTCAGCCCTCCGGCCACCATCGTCAGGCTGAGAAGAGCGAAAACGGCGAACCAGAAGCCACGATTGCTCGTCAGGTCCCGCGGCAAGGTCTCCATGCGATAAATCTCCTGATGGCGATGCATGCCTCATCCATGGGGAGAAACCAAAGGTGAAATCAAAACGAGTTTACTCTCCCGAGCCGGACATGACATTGGGACGCAGGAACATGTTATCAATGTTGTGAGATGACCTGTCAACCTGATAATGCATCTACTTAATCGACAGATTATACGAATGATATAAATATAGAAACGAACCTTCTGCACCTTGACTCCGGGGTCATTGCTTCTTATTTCCACACCTTAAACAATTTACACTGCAAATTTAAGATTACTCAACTACAGGAGACAAACTATGCAAAGGACCGTGACCATGCAGGGGAACCCGCTAACGCTGGCGGGAAACACATTGAAGGTGGGTGACGGGGCCCCGGATTTCAACGTGGTCGATAACTCTTTGGCCAAAACCGGACTTTCGGCCTACAAGGGGAAGGTAGTGGTCATTTCCGCGGTGCCATCTCTTGACACTCCCGTCTGCGATATCGAAACGCGACGATTCAACGAGGAAGCCGGGAAATTGGGGGACAATGTAGCCGTGCTCACCATAAGTATGGACCTTCCCTTTGCCCAGAAAAGGTGGTGCGGCGCTGCCGGGGTTTCTCATGTGACTACCCTGTCCGACTACATGAATGCAGATTTCGGCATGGCCTATGGGGTACTCATCAAGGATCTCCGTCTGCTGGCACGGGCCGTTTTCGTAATCGACAAAGAGAGCCGGATCAAGCATATCGAGATCGTAAGCGAAATCACGAAGGAACCTGACTACGATGCTTGCCTGAAAGCGGTTGGGGCTTGTCTTAAGTAGCCGAAAGTCTTCTCGCGCCAGCCCGGACTTACCCCCCAATGTGAGGCGCCGGATTCGCGGAGACCTGGAGCAGTTGACAACCATAAATCCTCAACTTAGACTTAAACAACCTATGTGATAGGTTTACGGAGGGTCTTGCTCACCTGACGGATCGGGATAAGGAGGATATTTATGGAAGGAAAGCACGAGCATAGGCATTTGCATGCGCACGAACACGTTCATGGACACTCCCATGAACATTCACATAACGGCACGGTGCACAACCACGAGCATACCCACAGCCATGACCACGAGCACCTGCACGAACATCTCCATGAGCACTCTCATGTCAAGACGCCCCATGTACACGACCATGAGCACTCAGGCGATCACGGCCCTCACGAGCATGACCACCAGGCCCATGAGACGGAACCCCATAATCATACTCACTGAATTTTAAATCCTTAAAACCGTTGGGTTAACCAGAGGAGGCGGGCGCAGCAGTGCATCCGCCTTCGAGGTTTTAGTCTTGAGTTTTCAGTTCATCGACCCGAAACCGTGGCGCAAGAGTTACCGGTGGTTCGAAAAAGAAGCGGTGGGTTGCGCCGTGGTAATGACGATGGGTTGCGCTCCGCTCCACCCATCCTGATTTTTGCGTGGTTGGAGGGTGCCGGCGGGAGATGAGGCCGTGGTTGCGATAGATTGACACGAGCAGGAATGGGCCGTACCTTAAAATGAATGTAGTAAAGGTTGAATGTCACAAAGACCAGGAAACGGAGGTATCCCATGCCGGTTAAACCAATACCTGAAGGTTACCACACGGTGACGCCCCTTTTGTCCGTAAAGGGGGCGGCGCGGCTGATCGACTTTATGAAGAAGGCGTTTGGGGCGACGGAAACTTACAGGTTTCCATCGCCGGACGGCAGTGTGATGCATGCGGAACTTAAGATCGGCGATTCGGTCGTGATGTTGGGCGAGGCGTCGAAGGAGGCTCCTCCCGTGCCCATGACGCTGTATCTCTACGTTAACGATGCGGACGCAATGTACAGCGCAGCCATTGCCGCGGGCGGCGAATCGTTGGAAAAGCCGAGCGATCAGTTCTGGGGCGACCGCGTGGCCACCATCAAAGACTTTGCCGGAAATAAGTGGTGGATCGCCACTCATGTCGAGGACGTTAGTGCGGAGGAAATCGAAAAGCGCTTCCACCAAGCCAAGGCCGCCTGATCTGCCCGGTACTCATGCCCGTCTCACACGCAAGGAAAGGTGGCAGACACCGGATAACCCTTTCTCCCGAAATTCTCCTCCCGCCCTCTCTCGGGAGGAGACCGCGAAATTCCTCCCCCTCGATCCACCTATCGGATTATCCCACGCTTTAAATTCCGGAGATCGATTTCCAGTGGGGTGAGTATTCATCGGCCTGCCACATAGGGACTCACCATCTTTTTCGGATCGACTATCCGGTCATAGTCGGCCTCACTGACGTAGCCGAGCTTTAGTGCCGCCTCTTTTAGCGTCAAGTCATGGTCGTTTGCGTAGTGTGCGATCTCTGAGGCTTTATCGTAGCCGATCTCCGGGGACAGGGCCGTGACCAGCATCAGCGACTGTTGGACAAATGATCGATCTGCTTCAGGTTTGGTTCCGTCCCTTCAACCAGAAAGACCCGGAAGTTGCGGCAGCCATCGGTGAGAATGCGGATCGACTGCATGACGTTGGCTATCATCAGCGGTTTGTAGACGTTCATCTCCAGGTAGCCCGAGGCGCCGCCGAAGCCCACCGCGACGTCATTGGACATGACCTGCACCGCGATCATCGTCAGCGCCTCGCATTGCGTCGGATTCACCTTGCCAGGCATAATCGAAGAGCCCGGTTCGTTCTGCGGGATTTTCAGCTCGTGAAAACCGCACCGTGGCCCGCAGCTCAACAGGCGGATATCGTTTGCGATTTTGTAAAGGGAAACGGCCAGGCTGCGCAGTCCGCCGGAGAGCATTACGAGAGCGTCATGCGCGCCCTGAACGGCAAATTTGTTGGCCGCGCTTATGAACGGCAGCCCGGTCAGGCGCGCGATCCCGGCGGCTGCATCTTCGGCAAATCCGGGCGCGGCATTCAGGCCGGTCCCGACCGCCGTGCCGCCGAGCGCGAGACTCCAGACGCCTGCAAGGCTGTTTCCGAGATGCTGTAGACCATCGTCGAGCATGCCGGCATAACCTGACCACTCCTGGCCGAGGGTCAGAGGCACGGCATCCTGCATATGGGTGCGGCCTGTCTTCACGATGTCACGCCACAACTCGGCCTTGGCCGCTATGGCGTCGCGCAATGCCTTTACCGAGGGCGCCAGCCGTTGCCTGGTTCCAATACCCGCGGCGATGTACATAGCGGAGGGAAATGTGTCGTTGGACGACTGCGACATGTTCACATGGTCGTTCGGGTGTATCGGGGACTTGCTGCCCAGAGGCGTTCCGGCAATCTGGCAGCACCGGTTGGAGATGACTTCGTTGACGTTCATATTGAACTGAGTGCCGCTGCCCGTCATCCAGACGTGGAGCGGGAACTGATCTCGATGCTTTCCGGCGAGGATTTCGTCGCAAACCCGAGTAATCAAATCCCCTTGTTGCTTTGTAAGCCGGCCACCGCCCTGATTGGCTAATGCCGCCGCTTTCTTCAGGAGAGCATACGCGTCCACCAGTTCGCGCGGAATCAGGTCGTCACCGATACCAAAGTGCTTGAGCGAACGCTGTGTCTGCGCCCCCCAGAGCTTATCGGCAGGCACCTGCACTTCGCCCATGCTATCCGTCTCGGTACGAAACTCACTCATGGCTGACCTCTTCCTCGCCGTTAAAAATGCATCGCATGCCCCAAAACGAAAATAAATGCCAGGACCACGATATGCAATATCCACCAGTTCCTGGAAAACATCTTGAATTTTTCCATTGTTACCTCCACAACCAACCGCCAAGAGAATACACGACGCTTACGGCCACAAAATGAACGAGCCACCATCCCAGATTTGGATAACGATAGGAGATTCCGACCTTGCTCCTGCGTGGATCGTATCCGAAGAGTTCCAGGTCAAAAATGGCCTTTCCAATGAAGAACGCCGTCCACAGGACCGTAATGTCAGGCAAGGTGGTTTGAAGTATGACCGAGCCGGGCGACAAGGGCTGTGGGAGATGGTGGACGGAAAAGTGCGCCATCGCAATAGTGCCGATAATCACCAGAAAGCCATTGAGGGTGTATCCATAGCTGAGGGTTTTCCTCCTGGTGAAAAGCAGCGGAACCACAATGATGCTTAGCAGGCCGCAAACGAGAGGAAGATAGTTTGATGAGTTTTGGGATACGGGGTGAATCCTCAGGTGCAGCAACAGCCCGCCGAGCGAAATAGCGATCAGCGCAAGAAGCAAAGTCCAAAATATGTAGGTCTTGACAGTCATTGGTTCCCTCCCATGGACAAAAAGCGAGAAGCGATGCAGAGCCTCCGTAGACTTCCGTCACACAATTTCAATCAAGCCGGTGTCGCAGGCACTGGCGCTGCCTATAATAGCCGCGTCCGCCACGCCGTTCTCCCTGAGAGCTGCGAGCAGATCGGACGCGCCCTCTTGTGGTATGGAGATGAGGAGCCCGCCGGAGGTCTGCGCGTCCGCCAGGATATCGAGGAGCACCGGGTCTATGCGCTCTTTTCCCAGGATCTTGTCTTCGCAGAAGTTGCGGTTGGCAAAGCTTCCGGCAGGGACAAGCCCCATCCCGACGGCGTCCTGCACTTGAGGCAGCAACGGGACTCCCCGGGCAAAGAGGGTGATCGCAACCTTGCTTGCCGTTGCGACCTCGAGTGCATGGCCCAGCAATCCAAACCCTGTAACGTCGGTACAGGAACTTACCGGGTAGGCTTCCATGATCTCGGCCGCCCTCCTGTTAAGGGTCGCCATGGTTTCTATCGCCTGCCGCCGGGCGTCATCCGAAATCAGCCCAGCCTTGATGGCGGTAGCCAGGATGCCGGTCCCGAGAGGTTTTGTAAGGATGAAGGCATCGCCCGGTCCGGCCCCCGAGTTGCGAAGCACTCTGTCAGGATGCACCAGCCCCGTTACCGAAAGCCCATATTTGATCTCAGGGTCTTCGACACTGTGCCCGCCGACGAGGACCGCTCCGGCCTCATGGACCTTCTCCAGGCCGCCTCGAAGGATCTCCCCCAGAACGGCCTTATCCATCTCTTTTACCGGAAAGCATACGATGTTCATCGCCGTGAGGGGACGCCCTCCCATGGCGTAGACATCGCTCAACGCATTTGCCGCAGCGATTCGCCCAAAATCGTAAGGGTCGTCCACAATGGGCGTGATAAAATCGATTGTCTGGACCAGTGCCACCTGGCCGCTCAGACGATACACACCGGCGTCGTCGGATGTCTCTCGACCCACGAGAAGGTTCGCGTCCTTTTCCAAGGGCAGAGTCTCCAAAATTTCCTTCAGGTCTCCCGGACCTATTTTTGCCGCTCAGCCTGCCGCCCGCACTGTTTTGGACAATTCTACACGGGAACGATTCATTGTTATTTTCTCCCTGCGCGAACTGCGCTCGCATCCCTGCCGTTTGCCCTTGAAGCAAAGACCCTTGGCGTCAAGGACTTCGCCGGGAAGATTAATCATTTTATCCGTCAAAACAATTCACCGCGGAAACGCAAAGGACGCGGAGAAAAGAGTTCACCACGAAGAACACGAAGGTCCCGAAGAAACACCGGGATGAAAGAAAAGATAAAGGTGCGGGTTCAACCTTTTTCGGCCTGTTCCGTGGTCAGGGCTATGATCTCAGGCCTTCGGTAGCAGTCAATTGCATGATCGTTCACCATTCCGGTGGCCTGCATGTGGGCGTAAATTATCGTGGGTCCAACAAAAGAGAAGCCCCTCTTTCTCAAAGCCCTGCTGATGGTTTCGGATTCCAGACTCTTTGAGGGGTAATCCTCCAATTTCCGGATCACATTCACAATGGGCTTATTATCGATAAAGTCCCAGATGAAGGTGTCAAAGCTTCCGAATTCTTCCTGGACTTCGAGGAACCTTCCGGCGTTGTTTACTGTGGCGAGAATTTTTGCACGATTGCGGATAATACCGGGGTTTGAAAGGAGTTCGTGGATTTTGGCTTCATCGTAGCGGACAATCTTTTCAGGGTCGAATTGGTCGAAGGCGGCGCGGAAGCTATCCCTTCTTTTCAGGATCGTATACCAACTCAGCCCGGCCTGAAAGGCCTCCAGGATGAGGAACTCAAATAAGCACCGGTCATCATGAACCGGAACGCCCCATTCCTTATCGTGGTACTCCAGGTAGTCCGGCTTGCCCGGATCCGCCCAGGGACATCGTTTAACCGAATCATTCATGAGCGCTCCCACAGAAACCGCCCCACCAATGGAAAAGAGGTTAAACTTATTGGTCTAACCTCTTGATTGTACGAGCGTCCCCAGCCGGATTTGAACCGGCGTCGCCGGCGTGAGAGGGAGTTAGCCTTCACGCCGGAGGACGGCCAAGTGGCTTACAGAGCCAAATCGCTATTTCAAGCGGACCTCAATTGTCCCTCATTTTATGCCATTTTTCAAACAAAGTCCCCCCCAAAGTCACCCCAAAGATTTTGCCCCTGAGTCTCACATGTGGCGAAGATACGGAGATGACTGAAAAAGCAATGGGGGCAGCATTGAATTTACAAACCGGCGCTTTTGCTTATTCGAGAGTTTGAGAAGAAAGGATGTTCTCAAGGTTACTGCGATGACGCCCGGGAAAGTACTGTCTTCACCCGATTTTCAAAAGACAAAAATCTGATACTTTTGACTGTGGACTTTGGAATGATTCAAGCGCTCCCCACCGTAGCAACGTTACCCGTGCAAGGAAAAAGGTTCCATGGACCATTTTCCAGGACATCCTGAGCCGGGCCGTAGCTTTGGCCTATAGCCTCTGGCCGCGCGATGCTTCTTTCCTCTGGCACAAGATGTCCGTATATGCCTTCGACGGCTCCAAGTTTAGTCTTCCCGCAACAGAGGCGATCCGCGCCGAGTTCGATCCTGAAAGTGGTCTCGATCACGACGGCAAAGGCCATTACCCCCAGTGTCTCGTTATGACCGCCTATGACGTCTTCAGACAATTGCCCGTTGCCAGAGTGGTCGGAAGCATCCATGAATCCGAGCGCGATCAGGCTCAAAGCCTCCTGTCTCATGTTCACCGAAATAGCGTACTGCTCTTTGACAGTGGGTTTCCCAGTTATGCCTTCATCCAAAATTTACGAGAACACCACCAGGGCTACTTTCTTTTCCGCTGTCCGGCCCAATCCACTTTCCCCGCCGTTGAGGCATTCATCCGAGAGGGCAAAGACGAGGATTTCATCCTCATCACCCCATCGAGCAATTACCTGCGCCACGTGAGCGTCAAACAACGAAGAAAGGCCAATCTCATCCAGCTGCGAGTCATCAGGCTGGAGAGCCCCGATGGCAAGATATCCGTCTTGCTCACCAATCTCCTCAATAAAAGCGCCTTCTCGAAAGAACAGATTATTGAACTCTACTTCCGCCGCTGGGCCATAGAAGGTCACTATAGAAACGAAAAAGTCGTGCTCGGCATCGAAGAGTTCCATGGCAAGACCAGCAACAGCATCCGCCAGGAACTCTTTGCCGCGCTGATTATGACCGTGATCGCCAGGACCCTCATGGTGCTCGCCTCGAAAAGATTGAATTCAGATGCCGGTGAATGTCAGTTCAAAAACGCCATCATGGTCCTTGCCTCCGAAGCAGCCGTTCTTATTCCCGACAATCCGGAAAAAGCCGTCTCGATCTTCTCCGAAATCCTCGACCGGATCGCGGCGGTAAAATATTACCGTCCCAAAAAAACCAGGCCCACCCAGCCCAGGGTTACCAAACGGGCTCACAATAAATGGTGTGACAAACGGTCGGAGAAGCTGACAAATCGTTAAGGCAACAGCATTGGCCCCCCCCATCGACCACCGCATACCTCAACAACCTTTACGAGTGCACTAACGGCGCATGTACCAAACATATCTTTGCTGGAAATCAGAGGATCGCATCGAAGAGCGGCTCAACAGTTTACTACTATCATCCGGATCATTTGGGAGGCATGAACGTCGCCACCGACAGCTTGGGTCAGATGGCGGAAACTAACTTTTATTATCCGTACGGGGAAGACTGGATCAAAACGGGCTACGCCGATATCCACTACAAATTTACCGACCAGGAGAAAGACTCCGAGACGGGAGTCTATTACTATAAAGCCCGGTACTATGACCCGGTGCTCGGAAGGTTTACTAGCCCTGATCCGCTTTTGCAGGCAGCTTTTGACCCATCTACCTTCAGTAGGTTGGCCGCCTACAAATACTCAGCCAATTTGCCGCCCATAAACTCGCTGGCGCTTAGAACAAGTCATCTCCTTAATAACGGGGGAGCTATAGCTTCGAACATGTTACAGCAAATTGGAAGCAATCCTTATATGTATGTAAAGAATAACCCGACCAACCTGAACGACCCGACGGGGTTGATTACTAATGACGATATTTTCCTGAATACTGCATTCGATGCAGGATGGAGTCATCAGGAACCGCCGAATCCCGAAGTTGTAAGTGCCTTTTACAGCGACATTGGAGAAGTCGCCACGGTCTATATTGTTGTCACCTCTGCTCCTATGGCTGTCGCAGGTGCTGCCGAGGCCGCTGCTGCGGCACCCTATCTTTACTCATCTGCGACGTTTGCCTATAACTCGTTAACACTCGATGCCTCTGTTTTTCTTTCTGCCACATCAACCGGATTCTTTTTCCTGAACAATGGTTATGATATCTTAACGGGACCAATCGATGGCCTGCCACCGGAAGGGTGGGGTTATGCATCGTATGGCCTAAGCTATGTTCGTGACTATATGAGTACTGTCATTGCCGACTTGCCAAATGATATGTCATCCCAAATGGATAACATGATTGACAACGCCTTCACCTACACACCTATACCCATCGTAAATTACGGAGGGCAAAACAGTGACGGCAGTGATGGCGGTGGCGAAGATGGATAGCGATGATGATTAACCTTTTATGATGGAGTATTTCCTATATCCTATAAAAGGACGACTTGTTGTGAATGTAAAACTCTTGGCAATAGGTATTATATGGGGGATTATAGGGATTCATGTGTTTTTCTTTCCAAAGTCTTATAGTTCAAAGTTCGAACGATATATAGACTTTACGGGTTTTAATAAAACGTTTAGTATTGTCCTTGTCGGGGTTAGTATTGCGTTTATTTATAAGTCCTTTAGTAAGAGATACAATATAAAGACGCTAATTTGTCCGAAATGCGAAGAAGTTTTCACGCCCGAAGACCCTTCAAGAGATGGGTGCCCGAAGTGTGGTTCGGTCGCCGAGCCGCTAAAGGGCTTTTATAATCGGCATCCGGAACGTAAGTGAATGAACAGGGAATCGGGGCAAAATGACAGTTCAATTAGAAATATCGGACCATGTAGACGGGTTTTCGGCGTATTGTTGTTTCCCTGAGAGTTTGCCGTCATTCTATTCCTGATGGCCGCCAAGATGATACCTTATACATACTCGTCAGTATGATGTCAGGTCAGATTCAGGAGGAAACTGGAATGAAAATGTATTGTGCATTCGGTTTGGCAACCTTGACTTTTCTGTTTAACTCTTTTGGTCTGGTCGACCTGGCGGTAGCTGGCGAATATTTCCCTCTGCGTGAGGGCCTAACGAAAGAATTCAGGGTGGTCCTGCAAAAGGGCAGCGACATTCACGAAGGTAGGCTGCAATATTGGATTGGCCCTAAAATAAATCTAGCAGGGACTGAGGTCTTCCCAATTCTCACCAGAATGAAAACACCCGTGGCTCCCCCTCCGAGGAAGACATTCTACCTTGAGAACGAGCAGGGGATCAGGGTGATTGCACAACAGGGCCCCTACGATGGCGGCCCTAAGATGTCGGAGTATGATCAGTGGGAATTAAAATACCCTCTTGTCGAAGGTGGGACCTGGACCGGTACCGATGAACTGATCGCACTGAAAGGTAAACCGACAGTTGTTTTCACCTATGTGATTGAAACCATGAATGGCACCGCCTCGACCCCAGCAGGGACCTTCAAGAAATGCATGAAGGTCAGGAGGTCATATATAGGCGAGGTCGATTTGGGCCCTCTCGAGGGAGCTACGAAGATGACAGTCGAAAGCTACGCCTGGTATGCTCCAACTATAGGCTTCATAAGAGGCGGGTACCTCATGAAAGATAGCGGTTCGGAAATTGTAAGGATAGAATCTTCCACCGAGATGGTAGAAAATGAGTGATTGGGGTCAGGTCTTGTGAGTGATTGGGGTCAGGTCTTGCAATATGATATTATGCGGTGTGTATGGTTGAGGCGTGGCAAGACCATTGCGAATTGAATATCCTGGGGCTGTTTATCATGTGACGGCACGGGGAAACGCCCGGATGCCGGTATTTGAGAATAATGAAGACCGGGCGAGCTTCCTTAATTTGATCGAAGAGGCGGTAAAGCGCTTCAATTGGAGCTGCTATGCCTACTGCCTGATGGACAATCACTACCACCTGCTTGTGGAAACAGTCGCAGGCAATCTTTCCGTGGGCATGCGGCATAGCAACGGGGTCTACACGCAGCGCTTCAATCGCGGTCATCATCGGGTAGGTCACTTGTTCCAGGGAAGGTTCAAATCGGTCATGGTTGACAGGGACGCATATCTGCTTGAACTCTGCAGGTATATTGTGCTCAATCCCGTAAGGGCCGGTATGGTCGAACGGCCCGAGGATTACGTGTGGAGCAGCTACCGCGCAACCGCCGGTGTGTCGCGGGAAGCGGTCTTTCTCGCTTCAGATTGGATTTTATCCCAATTTGCGGCGAAAAAGGGCCCGGCTCGAAAGCGATATATGGAGTTCGTGCGGGCGGGGATCGGTGGCCGTCAAGTTTGGGCCGAGCTCAAAACCCAATGTATCCTTGGCGGTAAAAAGTTCCTGGAAGAAATCGAGCTGGCGCTCAAGGATAAGTCACTGTCAAAGGAAATTCCCGGATGCCGGCGGTTGATTTTTCGACCATCACTCGATGAATTGCTATCAGCATCAAAATCACAAGGAACTTCCGAGAAAAAAGATCGGAATCAAATGTTGAAGAAAGCACACTTGGAGTACGGTTACTCTTTTGCGGAAATCGGAAGACATGCGGCCCTTCATTATGCAACCGTGAGCCGGATCGTCAGGGAAAAATAGGACCACGGCATAACAATGCAAGACCTGCCCCCGGCTTCCCCTCATGCGCACCGGCGTAGACAAGAGCCAGCTGGCAAGGCAGATTGAAAACTATGCCGATATTTATACGGCGCGCGTTTCAAATTTCCTGCACGTAACCCCGTATGCGTTCCTGCGCTCGAGCAGGGGCAGCCTGCCGCACGACCCCGAGTGCCTGCCTGAAATAAACGGCGAAGGGTGAAGCGCCTCGGCGACACGACTGCTCGCGTGTCTCTAAAAATTATAGACTCACCGAGTACAACTGCATTGAGCAGTTCATCGCATCTGCATATGGATAAAGATTCGGATGATACCCCATGCCTTGGGCAGGGCTCTACGCTAAATTCTTCTTACCAGGAGGCAAAGGTCTGGAATTGTGTAGATAAAGCCGACTGCGCGTATCGTTTTTATTCGATCTATTCCATTGTATTTATGGCCAAGTTTTTTTCTCAGGCGGCTTACATGCATATCCACACTGCGGTCATATATGCCGAGGTCCCGGCCAAGGGCGCTCCGGGCCAATTGCTCGCGCGATATGATATTCCCGGCCGCTCGCAGCAATATTTCCAGAAAATTGAACTCAATGGATGTCAATTGCAATTCTACTCCGTTACGGCGCACCACGCGTGCCCTGCCGTCAAGTTCAATGTCGCCGACAGCTATTCTTCCAGGCGCCGGCCCAGCCCCATCCTTCATGCCATTTTTCACACGCCGGAGAATTGCACGGACTCTTGCAAGCAGTTCTCGGGGATTGCAGGGTTTTGCAAGATAATCGTCGGCCCCGAGGTCGAGTCCTATGATGAGATCTGTTCTCTGAGTTCGGCCGGTTAATATGATTACAGGCGTGTTCTGTCTGGAACGGATTAGTTTCAGGACTTCAAAACCATTCATGCCCGGAAGCTCTATATCGAGCAGGATCAAATCATACTCGTCCTTTGCTGCTGTGAAGACCTGCTTAAAGCCGTCCATTCCGTTGTAGGTCGATATTACCGCGAATCCCTCAGTTTCGAAATAATCTGCCAGTATTTCACAGAATTCGGTATCATCATCTATCATCAAAAGACGACCCATCTGAATGACCTCAACATTTTTCAGGATTTTGCGCAAATTGTCTTTGATCAGACTTTAGAGATCGATTGTGGAGAAAGTATGGAGGCGGTGTGGAATGAATATGGAGACGAATTGGCAGGATTGGCTTCCGAGTCGTCAATGCTGTTGATTTAACGAAGATTCAAATATGGGGTGGGCTTTCGACCCCACCCCTAAATCAGTTGTTCGAGTCTGGAACATTGAGGGTTTTCCCTCGCCTGCTTCTCCAAGCGGGCCAAAGAATAAGTACGTGTCGTACCAGCGTTATGAGTAAGTGTTAGTGAGGTTCCCGCTTGCGGATATATTCCCGGAACTGCCAAGATTGGAAACAAGGTCTTGCAGAAAAGTCTGCAAAGTGTTGCTGCCGGAGGAGTGCCGCTCGTGCTACTGAGTGCTACTTGTGCTGCTGGATGAGCTTGTGCCGGAAGCCCCCTGAATTGCTGAAACCAGGTTGTTGAAGTCCGATTGCAGCGTACTGAGGCTACTATTCGTAGAGGAGGCCGATGAACTTGATGAACCGTCCGAACTGGTCCCCAACTGTGAAATCAGCTGATCCAGCTTGCTTGAAAGGTTTGAGTAAGAGGAAGTCGCTGTCGAAGAGGTAGCAGAGGATGAACTGTCACTTGAACCGGATTCCGACTTTACGGTCTCGAACAAGTCATGCATCAACTTACCGAGTGCTTGTCCAGGGTCCTGGCTGGAACTGGTCGAACTGGTTGATGAAGTCGAGGAGGCCGAAGAACTGGAATTGTCGGAAGCAGAACTCGCGCTTCCATCCGGCGGCGGGCCGCTTGGCGGAGAAGGCATCGAAATCCCCATTTGGTTCAATGTCTGCACTACGCTCTGCATAAGGGAGTCATCCCCTGACTTGGACTGGCTGCCGGAAACCTGATCGCTTGAGTTCGTACTGCTGCTGTTTGACTGATCAAGCTGGGAGAGGTAATCCGTGTAGAGCGAACTGGTACTGCCGGCTCCTGAAATGGTCATGGCTTTCTCCTTTGACTGTAAGGTTTTGAATTTTGAGGACGCGCTGAAGTGAGGCATTTTGTCATGGAATGTTTGTCAGTATTTTTGTGATTCCGTTATCGTTTATAATTAAAAATCCATTTTATGTTTGTCTAATAGTAATAATCGGATTGTTTCTTAAAAACATTTGCAACGATGTGTAACGAAATGTAACGATTTGTAACAACAATATGTTTAACAAGGAAAGTCATGTCTGACGTCGCTAAACAGGAGAACACATCATATGCAGGCTGGAATTCGGAGGCCATTGTTGCCATTGGCTGAGGCTTTAATACATCGGGGTCAGGTCTTGCAATGTGATATTGCGTAGTGTATGGTTGAGGCATGGCAAGACCATTGCGAATCGAATATCCTGGGGCCGTTTATCATGTGACGGCACGGGGAAACGCCCGGATGCCGGTATTTGAGAATAATGAAGACCGGGCGAGCTTCCTTGATTTGATCGAAGAGGCGGTAAAGCGCTTCAATTGGCGCTGCTATGCCTACTGCCTGATGGACAATCACTACCACCTGCTTGTGGAAACAGTCGCCGGAAATCTTTCCGTGGGCATGCGGCATATTAACGGGGTCTACACGCAGCGCTTCAATCGCGGTCATGTTCGGGTAGGTCACTTGTTCCAGGGAAGGTTCAAATCGATCATGGTTGACAGGGACGCATATCTGCTTGAACTCTGCAGGTATATTGTGCTCAATCCCGTAAGGGCCGGGATGGTCGAACGGCCCGAGGATTGCATGTGGAGCAGCTACCCTGCAACCGCCGGTGTGTCGCGGGAAGCGGTCTTTCTCGCTTCAGATTGGATTTTATCCCAATTTGCGGCGAAAAAGGGCCCGGCTCGAAAGCGATATATGGAGTTCGTGCGGGCGGGGATCGGTGGCCCGCAAGTTTGGGCGGAGCTCAAAACCCAATGTATCCTTGGCGGTAAAAAGTTCCTGGAAGAAATCGAGCTGGCGCTCAAGGATAAGTCACTGTCAAAGGAAATTCCCGGATGCCGGCGGTTGATTTTTCGACCATCACTCGATGAATTGCATCAGCATCAAAATCACAAGGAACTTTCGAGGAAAAAGATCGGAATCAAATGTTGAAAAAAGCACACTTGGAGTACGGTTACTCTTTTGCGGAAATCGGAAGACATGCGGGCCTTCATTATGCAACCGTGAGTCGGATCGTCAGGGAAAAATAGGACCATGACATAACAATACAAGACCTGACCCCAGCTCCTACAACGGTGACCAACGGTTTCTTTGAGGGGTGTGCGATCTGTGCAACTCCACTGGTAGTAGCGGGTGCAGCCGTAGATGGACCTGCGGTGGTCAGTGCGGCCTATGTAGACCTGACGGGGGTTGCGAGCGCGCCTGTCAGCCAATGGCTTTTGACCAAAGGATTCGACCTCTTGCAGGGAACAAATCCCAGTACGACACCGAATGGCACTTATAATAATTACGGTTTCGGTTTGCAGGTATTGTGGAACGAAGGTTATAATCTCATCTCTAACGCGGGGAATATAGATCCCGATTTTCAACCCGGCTTTGCGAGCGCTTCGATCTCATCATGGACGTATGCTACCGTTAATGATTGGGCCTTGCAACCCATTGATTTTCAGACATTTACAACGGTTGACTATCAGTGGAACGCTTTTTCTAGCCCTGACGACAGTGCCGATAGCTGGACTTTTAACTAAAGGTGGACATGTATTAGGCATGCAATACTGAATGTAATCATTTTGGTTGGGTCTGATGGAAACAGCTTCAGCATATATTCTAGTTGCAATGATGAAATGATATGGTGTTTACGGATGGTAGAGAGTTGATCGTTAATAACTTGACTACGTGGCAACATTGTAAATAATTTAGAAATAATCAATTGGTGTCTGTAATGGAATGGGGCTAGGACTATCGCGCAGGCCATTTTCGCTAGCGGAGTCCATTGCAGCGGTGTTGCCGAGCCATAGGGTAAGGCTCCACCTATGAACAGGTGTACCAATGAGTTATTGTATACATGGATACCATCAATGAATAAAACATTGATCCTAGGAGGCTTAATATTAATATTTATGGGGATTTGCACATTTTATACCCAAGGATACTATAGCTACACCTATGATAGGTTCATTGATTTTGATAGCTACAACAAACCCTATGGAATTGCCTTGGCAGTCGCCGGTGCTCTGTTCATATGGAAATCGTTAACAAAGAAGTACAAGCCCGATCTCACTATAATTTTGATTTGCCCAAAATGCGACGAGGCGTTTCAGTTAAAGGAGTCCTCAGCCAAGCGGTGTCCTAATTGCGACACAGACCTCGAGCCGCTTAAAGGTTATTACGAAAGGCATCCGGAACGTAAGGAAGGTGCGAAATCGAAGCAGCGGAAGCAATCCGGGTGATCGGCATTTATAGCGATCTGCATGACGTTGAAACCAATTGCCATTTGATAATAAGTCGTGCCTCACAAACGGTATTGTCATTCCATGGAAAATCACCTTCATTACAGGATTAATTCGATGATGAAGAATGCATTTTACTTTGTGGCGTTCGTCTGCCTATCGGGCACCTTCATCCTGACGAATTACGCGGCGGGCGGGGAGTATTCCCCTTTCCATGAGGGTTTCACACAAGCATATGGCTTATATTTGAAACAAGGCAGTGAGACAAAGGAGATGAGAGGCGAACTGGTGGTGGGTCCGAAAACAAACATTAACGGTATTGAGGTCTATCTCACGACAAACACATTGAGGAACGCAAATGGGGAGTCTGTTGCGGTGAAGTACTTCTCTCTGGAAAATGATCAAGGCGTCAAATCGATTGCTCGTCAAGGTCCTCACGACAGGAACCCTATGGTCAACGAGCACGAAGTATGGGAACTCAAGTACCCTCTTGCAGCCGAAACAACCTGGACCAGCACCGAGCAAGTGTTTTCATTGAAAGAGAAACTTTTTGTCCCTTTCACCTGCGTTATTGAAACAATGGATGACGTTGTTACAGTTCCAGCGGGAACTTTTGAAAGGTGCATGAGAGTAAGGAAATATTTCAACGGCACAGCCAATCTGGGGGCCTATGGAGGCAACCCCAATGTGACGGTGGAAAGATTGTCGTGGTATGCCCCTAATATTGGCGAAATAAAAGGCAACTCTGTGACGAAGTGCAGCAATGCCGAGTTGGGCGGGGGAGAGTCACATATGGAGATGATATCCTACAGAAATTGAACGAAGGCAAACAACCGGAAGAGTGATTGAAGTCCATCGGGGTCAGGTCTTGTAATGTGATATTGCGAATCACTGTCAAAGGAAATTCCCGGATGCCAGCGGTTGATATTTCGACCATCACTCGATGAATTGCTATCAGCATCAAAATCACAAGGGACTTTCGAGAAAAAGATCGGAATCAAATGTTGAAAAGTAAGCGTTCGGACAAACCCACCTTCTCAGCAGATTTAATCCGTGGCAATATCTTTAAATTAAAAACTTTAGAGTTTGCAAGGAGTTCGGCTTTGCCGGGACTATGCGCGGGCCATGAACTGCGAGAGTTGCTCAGGGGGCAGATTCTGGGGAAGCAAGGCTCTATAATCCTGCTCGTTTTTGGCGTAGGGGAGCTTTTCAAACAGAAACCGCAGATATCGGTACGGTTCAAGGCCGCAAGCCTTGGCGGTTTCTATGAGGCTGTAGAGAGTGGCGGCAGCATGGGCGCCATTGGGATGTCCACTGAACAACCAATTTTTTCGTCCGAGGACGAAGGGCCGGATTGCATTCTCCGCAGCATTGTTATCCGGAGTGATATGTCCGTTTTCCAAGTATCGAATGAGCCTTGGCCACTGCGTGATGGCATAGCTCAATGCCTGGCCGAGCAACCCCTTGGGTGGTGTCTGGTTAAGGCGCTTGTCCATCCAGGCTTTAAATTCCTCGAGGAGTGGCGCGGCATGTTCCCTGCGAAGAGTAACAATCTCGCCTGGCAAGAGCTGCTTTTCCCGTCCAATTTTTTCAATCTTATAGAGTCGGCCGATATAGTCCAGGGCAACCTCGGGACTGCCGGGCTTAAACTTTGCCGCCTTCCCTCGGGCGTCGATGATTTTGACAAAATTTCGGCGCACGTGGGCAAAGCAGCCGACAAGGATGATATTCGGGTTTGCAACCTCAAGGCCATTGTAGCCGGAGAAAGCATCGGTTTGACAATATCCGCGGTACCCGGCCAGGACTTCACGAGGGACCTCACCGGAACGGGTTTCTGAATACCGGAACAAAACTGCCGGCTTATCGGGAGGACCGCCACGGAATACCCACATGTATGATTTAGTGGTGTTTGCCCTTCCCGGTTCATTCAAAACCTGGAGCGGCGTTTCATCCACATTTACCAGAGGGCCGGAGTGAAGTTCTTTATGGAGAAGTTCCATCAGGGGATTGCAGCTTTCGGCCGCCATTACCATCCAACCGGCCATAGTGGAACGGTTAAGCTCGATCCCGTAGCGGGAAAAGATCTTTTCTTGCCGGTAAAGCGGCAGGCCATCGGCATACTTTGATACGGCGATATGAGCAACAAGGCCGGGAGTTGCGATCCCTTTGGGGATGATTTGAGGAGGGGGCGGGGCGATTACTACCGTGGGTCCTTCCGACTCCACCCCCTCGCAGCTTTTGCATGCGTACTTCGGCCGGATGATTCGGATTACCTGGATTTTGGCTGGAATGTAGTCGAGCTTTTCGCAGACTTCTTCCCCGATGCGGGAAAGTTCGGCCCCGCATGCGCAGATCTTTTCCGACTCATCTATATCCTCGATCACCTCTACTCGGGGAAGCTCGGGTGGCAGGGGCTTTCGTTTCGGCTTTTGGCGGGTGTGCTCGGGAATTACCAGCTCCTCTTGAGCTTCTTTTTCAACCAGTACTTCAGCTTCATTAAACATATGGAGTTGGTTGGATTCTTGTTCCTCGTCAGGACGTTTTTCACTTTTGGGGGCGAAAAGCGCCTTCTTAAGGACCCGAATCTGACCTTCAAGAATATCTATATACTCATCCTTGCTGCTGATGATTGCCTTAAGTTCTTCAGGATTACTGGGTAATTGGTCATTTGTCATCGTAATGGAGGCAAATTAGCACATATTAATCAGATTCTCACCTATTTTCTTTAATTCTCTAATGAATTAGTTTTAAATCATAGTAGAATATGCTAATGTACCATGGGCGTTAACAGAACAGATATCTAATCCTTCGAGCAGGAAGCCAAGCTCCCTGGTCCCAACCTCCAATAACTCATCCTTACTTTTTGGCCATTTAAAATGGTGCTTCTCCAATCGCTTTATGAAAAGACAAAAACCATTGCGATCCCAGTAAAGGACCTTAAGCATCGTGTGGCGCCGGTTGCAGAATACAAACAGGTGACCGGAGAAAGGATCGAGTTGGAAGACCCCTTCCACCAGCACGGAAAGAGAATTTATTGATTTGCGCATGTCTGTGCCGCCAAGAGCCAGGAAAACTCTGCTATTGGATGGTAGATGAATCATCGCCGGTCCAGAACGTGAATCAGGCGGTCGAGAGTGTGGACATCAAATCCCGGTGGGATCTCAATCCTATAGTGTCCACCAACAACCAGGCAAAGCTGTGACTTCTTCGCCCAGGCGATCCGGGTAGAATTGCCGTTGGAATTTCAACCAGGGAGGGAACGCTGGATTTGCTCAGAAGCTTCTTTTTCCAGTACAGGAAGATATTGGTTCTCAGGTTGTTCTGTCGACAATACTCAACTTGACTGAGTCCACTCGACTCCCACCGGCTCAAATGTTCTTGCCACAACCGGCGTTTTTCGGCCAATTCGGCAACCCGTTTCCCTTTCATCGCTGCCCCCCTCTTTTGTTTTTAAGGAGATCATGCCATAGTTCAAAACAGACGGTAAGATGGGGTTCGCCAATCGCT
>CAWGZP010000148.1:0-3390 GCA_963826655.1 uncultured delta proteobacterium
AACCATGATGAGGAGAAAGGACGGCAGTGTCGCCCCATTCGAAATTGCCATCGGCCTGCTCCGGGACGCTGAAGGCAAGGGCATCGGCAGCGTATGCGTGGCAAGAGATTTAAGTGAGATCAAAAGCACTTTATGTGAACTCAAGAGCACTCTGTTCGAACTCAAGACTTCCAACGAACGACTGTCCGAAGAGATCGTCGTGCGCAAACGGGCCGAAGAACAGGTGGGGCGGCTCAGCAGGCAGAACCGGCTGATCCTGGAAGCCGCCGGGGAAGGCATTGCAGGATTGGACCCGACCGGCAAAGTTGCATTTATAAACCCCGCCGGGGCAAAGCTTGCCGGATATGAAATCGAGGAACTGATCGGCGAAGACTTCCACCGGATGATACATCACTCAAGGCCGGACGGCTCCGATTACCCCGCCGGCGAGTGTCCCGTCACTCGCAGCATTGGCAAAGGGATAGCGGGGCATTCGGGAGACGACCTATTCTGGCGAAAGGACGGCGCCTGTTTCCCGGTTGCATATTCGAGCACTCCCATCTTTGAAGACGGCCGGATTGTCGGGACGGTGCTCACTTTTCGTGACATTACAGCGAGCAAGCTTGCACTGGAGGAATTGAACAGGTACCGTTATTGCCTCGAGGACAGGGTGAAAGAGCGCACCGCGGAACTCGCCACGTCCAATGAACGGCTCACTCGTGAAATCGAAGAGCGCAAGCGCGCCGAGGAGGGGCTGCAGGAGAGCACTCAAAAGCTAGAAATTCTTCGCTTATTCCGTGGTCCACGATCTGAAGAGCCCGGCTATTGGAATTCATGGGCTGACGCGACGTCTGTGTAGCCGGTACGGTCATATGTTCGATGAAAAAGGCAAAGTCTATTCGGACCAGATTATGAAATTATCCCAGCACATTGCCGCCCTGGTCGAACAGATCAATATCTTTATTGCAACCAAGGAAACCCCCCTGCTGATAGAGTCCATAGAACTGAAGAGCTTGCTGTGCGTGCTCATGAACGAATTTTCGACAAGGTTGAACTGCCGTGGGATCCAATGGCTGGAACCCGAGTGCACGGTTGAATTCTGCGCTGACAGGCTTGCGATTCTCAGGGTCTTCAGGAATTTGATAGACAACGCGTTGAAATACGGCGGGGATCGGCTGAGCAGAATCCGCATCGGGTACGAAGAATCGGAAGATTTCCACATTTTTTCAGTTGGAAATGATGGCGGTGAACTTAAGGAGGGGGATTCGGAAAAGATTTTCGGGCCGTTTCAACGCCGTGAGTCGTCAAAGGGAACCGAAGGCGCCGGTCTTGGCCTGACCATAGTAAAAGAGATAACCGAACGGCACGGCGGCAAGGTGTGGGTAGCGCCGGGTTACATGGGTGAAATCACTTTCAGCCTCTCCATTGCGAAGGCCTTAACCGCAGTGAAGAGTGAAGAGTGAAGAGAGGCTCCTCATTTTTGGGTGGCCCACTCTTCACTCCTCACGGCATGATCGACTTCAGCCCGGGTTGGGATGCCGGCTCGCGCACCCATTTTAGTACAGCCCAGGGCCGCCGCGGCGCTTGCGTATCGCAGGGCCGCCAGGAGGCCGTCTCCACGGGATATCCTCAGGGCAAATGCACCGTGAAAAATGTCTCCCGCCCCAGTCGTATCGACGGCGTCGACGGCAAGGGCTCCAAGGCTTCCTCTGCCGCGAACGGAAGCCCAGACAAGGCCGGCCTCTCCCAGGGTAATGACGGCTACCGGCGCCATTTGCGCAAGCACGTTTAAAGCCATGCCGGGGTCATTTTCCCCGCTCAGATCGGCGGCAAATTTTTCGGACGCCACCAGACAGGTGCACAGGGGCGCCAGGTCCATGGTCCCCGTGTGAACCGACCCGGCGTCCAGGACCGAAGGGATTCCCTTTGCCCTGGCTTCCATGGCCAGGGGAACCGAGATCGTCGGCTGATGTCCATCGAACAATATGGCCTTGGGCCGGACCAGCGTAAAATCGACATCTCCCGGCCCAAGGACGGGCGTCGAGCCTTTATAAGTTACGACAGTCCTTTTCCCGCCCGGTTTGACGATGATCGAGGAGACCGGAGTAGGGTGGCGGCCGCGGATCACCAGGCTCGTAATCACGCCCTCCGAGACCAGCTCTTCGATGTGCATCTCCCCGAAGATGTCTTTGCCCAGGTATCCGGCGAAGGCGGCAATCCCGCCGAGCCTTGCGACCGTTACCGCTGCGTTAGCCGCGGGGCCTCCCCGCCGCCCGCCAGGCCGGCGGCAAATAACTTCTCGTCTGCTTCCGGATGGTGGTCCACCTGAAACACGAGGTCGTAGGCGGCGTGTCCGACACAGAGTACGTCAATATCCATCGGTTTTATTCCCATTGGCATCCCGTTGAGCTTCACAAGATAGAGCGCAAACAATAGTGTTGGCAAACAGCAATGTTTGTCCTTCAGAAAGCGGACACGCGGACGCGGTGACAAAACCATCTCCCCATCTGCTCTTCCCGCTCCCCCGTTCCACCTCTGGACATTGTTATACCCAGTCATTATAGACTGGATACCGGATGTTGATGGAGGGTTTTTCCTGTGCCCCGCTCCCCGCTGTCACAGGCAGGTTGCTTTTGACGCCGGTATCGGCTATCAGCTATCGGACCTCGGATGTCCGTTATCGGTTATAATTGCAGCGCAAAGGGGGGTGAAGGGATATGTCAGAACAACATCGGGAACTTCCAGTCGAGAAACTGCGTTTGGTTATCGATCCGGGTTCTTTACCATTTGAGAGCACCGCTTCGCTAAAAGACCTCGAGTTTAAAGCCGTGGGCCAGGAGCGTGCAGTAGATGCAATCCGGTTCGGAGTTCAAATAAAGAAAAAGGGTTATAATCTCTTTATCGCCGGCCCTCCGAAATCCGGGTTGGCGTCAATCGCCAGGGCCTTCGTCGAGGAGCAGGCAGGAGGAGAGTCGAGGCCTCCTGACTGGTGCTACGTCCACAATTTCAGGCAAAAGGACAATCCGAAAGCCATCAGCCTGGGAGCCGGGCGGGGCACAGAGTTCAAGACGGAAATGGAAAGGCTCGTCAAGACCATTCAGGATAAAATTCCCGAGGTCTTCATGAGCCACGAGTTCGGGACAAGAGACGCAGAGATCCATGCGGATTTTGAAAGAGTGCGGCAGCAACTCATCGAGGCCCTTGCAGAGGAAGGCCGGGCCAAAGGGTTTGTTCTTCAGTTTTCGCAAATGGGAATGGCGCTCACGCCCGCAGGCCCTTCGGGCCAGCCGATGACCCAGGAAGAACTGGCAAATTTAACCCCCGAGGACCTGAGCTGATCCGGGCCGGAAGCGAGGAGCTTCAGTCCAGGATGAAAGACACGGTCAAGCAGATACAGCAGGCCAAGCCCAA
>CAWGZP010000149.1:0-26288 GCA_963826655.1 uncultured delta proteobacterium
GGCATCCGGCTAGTTTGGTGTCTCAGCCAATAACCCCGCCACGCCCTGTCTCCACGAACCTGGTTAGGGCCGCATCATACGCGGCACGGTAATGCTCCGGCGCGATGAGTCCGTGCATATTTTGGCCCTCGGCTTCCTTTCTCGTATAACCGGTAAATCGACTTTGCTGCTTTATTCTAATAGGTGACAATGCCCTCCGGGTCCATCATTATAATTGCATCAGGGGCAAATATCAAGCTATGGCGCGCAATCGATTTTCGCTATCCCGCAGGGCCTCTTCCGCACGTTTGCGCTCGGTGACGTCCTGATTTGCGCCCCGAGTCTTGATGATCTTGCCCGTCCGGTCGCAAACAACCCCGCAACGGACGATGATATGGCGCTTCTCCCCATCGGCGCGGATTATCCGATGTTCCAGTTGATCCGTGAAATTGGGATCGGTGGTTGCCAACTCTGGCGATTGCCTCTGCGACTACATGAGATTCCTCCGGCGGGACGAACTTTCGCGCATAGGTCTCGGCGCTCATCAGCGGCCCCCCTCTGCTCGGAGGTGGTGCCGTACAGCGCATAGAACTGGTCATCGAAAGTAAACATGCCGGTTTTGACATCGTATTCCCACTGCGCCAGCTTGGCCAGGTCCATAGCTATCTTGAGCCGCGCTTCGCTATCGCGCAGAGCCTCTTCAGCGCGCTTGCGCTCGGTGATATTTTCGAAAACAGTCAAGAAATAGCCCCGCTTCGGTGATGTTGCAGATACATGAAAAAACCTGTTTATTACAGGGGAAGAAGTTTCGAAACTATCCGGTTCTCCCGAACTTGCCACCAACGCATACCGTTCCAGATAGGGAGCCTTGCCGAAGCCGTAAACTTTGCTGGCAAGCTGTCCAAGTACTTGTTCCGATTTCAATCCCGTGTGCTTTTCAAAAGCAGGATTGGTGGAGATGATGCGGTAGTCGACCGCCTTGCCTCGCTCGTCGTAAATGATCTCATGAAGGGATACGCCTTCCATCATGGTGTCAAACAAGGTGCGAAACCTGGTCTCGCTTTCTCGCAGTGCTTCTGCCGCACGACGTTGCTCGGTAGTGTTACGTGTGACACCTATGAGTCCGGCAACCCGGCCTGCTGCGTCCTGTATCAGCGTGGTCACGGCTTCGATGGGTACAACTGAGCCGTCTTTGCGCATCAGGTCCACCTCGTCGGTCAGGAGACGAAACGATTCGTCCCCGGCATTCAGCGCTGCGATGGCCTCCGGCACTCGTTTGCGGAAATTCTGCATGGATGCGGGCGTTAGTAACACCCCCATATTTCGCCCCACCACCTCTTCAGGGGGCAATCCGGCCAACCGGTAAATCGAAGGGCTACAATAGACGAACCGATCCGTGTCCAGGTCATATTGCCAGATTACATCGCCGGTGTTCTCGGAAATGAACCTGTACTTGGTTTCACTCTCCCGCAGTACTTCCTCAGCCCTCTTGTTATCGGTAATGTCTATGGCAACGCCAAGCACCGCCGGCGACTTCTCGCCGAGGATGTGGAAAGGAACCTTGGTGGTCTGCATGAAATGCAGGTTGCCCCGGGCGTCGGTGAAGGGTTCTTCCGCAATGAATTTGACTTCTCCCCTCGTTATGACTTCCCGGTCATCCTGCAACATGTTTTGGACTTCGCATTCGTCCGGATGGAAGTCGGCATGATATTTCCCGATGAGACCACTGACACTCGTGTTGTAAGACTCAGCGGCCGTTTTGTTTGCCAGGAGATATTTCCCATCCCAACTTTTCACGAAGATCCTGTGGGGCACCAGATCAATGATCTGCCGGAGTCTTGCTTCGCTCTCGCGCAAAGCCTCTTCCATTCGCCTTCGTTCCGTGATGTCCTGACAATAGCCCAGGGAAAATTGATTCGAAATCAAAGCGGTATGCAATGAAACCCATATCAGTCGTCCGTCACATTTCTTCATCCGGCGCTCGGTCACCATGCGCCCCGTTTTCAAAAGGGTGGCGAATTGGCCCAGGACCTCCTCATGGTCCTCTTCCGGATGAAGGTCCAGGATATGCATTTTCCTCAGAGTGGCATCATCATAGCCGAGAAGGTCTGCGGCGGCAGGGTTGAAATCCACCAAACGGCCTCGCTCGTCGGCTACGAAAACGCCCAGGGGCGCAGATTCTATGTAAGAGCGGAACTTGGCCTCGTTGGCACGCAAAGCTTGCTCGGCCTTAAAAGCTTCCCCTGCCCCACCGAGTTCCTCTACCTTTATCCTGAATTCCGCGTTGACTTTGGCCAGTTCGGCAGTACGAATTGCGTAGTGGATGGAGCGCTCGAGAACTGGGGCGCTTAACTCGCCTTCGGTAAGGCAGTCGGCTGCTCCCCTGCCCATGGCCTCAAGCTCCTGACCGCAGCCTCCCCGGTCCGTCAGAAAGACAACCGGGGTACTAGCCCCTCGGCTTACAGCCTCTTGCAGGAGTTCAAGCCCATTACGCCCCTTGAGCCGGCAGGACAGCAGGCAGACATCGAACTCACCGGAAAGGATTGCATCCAGTGCGGCCCCGTAATCCGGAACCTTTTTAAGGATAAATTCCATGAAGGAGAGAGCTGAGATTAGGTCCCGGGCGACTATGCAGTCGTCCTCGCCGGCATCGATGAGAAGAACCCTTATTGGATAACTCTGCATATTCATCCAGGCTCCCTTGGAATTGGCCAACCGTTGGAATCGCTCCTGTCCGGTTAAGATCCATCATGTCCGATTAAAGACAAAAAAATAAGTCCGATTTCCTACTTCTGCGGTAGCGTGTCCGCTTATAACGCACTAAAACAAAAGGAGAATTCAGACTTATAATACATTGTACCACAATCCTTCCGTGATTGCTTTAACTTGTTATATCGGCTGAAATGGAGTGAGGGACGCAAGAAATTTTTTCACGTGGAGACGGTGAGACGTGGAGAAAAAGTAGCAACTAAAAGACAACTGCGGCGAATGCTTGTCCTTGGTCGTCAGTCATTTGTCCGTGCAATCCGTGGCAGTCTTCTGCCCTTGTTTTTGCTTCGCAGTAACTATCGGTTATCCGTGGTTGGGGTTTGACCTCGGCTTTTCTTTTTGTTCGCTTATCCCCAATCGTCCGCACGGAAGGCGATGGGTTGCGCTCCCGCTCCACCCCATCCTACGTTTTTTATCTGCGCTCATCCGTGCGATCCGCGGCGAATGCTTGTCCTTGCTTTGTGAGTGAAGGTTATGTTCTGCGCATTCAGCACAACCAGTGCGCCAAGTGTTACGCTGCGTCCCGTTATTCCCTTGGCTTAGGTCATTTATAAAATTCTGAATTTCCGGATTCAAAAGCTTGTCAATTCAGAAAAAGGATTCTGGGATCGTTGAGAATGGTAATTGTTGTTTACGATTAATAACTAGACCGGCTTGCAATGAAATTGTATAGGTTTTATACTACATTATGTCCTAGTTGGACTAACAATCGAGAAAGGCAGTATATAATGATACGAAGGGGAATTGTCACTTTTTTGTGCCTCTGTATTGCCTTCATGCCGGCAATCGCCAACGCAGGGGCCGGCGGCGGTGGCGTCAAGCCCGCTGGCTACTATAAGCCTTTGCTGCCCCCTCTTCCAAAGTCCCGATTGCCGGACGCAATGGCGACTCAACCAAAAATCGACCTGACGGTGGCCCCGAGGATCAAGCCCAAGACCGCTCCACCTCTCGGCGTTTCATCGGCTTCTCCTGTCGCCCTATCATCGGCTTCGTCGGCACTCGACCTGACGGTGGCCCCGAAGAGCAAGCCCAAGACCGCTTCACCTCTCAGCGTTTCATCGGCTTCAGGCACTTCCGATGATTTTCCCCAGGACCCGATTGTGGTCAGTGGGAGCCTGAGCTTTGGGCAGCCCAGTGTCAAAAATGGCATCGATACAATGGTCATTACACAGAACACTTCGCAGGCGATCGTGAAGTGGCAATCGTTCAATATCGGCGCCAAAGACGAAGTCGATTTCGCCCAGGCAAGTTCGAGCTATGTCTGCCTGAACCGTATCTTCGACCAAAATCCGAGCCAAATACTCGGGAGGCTCTCTGCCAAGGGCCAGATATATCTGATCAACCAGAACGGTATCCTGTTCGGGCCTGAATCGCAGGTAAACGTCCATTCAATGATTGCGTCATCGCTTGAATATCTCCACCTTCTTTTCCAACGGAACGCTTAATTTCGCGGCCCAGGACTACCAGGGAACCGGCAATACCAATTATCTCGACGCTTCCGTCATAAACCAGGGTACCATCGCCACAGACGCTCTTGGTTCAGTTTTTCTTATCGGTCCCAATGTCACGAATACGAATACAGGAATCATTAAGACCCAGGCGGGGCAAATCGGTCTTGTGGCGGGAAGCAACGTCACTCTTACCCAAAATGCGAAATCGAATGTAATGATCGTAGACGACGAGTCCCCTGCCGACACACAAAATGCGATCAATTCCGGCAAGCTTGTCCGCAAATACCGGACTGATCGGCATGTACGGCTACGACGTACGCCAGAACGGCAATGCCAGCGCAACAGCGTCGCTCACCTATAACGGAGAGATCGATCTGGAGGCCACGGACCTCATTTCCACCGGTGCAGGCAGCACCACCGCCACGCCTATATCCAATTCGTCGGACACAATAATTCAATCATCTTCTTTTCAGGGCGGGACAATCGATATCGGCCTGGCAGGCGCCAGCACATTATCGACACAATCGGCGCCGGTCTACATCGAAAACGCCGGCCTCATTCAAGCCAATCACGGCACAGTGAGCCTGAATGCACAACAGAGGGTCTTTCTCGAAAACAGCAGCAGCATCGACGTCAGCGGCAACTGGATAGACGCACCCGCGTCGGCCAACACGACACAGGTTCAACTGAACAGCGTGGAACTCAGGGATTACCCCGACCAGAAAAACGGTATCCTCAAGGGTGCGAAAATTACTGTCAATAACCTCCTCGGTTCCTCCATAGGCAATATTTCGGCATATCTCAACACCCAGGAGAAAACCGCCATGGAACAAAGCCTCCAGGGCGGTAAGATCTACCTCGCCTCAGGCGGCGACGTTATTGAAAAACAGGGTGCTTCGCTCAATTTCTCCGGCGGAGGGACAGACTACAGCAGCGGATATGTTACAACCACGGCCCTGGTCTCCGCCGGAAAAGTCTACAACATCGGCAATGCTCCGGAAAACATCAAATACAGCGGCATTACGAGCGTCACAAATTACATCGGCAGCTATGTCCAGGGCGCCGATGCAGGCTTGCTTCAGTTGAATTCGAGTAAGGTCGTGCTGGACGGAGGTGTCCTGGGTAAGGCGACCGCGGGTGTATATCAGACTCAGGCCCTGGAACGGCTCGATAAAATGGGAAACCAAAATACCCTTGGATTACAGGCGCCGGCGGGTGGAACACTGTTTATCGGGTCTCTCACCGACATCCAGCCCAATAAATTTAGTGAGATCGATACGGAGGATTTCTCACTGAATCGTGTTGTCCTGCAATCCGTGGTTGCACCCTTGTCGGCCGATTTCGGACTCACCGACCAGTTACTGGACCCGAATGCGGCGGTTTCCCTGCTCACCACGCCTCAGTACACGACATATTTATCCACCCAAAAACTGAGTTCGGCAGGCTTGGCCTTTCTCGCAATTTCTTCCAATTCGACGATTACGCTAAATGCCGGAGCCGATATTTCCCTGGCCCCGGGGCTCGCGAAGTCGCCCGGTTCGTCTGCCGCTGAATATCAACCCGCTACCGTAGCCCTGGTGGCGCGGGCGATAGATTTAAAGGGAGAAATCGACGTCCCCGGCGGCTATGTCTATCTGACCGCATCGGATGACAAGTATGCAAGCGAGCAGGTAGCCTCACTGGGCAACGGTCCGAATCCGGACTATGTAGCGATGGCTTCGGTCATCGATTTGGAACCGGGAAGCGAAATCAACGTTGCCGGGCAGCGCATCGACAATTCCCTGGCGGCAACCGGAACGGGAGGTACTGCCGGTACCGCTTTCATCGGCGGAGGCAAAGTGGATATGGAGGACTGGAGCTTTGACCTCGACCAGGGTCCGAATACGGGGCCGGGCCAGGGGATGATTGTAAATACGGGAAGCACCATCAACGTCAGCGGAGGCTACGGGATCAGCGCAGAAGGGCGCGGTCACGGGAGGGAATGCCGGTTCTCTTCTTATCTCGGGGCAAGGCATAATTCTCAACGGGTCCTTGCAGGCATACTCAATCCAGGGAAGTAACGGGGGCAATATCAACCTGCACGCTCAATTCATCACGGTAGGCGCCTCCGTTCCGGCATCTCCGGACGTGCAGGAGGTCCCGCCGCCAAGCGGGCTTAACCTCAACCCGAACACGCTGGCCGGGAGCGGCTTCACCGAAATCACCCTGTCGAGCTTCGCCAACACCAATATCGAAGCAGGAAGTCTCTCTCCTTCGTTTGTAAAACTCCCTACGCCCGTTCCCGGAGAGGATATCAATTCACTCGGCCTGCCCACGGCGGTTGCACCGTATCTTATAGGCGACTCTTATATCCATATCAAGGCAGGGGTTGCATTTACAACGCTCAACACTGACGGTTTGCCCTATCTTCGACGTTCCTCGCAACGATCCTCCCGGCAACCCCACAATAGAAATTTTTAACGGGGCGCAAGTCAGCGTTGCCCCGCAGGGAGATATCAATCTGAGCGCTTCGCACGTTTCAATCGATGCGGGCGCATCGCTGACGGCCCTCGCCGGTTCGGTTGAAGTCAACGGAACGGACGGCATTACATTTATGGGAACGATATCCGCCAAAGGTTTCAACCTGCCCGCCCTCTCACCCCTTTTCCCGGGACTGCCCGTGTCTTACACACCCCTTTCGGGCGGGAGTGTCACACTCTCCACGCAAGGGACCCTGACGACAGGGGCCGAGTCCCTGGTGGACGTCTCAGGATCCCCTCAGGTTCCATCGTACCTGAAGAATACCGACGGCGGCGTCGTGGCCGAGACCGTTGCGGGCAATGCGGGGAGCATAACCATTTCGGCAACGGGCGGATCCGGACTTGTCGAGTTGAACGGAATTTTCGAGGGGCAGGCCCAAATGGCCGGACTGGAAGGAGGAACGTTATCCATAAACCAACAGGGCGGCAGTTATAGCCTGTCAAGTTCGGACTTTGCCAGGTGGTCCGGCTTCGATTCGTATACTTTCACGAGTTCCGTGGGCCTGAACTTTTCAGGCGACATGAATATCGAGGCCGCAAGGAGCCTGACATTCGATGCGCCCGTTCTTACCGCAACCGGCAACGTCACATTCAAGGCGCCGTACATTCAATTGTGGAACGACCAATCCATCACCACCTCGGCGCCGGCATCCGGCCCCGGCCAACTGACTCTGGCAGGCCAATGGGTAGACGTGGAAGGCTCCGTTTCCCTTTCCGGATTCAATAGTGTCACCTTATCCGCAACACATGACATCACATTGAGTGACTCTGATATTAGCAACATTTGGCAAGACAAACTTCAGACGGCAGGCACCCTGACCTTGCAGGCTGACCGCATTTATCCCACCACCGGCACGGGTAATACCAGCACGGACAGTTCGCCATTCACCATAGAATCCTCTCTCGGCAATATTTACATCCTGGGAAGCACTGCTCATAACACGTCTCCTGTTTATTCGGCAGGCGGTTATATGAAAATCTACGCACCCGATGGCAATATAGACATGGAAGGGGGCATGCTGGCCGCCCCGATGGGAAGCATCTGGCTTGACGCGCCCACTGGCTATGTCAAGATTGGCGCTGGAAGCATAATCGATACAAGCGGGTCGATTTCGGTAAATTACGGAGTGCTTACCCAGGAAGTCTGGACGATACTGGACAAAGTCACAAATCAGTACACCATTACGGTAACCGGCGCTCCTTCGAAAGAGGTGCAGATTAACGCAAGCGATGTAACCATCGAGTCCGGTTCGCAGATAAGCGTCTCGGGCGGTGGGGGCATATTCGCTTACCAGTTCCAGTCGGGCATACCGGGCACAATCGATCCGTTTCAAAACCCGCTGCTTACTCAGCAAACCGGTACGAATGGGATTTATACTACTGAATATTACGGTCAGGAAAACGAGCGAAATTTAAATACCCTGGTATATGACTGGACGATAGATTCCTTTCGGCAATCCGTGTCTTCCGACACCTTCGCGGGCAGGTGGGTTATCGTGCCCGGAAGCAATTATTCAGTACCGGCGAGTTCCGCCTACCTGGCTGCGGTAGGGGCGAATCTGACCGGGACCCAGGCGAACCTTCAGATAGGGGAGGCAGTCTCTTTACAGGCAGCGCCGGGGCTGAAGGCCGGCGTCTACACCCTGCTGCCCGAACAGTACGCTTTTTTGCCGGGAGCGATGATTGTAACGGATACGGGTTTAGCAGTTACGTCGGGATCGAAGTTGACCTCCGGGAACGGCTATCCGGTGGTGGCCGGCTATCTCACCTATGCCGGGGAGAACATTAACATTAAACCTTCCGTCATGAGCGCTTTCGAAGTGCAGCCCGCTTCCGCTCTTCTACCGTTGGGGGATTTTTCTTTTGCGCGTTTCTCCGCCGGAAACGGCGGCAATGTTACCATACAAAGCACCTCCGCCTCCCTGGAAGGGACGATAGCAGGGGCGATCACCGCCGCGGCTGCAGCCGCCGGGTTTACCGGGGGAACTATTTCCCTGGGCGCCGATTATGTTTACGTAGAACCCGACGGTTTCAATTTTTCCAGCCTGACGCCAACCGAACTCTCCAATTCCCTCTACATCGCTTCATCGTCGGTTTCGGGAAAAGGTTTTCAGGAGATCGATCTCATCGCCAACCAGAACCTTACGTTGGAAGGTCCAACGAACGGCGGAAACGAAGGCGCCATCCTTGAAGCGGCAACCGTCTCCCTTTCGGCGGGCAATCGAATAACCCTGGAATCCGGCTCATCGATCAGTGCTTTATCGACAACCGCCGGCAACGGAAACACTGTGCTCACATCGAACAACAATATTTCCGGGGCTGTTTACCTGCAGGGACTTGTCAGTGCCTCCACGAATCAGGCGACGGCCACCGGCAACATCGATATCGAAGCTGCTTCAATATCTGCTACAAACGCCGTCATTCTCAATACGAACACTATAACGTTCTCCCCCCAGGCCAAACTGGCTTCGGTATCCGCCCAAGGCCTTCTCGATATCACGGGGGGCAATGGCATATATATTGACCAGCAAAATGCGGGAGTGCAGCACGGTCTTTACTTGCCCTCCGGCATACTGAATCAGTTTGCAAATTTTTCGGACGTCAGCCTGACCGGTAACGGAAACACCGGCATCCAGTTTCAAAGCAATTGTTCTCTGCTGGTGACCGGCTCTCTTACTTTGAATGCGGCGCTGATCGAAGCCGAATCCGGCGTAAATAGCGTCAATCTGAGCGCCAATACGATCTATCTCGATAACACTGGAAGTTCAACCGTAGCCGTCTCCAGCCTCAGCCCGGCTTCGGCGGGCACTGCATTCCTCAAGCTGAACGCCACCGGGATAAGCTCCATCGCAGACCCTTATGCAGGGTCCATATATATCGGCGGGGAAACATCCGGAGGGAAAGACCAGGAAACCATTCAGCTTTACGGATTTGACCGGAACGACGGCAGTGTAGACGGCGCTACCTTCAGTGCTGAAGGAAACATCGCTTTTGTCGGCGCGGGCCTCGCCGGTCTCCAGGCGGCGGCCCTTTCCACCTCTGGCGATCTCACCTTTTCCGCCGCGAGGGTGACCACGATGTCGCCAACATATCTGAACTCGGCGGCTGCCTACGTAGCCGCGGATTTCACCGTTACGGCGACTGGGACGGTAAACATTAACTCGAACGGAGCTAAAACCGATTCCGTGACTCCGGGCGGGACACTGGCGATCACCGGGAATTCCATCGATGTAAAGGGCGGCAAGATCCAAATGTCAGGGGGGACACTCACGCTTACCGCAAACGGGTCCGGCGCCACCGACAACGTCAGTCTCTCTGGTGGCGCACAGATTTTGGATAACGGAATTCAGATGACAGTGGTCGGTGGGGCATATGCCTATAGTCCTGGAGGCAACGTCTATTTGAATTCCGAAAATGGTTCGGTGACCGTTGACAAGACTGCGACAATAAACGTATCGGGTGTGAAGTCATACAGCACCTCAGATGCAAACGACTTTGGAGCAAATGCCGGCTTGATCTCAATTTATTCATCGGGAACGGCGGTCCTTGCCGGGACCTTCGAGGGAACAGCAGGGACAAGGACCGTCGTCGCTGCAGACGGGACAACAAGCCAATCCGCCGGCGCCGGCGGGTCTTTTATACTTGATACGTATAGCCTGCCAAACGGGTTCTCCGCTCTGAATTCCATTCTTTCCTCCGGAGGGTTCAACAACAACGTGGTTGTACGGGTGCGCGGCCCTGAAGATGAGACCGTTACCGGGACCGTCAATGCATATGACTTCAGCCTGGCGGCAGATCAGGGCAGTATCACCGTGAATGGCGTAATCAACGCCAACGGCGCCAACGGCGGGTCTGTTCAAATCAGTGCAGGAGACAACATAACCCTCAACGGGACTATCAACGCCAACGGCACATCCGGCACTTCCACTGGAGGGACTGTCTTCCTGAACGTTGCCGACGGCGCCGGGGGGGCGATAATTTTAGGGTCTGGAAGTGCGATAAGTGTTACCGGGCAATCTCAGGGAGGGACTGTCCATTTCCGGGCGCCCCTGCAAACTTTGTCAAACGGCGGCACATCCATGAACATCACTTCTAACGGCACGACCATTACGGGGGCAAGTCAAATTCTTGCTGAAGGCGTGGTGTACGGCGTCAACGGCCAGGGACAAAACGACTCTATAACGATGCAGCGTGCCAATGCTAATTTTATCAACATGCAAAACGGCATTAACACAATCACCTCTTCAAATATAAACAATTGGGAGACCTGGATCGGCAATTTCATGACCGGCACGCAACAGGGGGCTACGATCCAGAACAGTCAGGGTAACGGCAGCCTTCTTTCCAGCGGTTTTACAATTAAAGGAAGCGGGGCTACTCAAACTGCTGCTCAAACGCAACTCCAATTCGTAACGGGCCTGGAAGTCGACAGTCAGACCGGTAAAGTAAACACGACCGGAAATATGACCCTCGGGGCCGCATGGGATTTCGGAGCCGCTCTTCCCGGCAATCCAGGTGTCAGTTGGGACCATCTCACGGGGTCCGGTACAACCTTCACCCCCGGCTTTCTCACTCTCCGCGCAGCGGGGGACCTGAACATAGACGCAAATCTCATCGATCATCCGGGAGGAACATTGACGACCGCCTCCGGGAACCCGGCATGGGGGTTCAACCTGGTTGCCGGGGCCGACTTCGCGAGCGCCAATCCTATTGCCACGAACCTGGCAAGTAGCGGGGCACTCTATATAGGCGGGCTCCGCGGCTCCAGTGGCCAGCCTGTTCAAACTTCGGCAGTGCAAGTCTATACGGAAGGCGGGTCAATCCAGTTTGCGTCCGCGGGCATGACATGGATAGGGGCAAGCCCTTCCACCAGCTATATAGTCGACAACTCACTCACCTGCAACATCGGTTCCTTCAGCGGCAATATAAAGGGCCAGGTCGGCGGCGACCTCGATATGGAAAACGGAGGGGTCATCGAGACGGCGACCGGAAACATCGATATCGACGTGGAAGGCAACCTTAATTTGTATACCACAGCCACCCTCGGGCGCTTGCTTGGCTCCATTCGCACAACGGGAGAAGGTACAGGCCTTAATTACACTTATTCAGGTGGCGGAAATATCTCACTTTATGTCAAAGGCAATGTGAACGGCGAGGCCATCGACACCCCTTCCTCCATTACCTCTTTCAACAACGAAGGGTGGGATGCATACGACGTCAACTTCCGCAATCAGCCTGACGGATGGTCGGCCAGCTATGGCAACGGGACCCTCGCGACAGAGGGACTGGCAACCATGGCGGGAGGAGACCTCACCGTTTACGCCGGCGGCAATTTCTATTCCCAGGCCGGAACTTTTTCCCCTTATTCATTGACAGCTTCCACAAGCGCCATCACTAATTCCACCCCGGCAAACGATCCGGGCAACCTGATAATATTTTCGGGCGGCGACATGCAGGGCCGGTTCCTCGTAGCAGACGGAACGGGAGAACTAAAATCCATGGGCAACTTTGGGACTTCCGCTTCCAACGCCGCAGCCTCCCCTACCGTGATCGAGATGCTCAGCGCCGCTCCTTTCACTGCCGCTGCCACTACCCCCACCAGCGTCAACGTGAGCGCCCAGGGGGACATCGTCCTGGCGGGCATCGTCAATCCCACGATAGCGAGGCCCTTCTTTAGCGGAACAAACCCGAGCCCAACACCCTACTGGGACCTCACATACAGCCCGAGTTCCTCGGTCAGTCTCACTTCGGCAACGGGGAACGTAACCCTGAACGCCGGTGATCCTTACTACATCCCTTACAAAAATGGTACGGACTATGGCCTGAATATCCTTCCCGCCACCTTGTCGGTTTACGCGCATGGGGACATCAACATTAAAAGCAGCATCATCCTTGCGCCCTATAAGGACGGGCAGCTTATCCTGGAGGCCGGCGAAGACATCGGCGGCCCAGGGCAGCAGGCAACAATTTCCATGTCGGACATGTCGGATGATACTTCAGAGTCGTCGCCTGCCGTTGGCGTCTATGGCTATCGATCGTTTCGTCTCAACAGCAGCATCTCCACTATGTCCGATCTCCTCGAGGGCAATAACTCTGCCCTTGACGACCCTGCCGGTCTCCTTCACGCAAGTGATTATACAGGTCCGGTTGTGATAAGCGCGGGTGGCAATATCGGCAACCTGGTGTTCTCCATCCCGAAGGCGGCTCAGATTACCGCTGGAGGGGACATAGAGAATATCTCTTACAAGGGCTATAACTGCGCGCCCACGAATGTCACCAGGATTCAAGCCCTCGGGGATATCGTGTTCCCGTATAGCGATCCAACCAACTCCATATACGAGAGCGGACCCGGGTCGCTGGTGATCGAGGCGGGAGGATCGATCAATTTAGGGAACTCGCAGGGGATCCTGGTCGTTGGAAATACTTTTGACACTTCGCAGTTGCCTTTCAGCAGCGCTGCGCTCGTTGTTGCAGCCGGGTATGACAAAGATTTTTCAGATACTTCGTCAGATACTTCCGATGCGCGCCGGCTTTCCCATACAGATCCCGTTCTGGGCGATCCACAGTTTTTTGATTCCCTGCGTACTTTGGGGAAGCAGTACGCTGAAGATCTGGCCAAAGGCGATACTGCGGACGCCCAGAAGACCCTTGCAGAGGCAAAGCAAGTCATCTCGTCTTTCCTGGAATCGTCGGACATAACCGGCGCAGGCGACATCAACATGACGTATTCGCAGATCTCCAACACCACCTCCGGCATTTACATCTTCAGCAACGGCAGTGTCAACATCGGGGGCACCGCTTTTCTGGCGTCGATTGGAAACTCGGGGATCATAACTGAAGAAGGCGGCGCCATAAATGTTTTTGCGAACAAGGATGTAAACGTGAACGAATCGCGGCTTATGACTTTTCTTGGGGGCGACATCACCGTTTGGACCGATACCGGAAGCATCAATGCCGGCATCGGTTCCAAAACCGCTATTGAAACGACCCCGCCCGTGGCGGAGCCAGGCAATGTGCTTGTATTTAGCGCGGCAACATCAGGGAGCGGCATACGCGCGCTTACATACAACCCCGCTCCCGAGGAAGGAATCGACTCACCTCCCGCCGGCGACGTTTACCTGTTTGCGCCGACAGGAGTTATCAATGCCGGAGAGGCCGGCATCGCCGGGCGAAACATCATACTTGCGGCATTGCGGGTGATCAATTTTCAGAACATCAGCTTCACGCAGGGGGAGATCGGTATTCCATCCTCCAGCAATCTTGCCGGTCTGACCGCCCTCTCCGGACAGGGATCGATCGCCCAGGCATTGCAGGACCAGGAAATGGCCTTTGCGAACGCCGCGGCCGGCAAGGCAGTGCCCATTGATACGACCTCTTATTCGTTCGTTGCCCCGGAACTCAATGTCAGGGTTTTAAGTTTCTTCGATGTTGACCAAAACGACAGTTCATGGGAGAGTACGGATGAAGGCGGGAAGTAGAATTATCCAGCCTTCGCTCGAACGGCCAATGTCGGCTTTCCCTTTTGACATTTCTTCGGAACCGGTGCGGAATTTTCGATCCCCCTTGCCTCCTGGAAACTTGGCAAGATTATTTCATTCCTTCCAATCCGCATCTATCCCTGTCACCAGTTTATCCCCCGGCCTCTCAAAATCTCCTTAGCCTCTTCACAGCCGCGTCTTGCCGCATTTTTCAAATCCTCCTTCGCCGCACCGTCCTGGCCGAGTTCGAAGTAGGCAACGCCGCGGTTGTAGTAGGTCATTACATAGCCGGGATCGAGTTCAACCGCCCTGTTATAATCTTCAATGGCCCGCCTGTAATTCCCGAGCTTCCCATAGGCATTCCCTCTGTTATTCAAGACCATGGCGCTGTGGGTATCGATTTCCAGTGCCCTGTCATAATTCGATATCGCCTGCCTGTAGTTGCCCAGTTTGTCATAAGCAATACCCCGGCTGTTATAGCTCTGTGCACTTCCGGGATTTATCTCGATAACTTTGCCGTAATTTTCGATCTCTTTTTCATAATCTCCGAGTTTGCCATACGAAACAGCCCGATTATAGTATGCTTCTGCTCGTCCCGGGTCTGCCTCGATAGTCTTGCTGAAATCCGAGATCGCCTCCCGGTAATTGCCAATTTTACTATTTGCGGCGCCCCTGTTGTAATAAGCTTCCAGGTATCCGGGATCGATTTCTATGACCCTGTTGAAATCTTCAATCGCCTGTCTGAAATCGCCGAGCTTGCCATACAAAGCGCCCCGGTGGTTATAAGCCCACGCAAGGTTGGGGTCTATTTCAACCGCCTCATTAAAATCCCCGATCGCTTTCGGGTAGTTGCCAATGCCTTCATAGGCAATGCCCCGGCTGCCGTAGGCAGGGGCATATCTCGAGTCTATCTCGATGGCGCTGTCGAAATCTCCTATAGCCTCGCCGTAGTTACCGCGGTCGACGTAAGCGGCTCCTCTGTCATAATGGATAAGGAAATTCCGGTTTGTGACCTCGAGGGTGTGATCGTAGAGTGAAATGGAATTTGCCCAATATCCCACCTGGGTCCACGTCGCGATACACAGACAAGCAAGGATTAGCGTCGACGATACGAGAAGTACTCCTCTGAGGAGCGGCGCGGGGCATCGTTTATTCAGAAGCTCGGGTATGAGCCATGCCGCCAAAACGAACAGCCCGATCACGGGAACATAAGTGTAGCGGTCCGCCATAGCTTGATCGCCGACCTGTATGATACCTATGACGGGCGTAAGTGTAACAGCAAACCACAGCAATCCGAACGCGATATAAGGAAACTTTATTGCCTCCCGGACAGCGAATGAAACAAGAGCCCCCAAAAAAAGGACCGCCCCGATCACCTTCCAGAAAGGCAACAATCCCGGGTGGGGATAATAAATGGCCAGATCGGCCGGCCATATGGTCTTTTTCATATACAGGACAGAGGAAACCAGGGCATTGGAAATACGAACACTCAGCGGAAAGACCTGTATTGATTTTACCGCTCCGCCTTTTTGCTGAACGGCATAAGTCACGATACATGAGAAGGCGGCAAGGACAAAGAACGGGATTTTTTCCAGGAACAGGTTGCCAAGGACTGTGAGCGTGGAAACGGATGGCGTAGGACTCATGACGGAAGACGGAGCGTTGCCCGGCATAGTACATTTATTACGCGATTTTATTTTTCTTTTCTTCGAAGACGATGCTTCCCGGTTCGAGTCCGCCAGCTTATTTTCCCTCTTTTGAAAATCCGGACAAGCATCTGATGGGCACAACGTTGTTCGCCCCAGCGGCCAGTAATCCAAAAGCAACAGCACTATAGGGAGGCTTACAAGCATCGGCTTGGACATGAGACCTGAGGCAAAAAATACGAGAGCGCCCACGTAACGCAAAACGGAAGAAAGATTACGGAGGCCCAAAGGCGGAAAAGATAGTTTAGACGATTGTAAACCATGAACGGAGGATTGAGGAGAAGAGGCCGGCAGACTCTCAACGTAGGAGACATAAGCTGCCATCGTGAGCATCCAGAAAAAGGTGGAAAGAACGTCCTTTCGCTCGGACACCCAGGCGACCGATTCCACGTGAAGAGGATGAAGAGCGAACAGGGCCGCAACGAAAGCGCTCTTCAAAGGCGCTTTGGTCATCCGGTGAAGGACGGAAAAGAGCAGCAGTGTATTTGCTATGTGAAACAGGAGATTAATCAGATGATGCCGGTGAGCGTTCAATCCGAAAAGTTGCACATCGAGCATGTGGGACATCCATGTAAGGGGATGCCAGTTGGCGGCGTAACCGCTCGTAAAGGCCCACCGGATTGCATCCATAGTGATGCCTTGCCGAATGTGGATATTGCCGGTCACGTACGTGGGGTCGTCATAATTAATGAAGTTACACTGCTTGAGCTGCCAGAACGCTGTAAGCGTAACAACCACGAGGAAAAGGCGGATCAGCGCAATTTGCTGTTTCTCAAAATTGCGGGTTCTCCGTTCACCATTCATTATTCACCATTACCAGCTTACCCCTCGTTTTCTCAAAATTTCCTTAGCCTCTTCGCAGTCAAATTGTGCCGCCTTTTTAAAGTCTTCGTTCGCCGCACCGTTCTGACCGAGTTCGGAGTGTGCAACGCCTCGATTGTAATAGGCCATTACATAATGAAGATCGATCTCAATGGCTCTGCTGTAATCTTGAATCGCGCGCTTGTAATTTCGGAGCTTGCCGTAGGCATTGCCCCTGTTATTGAGGACCATGGCGCTCCGAGCGTTGATCTCCAGCGCCCTGTCAAAATTGGAGATTGCCCGTTGGTAGTCGCCGAGTTTGTCAAAGGCAATACCACGGCCGTTATAGCACTGTGCATTCCCCGGATTTATCTGGATGGCCTTGTCGTAATTCTCGATCTCCTTCTTATAGTCCTCCAGTTTCCCGTATGCCGCACCTCGCCTGTAATATAGCTCTGCCCGGTTTGGATCAATCCCGATGGCCCTGTCGAAATCTTCGATCTCTTGCCTGTAATTGCCCAGTTTGCCGTACGTTGCTCCCCGGTTATAATATGCTTCGATATTCCCGGGCTCTATATCTATGCCCCTGCTAAAATCTTCAACCGCCTGCCGGTAATTGCCCAGTTTGCCGTAGACGGCTCCCCGGCGATTATAAACCCACGAAAGTTTTGGGTCGATTGCGGCTGCCTTGTTTAAGTCCTCGATTGCCCTTGTAAAATCGCCGATGCCATCGTAAGCGGCGCCCCTGTTGGCGTAGGCGCCTGCATATCCGGGGTCTGTCTCAATCACCTTATTGAAATCTTCAATTGCCTGCCTGTGATTTCCAATCTTCTCATAGGCCGCTCCCCGGTGATCGTAAGCCTGCTCATGTTCACGATTCATAGCGATTGCCTTGCTAAAATTTTCAATCGCGTTCCCGGGATCTCTCAGGGCCTCATAAGCCAGCCCCCGGTTATAATAGACGTGGACGAATTCAGGATCTATCTCGATGACCCTGTTATAGTCCAAAATAGATTCCCGGTAGTTGCCCTGTTTATGGTACACGACCCCTCTGTCATTATACGCAGTGGGGTTATCCGGATTGATTGCCAGCGCCCTTTCGTAATCCAACATTGCCTGATCGTAGTCGCCCAGGCGTTCATAGGCCGCCCCCCTTACGACCAGGATGGTATCATTATTTTCCGTGACATCGAGCGCATGGTTGCAAAGGGACATCGAACTGCGCCAGTACCCGGCCTGCCTGTATGTCACCACAAAAAGAGAGGCAAGGATTGCCGCGGATGAGCCAATAAGCAAAGCTTTGCGTTGCATGTGGGTAATTTTCAGTTCTTGCAGAAGAGCTGTAGCAAACCATGTCCCGGCGGCAAACAACCCGATCAGGGGAACATAGGTGTAGCGGTCCGCCATGGATTGTGTACCGACCTGCACTATCCCTATCACCGGGACCATCGTGCCCGTAAACCAAAGCCATCCGAAAGCCAGGTACGGCAGTCTTTTCGCCTTCCGTATCGCAATAACTGAAGCGGCAAGGAAAAGGAGAAAGGCGCCGAAAACCAGCCAGGCCGGCTGAGTCCGGGAGTAAGGGTAAAAAACAGCCAGGCTGCCTGGCCAGATCGTTTTGGCAATGTAGGCCACATAGGAAATGAGAGCGTTGCCGACTCGAACACCCAAAGGAATCACCCCCGTGGATGTTACGGCGCCGCCGTTTTGCTGGACTGAGAATGTCACGATGCAGGAGAGCGCCGCAAGGACAAAAAGCGGAATTTTTTCCCAGAGCAAAGGACGAATCAACGCCCACTGATATCTATCGTCCGACGGTCTTTCTTCTTCCACCGTCGTTTGTACAATGCGTGTTCTCTTCGGTTTTGCTTTTCTTTTATTCACAGATAGTGTTTTAGCCTCGGTGCGGATTCCCTGAGCGGTCTTTTTTCGCTCGAAGCGCTGCTTTTCATGGTCTGGGGCGGCATGAACTATTTGCTCCCGGCCTTTTCCTGTTTGTTCGATTGCTTTCCGATGTGTTCTCTTGGCGACCGGACCACGACCCGCCTCCGTGGTGAGCCTTCCAAGAGGCCAGTAGTCTACGAGCAGCAGCACAAATGGCAGGGTTACCAGCATGGGCTTTGACATAAGACCCAGTGCAAAGAAGATGAGAACAGCCAGGTAACGGAAGATGGAAGCCGGAGAAGAGAGAACGGAGGACGGAGAACCTGAAGCGGAGGATTGAGGACGAGAGACCGCCCGCAGACTCTCCACATAGGAAATATAGGCTGCCATCGTGAGCATCCAGAAAAAAGTGGAGAGAACGTCTTTTCGCTCGGACACCCACGCGACCGATTCCACGTGCAGAGGATGGAGAGCGAACAGGGCCGCGACGAAAGCGCTCTTCAAAGGCGCTTTTGTCATCCGGTGAAAAACGTAGAAGAGCAGCAGTGTATTTGCTATGTGGAACAGGAGATTAATCAGATGGTGCCGGTGAGCGTTCAATTCGAAAAGTTGCACATCGAGCATGTGGGACATCCAGGTGAGGGGATGCCAGTTGGCGGCGTAACCGCTCGTAAAGGCCCACCTGATTGCATCCGTTGTGATGCCGTGCTGAATATTGACGTTCTCGGTCACATACGTTGGATCGTCGTAGTCAATAAAATCGCATCGATTGAGTTGCCAATAAACGGCAAGCGTAATAACCATCAGGCAAATATAAATAAGCAGTATTCGCCGCTTCTCAATATTATAGGGCGCCATTGCGTAAGCCATCCATATCGTCATTCCGGCATCTTAACCCCGAATTTATGATGAGCCGAAAGTGTGCCTTACCCCTTACCGTCATTCCGGCATGCTTTTGGCTGGAACCCAGTGTCCCTGACTATCTTCACTCAAAGACGCCGGCCCCCCGCCTATCCCCCCAGGATGACGTGCGCTCACCGTCATTCCGGCATGCTTTTGGCCGGAACCCAGTGTCCCTGACTATCTTCACTTAAAGACGCCGGCCCCCCGGCCCAAAACCCCACCGGGGTGACGGGTCCTCGCAATCCAGCGTCCTTACCCACACCCAGTGTGACGCACCTTGGTATCCAGTGTCCATACCCCCTCGGGGTGACGGCGTTCCGCCGCTCCTACCCCTACCCTCCCGCTATTTCCAATCTGGAATCTGTGCCGGAATTTCGAAATCCAGTCAGACTATTCTATTATACAAGTCCTCCCAATAGGGATTGGCACTCTCAATTAATCTCAGTTTCCATCTTCGCTTCCACCCTTTCAACTGCGTTTCCCTCCGAATAGCAGACTCCATGTTGTCGTGCGCTTCGTACCAGACCAAGAGATGCACACCATGGCGTTCGGTAAATCCTTCGACAACATTGTTTCTATGCTCCCAGACCCGCTTGGCGAGGTTGGAGGTCACACCAACATAAAGAGTGCCGTTTCTCTGGCTCGCCAAAATGTAAACCGCTGGTTGCTTATCCATATCGTTCCATTTTGGACAATAAAGAACGCCTGCAAGCGAGTTCGTCATTCCGGCATGCTTTTGGCCGGAACCCAGTGTCCCTGACTATCTTCACTTAAAGACACTGGCCCCCGGCCCCCCCCGGGTGACGTGCGCTACATCATTCCGGCATGCTTTTGGCCGGAACCCAGTGTCCTTGACCATCTTCACTTAAAGACGCTGCCCCCCGGCCTAAAACCCCGCCGGGGTGACGGGTCCCTGGAATCCAGCGTCCCTACCCCCTCCCGAGGTGACGACGCTCTGCTGCCCCTGCCCCTACCGGGACTACCGGGTTTGAAGCCCGCGCCCAAAAGGCCTGGCTCACCGTGCCTGGTTTATTTGGCTCCCTTCGCCTCATGCTCTCGGAGTCTTTTTGCTTTTCTCATATCGTCGAGCGCCTTGCCCTTATCGCCAAGCTTGTCATTTGCAATAGCCCGGTTGTCGTAGGCCCTCCAATCGTCGGGGTGAAGTTCGATTGCCCTGTTGAAGTCCTCTTTGGCTTTCGCATAATCGCCAAAAGCGAGATAAGCCCGGCCCCTATTGACAATGGCCGGTACATAATGAGGGATCAATTCAATGGCTTTTCCAAAAATTGATATCGCCTGTTCCAGGTTGCCGGCTTCAAGGTAAGCGCTGGCCAGGTTGAAATAGGCGTCGGCATATTTCGGATCGATTTCAATTGCCTTCTGAAAATCTTCGATAGCCTGAGCGCGGTTGCCGGAACTGATGCAGGCAATGCCTCTGCCGATATAGGCCTTTGTAGTTTCGGGTTCGATCTCGATTACCCTGCCGTAATCCTTGATAGCCTCTTTGTAATTGCCGAGCGCGTTGTATGCAAACCCTCTATTGCCGAAGTTCCTTGCGGAACCGGAATCGATAGCGATGGCCCTGTCATAATCCATGATCGCCTGCCTGTATTTGCCGATCTTACTATAAACGATGCCACGATTATTGTACGCATCCCCATAGCGGGGGTTTATTTCGATCGCCTTGTCAAGCTGCTCGATCGCCCGGCTGAAATCACCCGTCCTATCATAGGCACAACCCAAGTTATTGTAGATAACGTCATTATTTGCAGTTGACGAAGTAACTTTAAGCGCATGAAGATGCAACGAGATGCTGTCGCGCCAGTATCCCACCTGAATCGATGTAACGATCAACAGGGATAAAAGAGATCAACGCCGCCGCGGACGCAAGGAAACTCTCTTTATTGATCGGGCGAGCCGGCAGAATTTTACGCAGGAGTTCCGGGACGCCCCACACCACCACTACGAACAATCCTATGAGAGGGACATACGTATACCGGTCGGCCATCGCCTGCCTGCCGACCTGTACAATCCCGATAACCGGTATGAGCGTACCGGTAAACCAAAGCCATCCAAATGCGAGGTAAGGAAACTTCTTTGCCGTCAGTATAACGGCAATTGTGACAGCGCCAAGCAGTACAATAGCCCCCAGTACCTGCCAGAGAGGAATCGACGCGGGGTAAGGGTAAAATACGGAGAGATCGTTTGGCCAGAGGGTTTTTACCATATAGTTGACATAGGAAACCAATGCATTGGAGATGCGAAGACCTGGCGGAAAGGCTTCTGAGGAGGGCACCGCACCCCCTTTTTGCTGGACCGCGTATGTCACGATGCATGAGGCCGCGGCAAGGACAAAAAACGGGATTTTTTCCAGCAGCAGATAGACAAAAGACCGAGAACACGAGGCAGAGGGCAGATGACCGGAAATACAGGATCGATCCGTAAGTGCGGTCGAGGCAGGGACGTTACTTCGCCCGGCGGATTTTTTATTCGATTTTCTCTTTCTTTTATTCGAAGAGGATACCCCCTGGTTCAACTCGGGACCAGGCATATTTTCGCCCTTCTTAAAGGGCGAAAAGGGAGGACTTTGAGAAGGCGTGTTCCAATCCGAAAGAGCACCTGACGGGCATAGTGTGGTCCGTCCCAGAGGCCAATAGTCCAGAAGCAGCAGGACAAAAGGGAGGGTTACCAGCATCGGTTTCGACATTAACCCCAGGGCAAAGAATATGACTACGGCCAGGTAACGGAAGACGGAGGCTCGACGAGAAGAGGCAGGCGGAGTCTGCACATAGGAAGCGTAGGCCGCCATGGTAAGCATCCAGAAGAAAGTGGAAAGGACGTCCTTTCGTTCGGCAACCCAGGCGACGGATTGCACGTGCAGGGGATGGATGGCGAAAAGGGCGGCTACAAAAGCGCTCTTCCAGGGTGCTTTCGTCATGCGGCTAAAAATGAAGAAGAGCAATAGCGTATTCGCTATGTGGAACAGAAGATTAATCAAATGATGCGGGTGGGGATTCAATCCAAAGAGTTGCACATCGAGCATATGCGAAATCCAGGTCAGCGGATGCCAGTTGGCGGCATAACCGGCCGTAAACGCCCACCCGATCGCACCTTGTGTGATGCCGCGCAGAACATGGACGTTCTCGGTTATGTAGGCAGGGTCATCGTAGTTAATAAAATCGCATTGGTCCAACTGCCGGAATGCTATCAGCGTGACGGCAGCCAGGAAAATGTAAATCAACAGGATTTGCTTGTCTTTGAACATGTGTAGCACCCGCTAAAGATACAAGATTTATTTCCAAACTCCGTCATTCCGGCATGCCCTTGGCCGGAACCCAGTGTCATTGAATATTCGTCATTCCGGCATGCTTCTGGCCGGAACCCAGTGTCCTTGAATATCTTCCCTTAAGGACGCTGGCCCCCGGATGCCCCCCCCTCGCCGGGGTGACGGAATTTGGGAACCCAATGTCATCGACCATCCCTCGTCATTCCGGCATGCTTCTGGCCGGAACCCAGTGTCCTTGTATATCTTCACTTGAGGACGCTGAACCCCGGCTCCCCCCCGCCGGGGTAACGAAATGCCAATCCGTACGTCTTTTTCGCCAATTCGAGCGAGACAAATCTTCCTCACAAAAACGGGCCTGACGCAATGCGCCAGACCCTTTTTTGCTCAGAACCAAAGCATCCTCTCATCCGGCAAGGAAGCCAATCGAGGCGACCTCGCACGGACATCGAGAAGAGCTTACGGAGTCTGGGGGGTTACAGCCCCTGTGAACTGATAGGGATAAGTCGCCCCGGTTGCCTTTTCGAACTGGATCTCGTTAGCCGACCCGTAGTAATTGCCCCTGGTGCCGCCAAGAGAAGCATTGGTCAGGTTGGCTGGATTGGCAATGACTTGGAGCATCATGCCGTACATTGTCTGCTGGGCCAGGGTGAGAGCAGGAACGCTCGGGTCATTCGACGTAGGACCGGGTACATACAGGCGATCCATGATCCAGAAGTCGTCGTAGATGCCATTGCGCATGGCAGCCCTGGAAGGCCATACACCGTTGTACTTGATCTGCTTGTAATTTGCGGTACTGGCGGTGTCGGCGTCAATCATACCGATTGCGCCGCCGATAACGCCGGCAGGAGGCGTTTCGTTAACGTCGGTGACTCCTGAGGCATTTTTGGCGGAAACGGCGACATTGTTGGCCAATGTCAGGCAATTCGTTTCGTCGGATGCCAGGTCGTTAAAATAGACATAAGGCGGACTTCCATTGTTGGGGTCTGTCCAGCGATTCTCTACCACGGCAAGGGGCCCACCCCAGCCACTTCCGTTGCCATCGCCCTGCATAACACCGAGGTCGAATCCTGCGTGGGTCCCGGCGCCCGAATGCCGCATACAGAGCGTGACCGGCAGGGTTGTGTAGTAGCCGCCGAAATCATTCCAATTGGCGATTTGTCCGCTAAAAAGTGCCACTGCCTGAAGTCTCGTGATGTTGGTAATGGTTTGAGACGTACACGCGCCTGAAGTGCTGGCAGATCCACAGTCGGTGGTGACGGTGGCGGTTGTGCACAATGAGCCGATCCTCGTCTGGTCGGAGGCCGCCGTATTACACATCGTTGCCGTTACCCCGGGGTTTACGTAAAAGCCAAAGGGGTAAACCAAAGGCGCAGCAGGATTTGGTTGGGAATAATTAAAGGTTAAGATTCGGATTAGCCATTAATGTTCCTAAGGAAGTATTATTCAGCGTTACGGACGTGGGTATGTTGCTCGTATCGGGTCCGGTGGCTCCGAAATTCCGATACGTGATTTTGGAGTGGGTATCCTGGTTGTCAACGGGGCCTTGCAGAGTCCCGACGGTCACTTGAGTGATGGCGCTTGCTTCGAGGTTCGACATCCCGACGGTAATGGGTTCACAGGCGTAGGTAGCGGTGCCGCCGCAGGATCCTCCAGGGCATGTCGCCACCAGGCGTTGACTACCCGCCGAATAGGTATTTGCGCCTATAACCTTCTGGGCGGTGCAAGGCTCGGCGCTTATGGGGGCGTCATTGCGAGCCGGGGGGTGAGAACCACTGTAATAAGGCCAATTGGACAGGGAAAAGGTGTACTGGTCCCAATTGTCCGCATCCCAGAACTGGTTAATGGCGTTGATTCCATCCCAGGACGCCTTGTTTGTATAGCTGAAATAGATGAATCCATCAGAATTCCCGTCGTCGCTCGAAACACTTGTCGGGCAATTCGAACCGACAATGACGCCGCTCTTGCTGTCCGATGTGGGAAACCTGGTCGCGGTCGATGCCGAGCAGCCGAGTGACGTGAGGAGCGGAATGCCCTGGGTGAGCCACAGGTTGTATTCTTCGCTGGTTCCGTAAAGATTCATGTAAGAAGCCGCGTTTGCCGGCCCGGCAAAAGCGAGAAGGGCAGCTCCCAGGATAAGGCCCGGGACGATCAGCTTTGACAACTTCGATCTCATAATATTCTCCTATGAATTTGAACTCCGAATATTCAGCAACAAAACCATTGCGAAAATTTCAGTTCAACTCAACATCGCCCTCCTTTAAAAAGAGGAGGCATTCGGACTGATTGCAATCTGCTCCGTCATTCCGGCATGCTTCTGGCCGGAACCCAGTGTCCTTGAACATTCGTCATTCCGGCATGCTTTTGGCCGGAACCCAGTGCCCTTGACTGTCTTGACTCAAGGACGCTGAACCCCGGCCTAAAATCCCGCCGGGGTGACGGAGGGAGCCTGCTACCCGGACGCTGGACCCCGAGTTGTGTGACCGCATCGCGACTAGTACTTTGTCAATACGGTATCCAAATGTTTTGGGCCTTGTCGTCACCTCGGCAAACCTTGCCCCGGAGGTCGTCAATCCGGGTGCAGGGATCCAACGGCTTTCCCCACTTTCAGAAGGGATTTTCAGTTATTTCTATTTGTGACAACAATCTCTTGCTCCCGGGTGACGAATGCAGTGCCGTAAATATTTTGCAACTATGAAGCACCACACTAGCCCTGCCGGCTCATCGCCCAACCTGACCGAATATCACGAATTGAAAAAGTTCCTTCTCTTAATTCCGAAAAACCCGAGAAACCCTGCGGCAAAAAGCAATGCGCTGGGAGGAATGGGCGTTGCAGTGACGGCAGTTACAATATTGCCCGAAGCGTCAAGGGTGGTCGTAATCAGGACGTTGCTGGTATTGCCGACCACCTTTGTACCCGGGGTAGACCAATAGAAAAGGTCCTGTTGTATACTCTCCGTTCCGCTTGTAGGGAAAGCGCCCAGAGTGCCGTTAACCCCTTGAGCGGGTATAAATCCACCCAAGCTGCCTGAATTGCTAATAGTATTAGCATTCAGCTGGTGGAATAGAAATTGGAAGCCCGTCCAGGCAACCTCCAAGCTCTAATACGCCGCGCGACTTCTTTCCCCCTTGACAAACGGGATTCTGGCAGTCAGAATGCAACGTCTGACCGCTGACCGCCATGTGAACGGCTTGCCCGCCAGCTTGCCCGCCGTTTGTGTGGCGGGCCATGTGGAGAGCGGCATCCGGGAAATTCCGGTTGACCACTTCCTCAGCAAAAAGAAAGAGGCAGGATTATGTCCGGGAACAAGTTAACCACGACGACTTTTTCCGGCGTTGCGCGAGAGATGCTGCGAGCGGCGTTGATCACAGCGGTTCTGGGAAGCGCCTTGCACGCTCAAGTTCCGGCGGCCATGCCCCCGTCGCAACCGCAGAAGATATGGCCCGACGAGCCACTGCGCGGGTTCGCAGTGCCTGCCGCCTTCAACCCGGATTTTATCCGGGTTTTGATGCGT
>CAWGZP010000150.1:0-97423 GCA_963826655.1 uncultured delta proteobacterium
AAAAAGGCCCGTGAAAAATTCAAATATTAACATACATGTATTATGCGGTCAAAGTACTAGGTTCTTAATCCATATCCTGTATGGTGATGTCAAAGTAAAATCAGGAGGTAGACGATGAATAACATGCACCACTCTTGGGATTAGTATTGGCCTGCGGAATGGGACTATGTTGTTTTCCTGCTCAAGCAAGGAAAAGAAAGCGGACTATGCGATCAACCGTCAGGAAGTCCAGTGACCCAGGCGCCCGCGAACGTTTCTCCTCCTGAAAACGACGTACAACTTGCCCATTTTGCATTTGATTCCTCGGCGCCTTCGAAGGACGCGCGAAGGAACGCTAAGGCAGATGCCGCCTGGTTGAAAAAGAATCCTTCAGGGAAGGTTGAGGTTCAAGGCCACTGCGATGAACGTGGCTCGGAGCAAAATACAACATGAAGTTAGGCGAAAAGAGGGCGAAGCCCCGGCGGCCACTTGAAAACCGGCGAGCTGTGGCCCGCAAGGTCAAAAGCGGACGGTAGGACGTTTCATGTTTAGTTCTTTTCCTTTCCGCGTGCAAGCCTTGCCGCCGCTTCTTTAAGGCGGTAGCTCCTCCCGCTGAACTCGATGAGGTGTCCTCGATGCATGAAGCGATCGAGGATGGTGGAGGCGGCCATGTTGTCCCCGAGACATTTTCCCCAGTCATCGATGATTCTGTTGGATGTAATGAGCGTGCTTTTCCTGTTCTTGTACCGTTCGAGGATCATTTCCTGGAGGTCATCTCCTGGCCGCTCTATATCCTCGGACATAAGCTCCACTCTCGCGAGGGTCCCATGATCCCGGACGCGCAATTGGCGAAATCCCATGCCGCGCAGCACAGCTTCACTCCGGTCAATTCGTTTGAGACGCTCGGCTGTTATCCGTTCGCCGTATGGAATTCTCGACGCAAGGCATGGCGAGGATGGTTTGTCCCAATTGGGCAGATCGTAGTACTTTGCGAGGCGGCGAATCATTTCCTTCCCGATCCCGGTGTCCAGGAAGGGAGAGCGTATCCGCAACTCACGCACAGCTTGCATTCCAGGTCTAATATCGTTCAGGTCGTCGGTGTTGCTGCCTTCGATGACAAAGGGCAGGCATTCTTCAGACGCCTTTTCAAGCAGTCGCGAAAAGAGGCTCTTCTTGCAGAAATAGCACCGATTGCTGGGATTGTCCCTATAGCGTTGATCGTCGAGTTCTCCGCTTTCCAAAGTAACCCACCGCACGCCCAATTTCAATGCGATAGTCCTCGCGGATTCCAGGTCGTGGGCCGGAACGCTCGCCGAGATACCCGTGGCGGCTAAAACGTGGTCCCCAAGGGCTCTATAAGCCGCAGCCAGGAGCACAGAGCTGTCAACTCCCCCCGAGAAGGCGACCAGCACACCTCCCATGTCCCTCAAGAGCGCTTCCAGTTGAAGCGCTTCATCTTTCGGCATCAAAACTCCCTTTTCATACAAAAACGCAAAAATATTCTACACATCGCGGGACCATATCCTAATGTTTCAGCGATTCCCTGATTCAGTACTTTCATCTGTTATCCTATCGACTTAATGGAGCAGAGTCAAGGAGGTTTCCCGTAACGGGTACGGGCGGCAGCCTGTTCACTGCCGGCACTCAAAAACCATCTGGGCCTGTTTGTAGACCCGCATTACCGGCGACACTCCGGCATGGTAGGCAAGTATGGCCGGGCTGTCGCCGTCGAGGGCTATGAAATCAGCCTTTTTACCCACATCGAGACTCCCAACCAAATCGGACAAACCAACGGAATAAGCCGCATTAAGGGTCGAAGCGACCAGGGCCTCCGATACCGATAGATGCATCCCCAGCACCGAGAGGCCGAACACGAAAGGCATGGACTCCGTGTAGCTTGTGCCGGGATTGCAATCGGTGGCGATCGCGATGGGCAGACCAAGTTCCACCATCTTTCGGGCAGGCGCGTAGTCTTTCTTCAGACTGAAGGCGGCGGCCGGCAGGAGTACTCCAATAACGCCCGCCTCGGCCATGGCGCGGATGTTGACATCGGAGGCCCGCAAGAGGTGCTCGGCGGATGTGGCGCGTAGTTCGGCAGCCAGCCCCGCCCCGTCCAGATCGTGGATCTCGTCGGCATGGATCTTTAGTCCCATTCCTGCTTTGCGGGCGGCCGTAAGAATTCGGCGGCTCTGCTCAACCGTAAAGACGCCCTTTTCACAAAAGACATCACAAAACCGGGCTATGCCCTGTTTCGCCACAGATGTAATCATTTCTCCAACGATAAGGTCCACATATCTCTCCGGCCCCCCTGCATACTCTTCCGGTATCGCATGGGCACCAAGAAACGTCGGGACTACATCCAGGGGCAGCTCTCTTCCGATACGCTCTATCACCCTGAGCATCTTGAGTTCGGAGCCGGTATCGAGTCCGTAGCCGCTTTTTATCTCGAGGGTCGTTGTCCCGAACCTGAGGGCGGACCGGGCATGCTTCAGGGTCATCGAGAAAAGTTCAGCCTCGGACGCCTCCCTCACTGCCCGAACCGATGAAAGCACCCCTCCTCCCCGCTCGAGAATTTCGAGGTACTGCTTCCCTTCAAGACGCAGGATGAACTCCTCCTCCCTGCGCCCCGCGAAGCACATGTGCGTATGCGGGTCGACGAAACCGGGAATTATGCAGTATCCGAGGCAGTCGACCTCCAGGTCCACTTCGCCCGGAGAAAGTGCTCCCAGGACGGATTTCTCATCCCCGACGGCCGCGATCACACCATCTTTAGTGTAGATAGCCCCCCTGTCGAAATGGATAACATCCCCCCGGCGTTCACCGCAGAGGGGCGATCCTTTGTCGACTGGAGAATAAATTCTTCCATTCCTGAAAAGTTTTCGAACCATCCCTTGTCAATTCTCCGATCCGAACATGTTCAACATCGGCAACTTGACTCCCCGCTCGTTGGCGACCTGTATGGCCCGCTCATATCCCGCATCCGCATGCCGGATGATGCCTGTTGCCGGATCGTTGCGAAGAACACTCGATGCCCGAAGCTCAGCCTCGTCGGTCCCGTCCACAACCGTGACCTGGCCTGCATGCAGGGCGTAGCCGATCCCCACTCCGCCTCCGTCATGGAAAGACACCCAACTCGCCCCCGACGCAATGTTGACCATGGCATTCAAAAGGGCCCAGTCGGCCACTATGTCGGAACCATCTTTCATGGCCTCCGTCTCGCGGTTCGGAGACGCAACCGAACCACAATCGAGGTGGTCCCTGCCGATAACGATCGGAGCCCTGACTTTTCCACTTCGCACAAGATCGTTGAAAATTTTCCCCGCCTTCTCCCGTTCCCCATACCCCAGCCAGCATATACGGGCCGGAAGTCCCATGTGCGCAACCCTTTGGCCGGCCAGCCTGAGCCATCGCACCATCCGCTCCTTATGCGGGAAAGCCTCCATCAGTGCGTTGTCCGTCGCCACTATGTCCTCGGGGTCGCCGGAAAGTGCGACCCAGCGAAACGGACCTTCCCCTTCGCAAAAAAGCGGGCGAATATATGCCGGAACAAATCCCGGATAATCGAAGGCGTTCTTGACTCCAGCCTTGTATGCCTGGCCGCGCAGGTTGTTTCCGTAATCGAAGGCCACGGCCCCCCGCTGCCGCATGTCCAGGATAGCCCGGCAGTGAACGGCCATTGAACGCATGGCCAGGACCACGTAGCGGCCCTCATCGGACTTTCGAAGTTCCAGCGCCTCTTCAAAGGCGATTCCCGCAGGCACATAACCATTCAGTTCATCGTGCGCGCTCGTCTGATCGGTAACCACATCGGGGATAAACCCAATCTCGACCATTGCGGGCAGCACTTCCGCCGCATTTCCGAGAAGCCCGATCGACAGGGGCTTTCTTTCGGCCGCGGCAGCATGGCTCATCCGAACGGCTTCACGGATGTCCCCGGTCATGACATCCAGGTAACGGGTCGCAAGCCGGCGCTCAATCCTCTTCCGATCCACCTCGACGCAAATCATGACACCCCCGTTCATAGTGACCGCGAGCGGCTGCGCGCCACCCATACCGCCAAGGCCGCCGCTCACAACGATCCTCCCGGCGAGCGTCGAGTTCCAGTGCTTTTGAGCAAGAGTGGCAAGGGTCTCGTAGGTGCCCTGAAGGATACCTTGCGTTCCGATGTATATCCAAGACCCCGCGGTCATTTGGCCATACATCATGAGCCCTTTTTTCTCCAACTCGTGGAAGTGGTCCCAGTCGGCCCAGCGAGGCACGAGATTCGAGTTTGCGATTAGAACGCGGGGCGCCCATGAGTGTGTACTGAGAATTCCGACAGGTTTCCCCGATTGCACGAGAAGCGTCTCATGGTCTTCGAGTTCCAGGAGGCAGCGCACTATGGCGTCAAAACAGTTCCAGTCTCTGGCGGCCCGCCCTGTCCCTCCGTAGACGATCAGCTCATCGGGCCTTTCACCGCATTCGGGGTCCAGATTATTGCAAAGCATCCTGAGGGCCGCTTCCTGGCGCCAGCCCTTGCAATGTAGCTCTGCTCCGCGCGGGGCTCTCACCGGCCGGGCACTGCCGCAACCTATTCGAAGCTCCTTCAAGAGACGTTCTTTTCGAGATGTTCTCATCATATCGAGTTCCCTGGTGTTTTCGCTCTCCATTGCCCAAGCTCCTGCCACAGTGGAGGTTGAACACGTTTACATTTCCTCGATGGTCCATATATTCCTGCATTATAAGCATTTTTACGGCAGCAGAGGACCTGCGGCCTCAGGGGTGAAAATGAGCAAACTAATGGACCATCTCCATGCGCAATACGATGAAATGTTGTCGCTGCTCGAGCGACTCGTAAACATTGACAGTGGAACTTTCAGCAAGGAAGGAATCGATGCCTGCGGCCGAATCATCTCCGAGGAACTGGAGGCCCTGGGGTTTAAGACCCTGATAGTTCCGGAGAAAGACTACGGAAATCATCTGCGTGCCGACCGGCCGGGAAAGGGAAACAAGACTCTTTTTCTCTCCGCGCACCTCGATACGGTCTTTCCTGCCGGCACCGCAGCCAGGTCACCCTTCAGGATAGAAAGCAACCTGGCGTACGGACCGGGCGTGGGGGACATCAAGGGTGGCACGGTTCAGATGCTCTACGCCCTTAAGGCACTGCGGGACCTCGATCTGGAAGCGCCTCCGATCATCATATTCTTGACAGGCGATGAGGAGATCGGCAGCATCCGGGGGCGGCCTCATATCGAGAACATTGCCCGCGAGTCTTCCTGGGTCCTGGTGATGGAGCCTTCCTCGGAGATTGGGTCGGTGGGAGTGCGCCGCTGGGGATTGGGGTCTTTTAAGCTTAGAATCCATGGCAAAGCGGCTCATGTGCTAAATCCCGATTCGGACGGCGTAAACGCTTGCAGAGAACTTGCCCTGAAAATCCTTGCTCTGGAATCCTTGAGCGACCCGGTATCCGGGGTTAAAGTCGCCGTCAACCTGGTCGGAGGCGGCCGTTCGCGGCAGGTTACCGCAGCCGAAGCCTTTGCCGATATAGATGTTCGCGTTCGAGACTCAGCGTGGTTGAAAAAGACGGAGGCCATTGTGAAGGAGGTCGCCGGCACCCCCTTTCTTCCCGGCATTCACATAGAGCTTGACGGAAAGCTCACCCGGCCGCCCCTTGAACCAAATCGAGGTTCCGAGTTGCTTCTGAGCCTTGCAAAAGAAGCCGCTCGCGAAATCGGCATCGATTTACGCCCGGTTGAAGAATATGGGGGTTCGGATGGGTGCTTCACCGCGGCGCTTGGAGTCGCTACCCTGGACGGTCTGGGACCGCTGACTTACGATATGTGCGGTGATCGGGAACGAATCGAACTTTCCAGCATCGTCCCCCGGACCGCTCTCCTGGCTTGCATTATTTCCAGGCTGGCGCGAGACGGATGACACGGCAAACGCGTTTGGCACACCTGCCTAGAAATCCAGGTCGGACACTATTTCGATCCCGTTTTGCTCGAGATCCGCAATGATCGGCTTGAGGTCGGTTTTTTTCAGCCGAATAGAATACGAGTACTCGGTCCCTTCCTCAATAGGCAGGTGGCAGACACTGATGATTTCGCCTCCATGCAGCCGTACGATCCTGGTTATCTCCGGAAGCGGGTTGGGAGAACCGGAGACCTTTACGTCCAGTCGCGTGGATTCGGCGAATAGCCCCAGGAAAGTGATGAAGGCCGAAAGCACGTCGACAACGGTGATTACGCCCACCAACGTGCCATTCTCGACTATTGGCAGGCCGCCGACACGCTTTTCCAGCAAAATGCGCGCAGCCTCCTCCAGCGGCATCTCGGAAGTCACCGTAAACGGCTTTCGAACCATTACGTCTTCCAGGGTCAGCTCTTCCAGCATCGAAGCAATGAGCACTCCCCTCAGGTCAGCATCCGTAATCCACCCCAGCAATTTCATCTGCTCGTCCACGACCGGCAGGTGCCGAATGGACTTCTGTTTCATCAGGGCCATAGCTTCCTGAATGGAAGCTTCCTTCCTGATCGTTACCAGATCGGTCGACATCCAATGACGCACTATCACGCGGACTCTCCTCGGGGGTAAGAGCCAAAATCACAAATCCAATTTAATCAGTAATTACGGATACTTTTACGAACCGAAAAGAGAGGTTAAGTCAAATCCCTTTAAAATGCAAGACCTTTTAAAAGAACCGCAAAACCCCTTCACAAAACATCGCGCTCCCTTGAATTGGGGCACCTTGTCCCTATACCTTGATTGCTACGGCACGCCGGCCGATCATACTTTTATAGTCGCTAGATCGTGCTTGTGTTCCATCAGTTTGGCGATACTCACAGTCCTGTCCCCAAGCATGTTGCAGTAGCTTCCGAGTTCGTTATCGTACCAGCCGTAAATTACAGCCTGGGTTACCGGTACCTCTATAAACCTCGAATGCCGCTCTCGCCCTTCAGTTTGCCTTTTCGCCGGATCCAGGGAAAGTGGACTGTTATCACCGGTTGCGTTCATGTGTTCGAATGCGGTGGTCAGGCGTTCGACGTCGATGTGAACGGCAGAGGTACGCGTGTGATTTTCATGGCCTTCGATAACCGCGGCGGCCCTGGGAAATCCAACGATATCGGAGGATACATTCTGTTCGTCGGAAAGAATCAGGTAGCCCCTGGGGAAATTGGAGACGGCGTTCCTATAGATATCGTTGATTAACCCACGGTTGATCGGACTGGTCATGCTCTCGTCCTGGATCATCAATGCCAGGATTATGAGCGAGCCGGACGTAACGGGAACGCGGACCGATTCGGCGATGAAGCCTATTCTTTTCATTTCCGGTATGACAAGCCCGAGCGCTTTGGCTGCCCCGGTGCTCGTCAGGATAATATTGTTGAAGGCGGAACGGGACTTGCGCAAATCGGTGGCCCTGGCGCCCGGTGAGCGGTCCAGCACGGATTGGGAACTGGTGGCCGCATGAACGGTGGTCATGGCCGCCGAAAGAATGCGCTCGGCCCCGAAATAATCCAGCAGAGGCTTAACCAGGTATGCGAGGCAGGTGGTCGTGCAGGAGGCATTCGATACGATCAGGTGCCTTTTGGGATCGTAATCCGAATCATTTATGCCCATGACGGTCGTCACGGCATCGGCAGGCATTCCCCGGGTCTTGTCCTTTATCTTGAACGGGGCCGATACGATGACCTTCTTCGCACCCGAAGCAAAATGGCCGCGCGCGGCCCCCTTAGGGTCGTCGGCAGGCGCTGTCGGATCTATAAAAGCGCCCGTTGCGTCCACGACCAGGTCGACCCCACGGCTTCGCCAGTCGATATGTGCCGGGTTTCTGGCGGTGCGCAGAAAAGTGGTCTTTATCCCGTTTACCACAAAGCTGCCCGACTTTTCGTCGATTTCTTCGATGACCCTGTTGGCCCTCGAGCCGTAGAGAAAATTGTGCAAAGCTCCGTAAGTGGAATCGTTTTCTACGAAATGTGCTATGTCCGCGAGCCCGGTCCCTACCTCCCTGCCTATATTCACCACGATCTCCGAAAAGTATTTTCGTTCCACATGGTGCCAGATCGAGAGCTTTGCGATTCTGCCAAGACCGTTAATGCCCAGTTTCATAGGAACCATTGTCTCTTGGTCCATCATGGCCTCCGTGCTGATAAAAAGCGTGAATCAAAATATCGGGAATCACTTCCAGGGTATTAACCCTGATGCCCTGATCTCAAGTTATATCACCGGCAAATGAGTGAAGTCCCGGAGAGATTAGAATCGAAAATGCCGGAAAATGGGAATGGGATCCCGAAAATTTTCCAATCGTAGAAGGAAAAAAACGCAGAGTTCAGTCTCCTAAAGTTCTTTAATCGAAGTTCATTGAAGTTTTCAAATAGCAACCATAATCAATAATGTCAAAAAATTATTCCAGACCGATTGGCGGAATCAATCGCATTCCGGCAATTCATTGCACATTCTCCTCGCCCGGATTCCAACATCCGGCTCCTGGTCGAGACTTTTCTAAAGATAAGCTTGAGTGCGCAGCCTGTTAATGGTCTACGAGACGAATCGAAAGGTCTTTATGCATATCGTTATTGGGTGAGAGCAACTTACTAAAGATATTCGACAAGCAGTATTCTTAGCGATTTTAAAGACGACGTTCTGCCCGGAGAGAAACCGGGAGGGAGCAAAGGGCTGACCCTTAGAGAGGGGGAGCGGCGTGACACGGAGAGGCTTTTCATCCGCGCGTCTCCGCCCCCCTCGTTGGGCCTTAACGGCTGATCGAAATCTTGGGCAAAGCGCTCTTTGCGACAAGGGGTTCCTCACCCACGTCTGAAAGCCTGATGTCCTTCGTTTCGGGGCTGACCCACATGCTCGCAAAAGTCATCATGGCGCCTATTGTCAAAATGACCGCAGGGGAGAGCCACATGTCGCCTTTTTCGATGGCTGCAATCGCGGGAATGCTGTGGGCCCACCAGACATAGACGCTGAACCATGCTCCCAGGAGCGCGCCCGAAGAGTACCCGAAACCGACGCCCACCGCTCGCCGCCTGGTCGGGAACCGTTCGGAAAGATAGGCCGGCACGATGCCCCAACCCAGCTTCAGCATTGCCGCCATTGTTGCCCCCAGGATCGCAAGCTTGATGTTGCGGGCCAATGCGGCATTATATAGTACGTAATAAGACGGTACGCCGAAGACAACAAGGAAGATGCAGTAATACATGGTCAGGAGCCTGCGCCCGGTATAATCCGAGATCCAGCCATAGAAGATATAGCCCAGGAAAGCCATAAAAAGAGCGAATCCGTAGATGAGGCTGTAAGTCGTGGTGTCGAATCCTCTTCCATCCAGCGTGAGGATTTTGGGAAGAAACCCATAGACCGAATAATCGGTGAGAAAAAGACCGGTCATGAAAGTGAAAACCTGCAAGAAATTCCAGAGCGCCGGTGGTTTGAACATACTGAAGAATGGAGCTTTTTCAATGGCCCCCTGCTTTTTGATTTTTTCGAATTCGGGGGATTCCGACAAGTGCCTTCTAATGTAGATGGCAAGGATTACCGGCATTACCCCGGTCAGAAAACACAGGCGCCAACCATAGCTAATCATCGCCTCACTTCCCAGGGTTTTTGAAATCAGCGCAAATACCAGGGAACCAAAGACAAATCCCAACGGAAATCCTGACTGAATAAAGCCGCCGACGAGACCACGCTTCCCATTCGGGGAGTGCTCGATGGCAAACGTGTGCCCCACTGCGTACTCTCCCCCGAAAAAGCACCCCATTACAAACCTGACTACACAAAACAATACGTACGCCCATATCCCGGCCACCGCCTGCGTGGGAAGCACGGCCGAGGCCACCGACATCATCCCGACCCCCCCTATGGTGAGCAGCAGCAGGAGGCGACGGCCCAGTTTATCGGCGAAGTGTCCGAAGATCGCCGAACCCACCGGCCTGGCAGCCATCGTTATCGAGTAGGTAAAGACGATCGTGATATACTGCCATGACGTGCTTCCGCCGGGGGGGGAAAACACCTTGACCAGGATAGGGGCCATGACGAGCACGAGAGCCATATCATAAGCGTCCAGCATGAAGCCCAGAAACTGTGAGATCATCGCCATTCTGGTATCTTTGTTGAACATCCTTTTCCCCGTCTCTGACATGATGACCCTTCTCCTTTCAAATGCCATGTATTGCTATTTTCTTATGACAGTAGAAGATGCCTTCGAGCAGCCACTCGAAAAAATCGTAACAACGGCACTCCCTGCACTGACCTTTGCTAGTTTATCTGAGAAAACGAACGACATTGATCCTGCAAGGGGTACCTCATTTTCAGCCCTCTGCGTTCGAAATGAACTCCTGGTGAATTTATGGAAGAATCGAGCAGTTATCGGCGGATACCCAGGGGGGCCCCGGGTAGGGGCATGAAGGATGCCTACAAGTGCGCGGAAGTGACGATCGGTGGAACGCCACTCCCGGCACATGTCCGGGGGAATCCGGATCTCAAATCGCCACCTTCCAATCCTGGATTCATTCGGCTCGGTCCTGTTGTCTTTGTTCCAGGATTGTCTCATTCGTGTTACTTTTGCACCCAGTGCGCTTATAGCACATCAGGGTGCAACGGGACAAGTCTATTCGGCCGGCTTCCCATTCTCATTCAAAGACCCCGACAGGTTCCCTCCTTGAGTCGGCCCCGTGGCCAATCCCTGGCGAGCTCGCGCAGAGCGTTCCGACATTTGGCCAAATCGCGCCGGGCAACTGTTACATGGAGTGCCCGCCACAGGCTGCCTTCTGTCGCGGACGCGCAAGAGTCGAAGCCAACAGGCCGGCATCACGGATGCCGGAACTAATGCCGAAAGCATCATGGGGAACCATCCCTTTGTTGACGGCAACAAGCGCACGGGCTTTCTTGCGGCCTACTCTTTTCCTGCTCTCAATGGGTGGGAATTGATGGCCTCCGAAGGGGAAGCCGTGACCGTTGTCCCGGCCCCGGCAGCGGGTGAAATAGATGAGGCCGCATTTTTAGATTGGCTCAAGGCCAATTCTGTCGTTCTATCACCACAAAAATAGAAGAAATTCCTATCAGTGCATTTGTGAAGTCATTTTTTTTCCATCTCTTCAAATTCGCGACACAGAACTCATGTACAATCTCCTTGTGATTGTCCACCTTTTAGCCCTCGGAATTGATTCAGTCCCGAAGAAAAAAACTGTCATATACAGCTTTCGATACAGGACGGCACTTCCCGATTCGATCAGAAGCACACTGCCTGAGGGCAAAGCCTGGGTAATAAGACCTGCCGGAAGATCTCGCTATTGTTTTGCAGCGATCGCTCCAGTCGAAATAGTTCCAAATCCTGCTCTTGCAGAGACGAAAATCCCGGATTCAACTCCAGGTATCGTGGAGATGTACGCTTTAAGCGATGAACAGGCGCTTCTCGCCATAGTCAGATATAATAGACTGATCGACATACTCACCGGGGTGGCCTGCTACTCCCTTCAGAATCATCTGCGGACTTATGTAAGAGGAATAGGCCAGGTAGAGAGTGATGAAATCTATGTGGGACTGGACAACCGGGGCGCCCATTATGTTTTTCCGATACAGGCCAAAGGTGGAAGCGATAAATTGAACATGGTTCAACTTGAGCAGGATTTCGCCGTATGCGCTGAAAAATTTCCTAATTTGGCCTGCAACGCAATAGCTGCTCAGTTCATGAAAGATGACTTGATCGCTCTTTTTCTCTTCGAGATGGGAGATTCCGGGATAACTTTACTTAACGAGAGACATTACAGGTTAGTTCCCGCTGCCGAAATTTCAAAGGCGGAACTCTTAACTTACCGTTCCCGCCTCCCAAGTCCAGTTCTTTGATAGTTCCCCGAGATGGTAGGCGCATAATAACCGTGCCCACCACACGCTGCCGTCAATAGTCCGGTGTCGACGAAAGATCCACCCGTTCCACTTCCAGTGTTCCCGAGAAAATCCCTCCGGTCCTTCCATCCATACTTATCGAGTCCCCCGTTTCAATCAGGTGGCCGTCGATGATGCACGTCTTGTCCGAATCCCTGACCTTCATACGGCTTACGCCGACTACGCAAGTCTTCCCAAGCCTGTGGGCGACGATGGCGGCATGCGAGGTCGCGCCCCCCTTGCCCGTGAGAACGCCATCGGCAATCGAAATTTCGTGAATGTCATCCGGGACCGTATCGGAGCGAATCAGGATGACGGCTTTGCCCGGATTTTCCTTCTTGATGCGCGTGATGGATTCCAGGTCAAAGACAGCCAAACCAGAAATTGCGCCTCCACTTACTCCGATACCGCTACCCAGGTAGCGCTCGTGGATGTCTTCGGTTTTTTTGAAAACCGGGTAGCTGCGCTTTATGCGGGGAGACATGTTGCGGGCCTGAAGCACATATACTTCCTCTCCTCCCTGGAACGTGAACTCCACTTCCTGGGGGGCCCAGTGATTTTCATAGACCAATTTCTTTGCTATATTGGACAGTTTTTTATAAACACGCGGGAAAAGTACCTCAAGTGAAGTATCCTTGCGTTCAGTTTCTCTGAGTCTTTGCTTCTCGGAGAGCGGAAGTGTTTTGACCAGCCCCCCCACCACGTCTTCGCCCTGGTTGCCCCACGTAAAGTCACCTATCGGGTCAACCTTGTCCTCGGAAGTCCATGGATTATGGGTAAACATAACCCCGGCCCCCGAATGGATGTCCAGGTTTCCAAACACCATCGCCTGGATTATTACGGCCGTACCCCAGTGGTCGGAAAGCATCATGATATCCCGGTAAGTCTTGGCCTTCTGCGATTCCCATGATTCCACAACCAGCCGAACGGCCGTGAAGAGCTGTTCCCTGGGGGATTCTGAAAATTCGATATTATGGGCCTTCAGGACTTCACGGTAGGATAAAGCGACGTCCCTCATTTCGGAGGGAGAGAATTCCCGCTTGACGGTCCTGTCATATTTCTTCTTGTACTTGTTCATCATGATGCTGAATTCATCGCGCGGAATTCCGAACGACATTCCCCAGGACTGGACGAAACGCCTGTAATTGTCCCAGGCGAACCATGCTTCACCGGTTTGCTCTATCAACCCTTCGACGATCTGCTCGTTGATTCCCACGTTCAGAAACGTGTTCATCATTCCAGGCATTGAAACCGCCGAGCCGCTTCGCACCGAGAAAAGAAGGGCGTTGCCGGGATGGCCGAATTTGCGGCCATTTTCGGCCTCCATGTGAGCCACCTTTTCCATGACCCGTTCTTCGAAATCCTCTTTGGACTGCCAGAAACTCTCTATCACCGGCCGGCACCGGAAATATTCCGTAGTTATGACGAAGCCCGACGGAATATTAATTCCCAGCGAATGCAGATTGGCAAGAATATGCCCCTTGCTTCCCATGTATATGGAGTCGAACGTCTCCTCTTTCGGATGATAGAGGCAGGAGACGGTCCTCTCGGGGTCATAGCTCAGGAGCAGATCCAAGTCGGTTACACTTAGCCCTTCGCGTTGCGTCGCCAGGGTCGTCAGGATGCTGGCGATAAAGTGGTCGAAATACTGAAGTCCGAAAGTCCTTGCAATCAGGTCGCGCAGAAAGCTCTCCGAGAGCCTTGGAACCCTCTCCGCCGCAACTTCATCCTCTCTTTGGTATCTCTGAATGAGTTTCTCGGGTCCGATCTGCTTTATTATAGGTTCAAGGGTTTCATCATGGACCGAATCGTAATGGGTCTGAATTATCTGCTTTATGGCTTCCGAAAAACCCCGGAAGATGTCCATGTACTGAGAATGTGAAAACCGGGGTACCTGCAGGGCCTTCGTGAAAAGTTCCTGCTGGCCCTCGAGCCTGCTCGATGTAATCCCGTCTATCTCCAACGCTCTCATTAAGAGCGGGATGAACCGGGCGATCCGGCGAAAAGTGGCCCTGGTGATAAAGCTCAGGTTGAAAGCCAGTATGATATCCTCGAACATGACGTTAGCGAGGTTTTCCAGCCGGAAGGTCAGTCCGAGGGCATCGAAGCGGGGTTCGTTGTAAGACCCGTACATCGAGGGTATGTCAACCGCGATATGGCGCTTATAGTAAATGTTCTCCATTACCTTCAGCTCGCCCTCAGTCAGGATGACTTCCTTCAGCTCACCGAGATAATTCAAAATAACCTCAAGCTTGTAGTACTTGTCTTCGCTGTCGAGGGCGTCCAGCAGCTTTCCGGGGTCGGGCAGGCCCAGAGTTTGCGCGCGCAGCAGATGAATTCGGATGTCCTTGAAGCTCAGAGCATATTTTTCATGGAGAAGCTGATAGAACTGGATCATAAGAAAGGCGCGCGCACGTTCCTTGTCGGACACATCGGGCACTTCACCGATCATGCGTTTGGCGTCCTCTTCCGGCAAACCGAGCAGGTCCTGAACATTGTTGATCGACTTGGAACTGAAGAACCATTCGAAAATCTTGTGGATTTCTTCAACCAGGGGCCCGGATTCAGGGACATCGGCATAGACCTCGTCGGGAATCAATCCCTCCAGGTGTTTTTTGTCCCTGGTACGCCAGTATTCGATTATTCCCTGTATGAAAGTCACGATGATGTTGTTGCTCTCCACATGGCTTTGCTTCCTCAGGAAGTGGATAAGCTTGTCACTCCTGCCGGTGATTTCGTCAATATCCGTCGAAACCTTCCTGAGCGATCCTTCCGCCCCGATCTGGTTGAAATAAACCGGGAAGAGCTTAGCGACCTGCTTGACCAGGTTATAGACGGGCCTGATGGGAGCGTTTAGCAACTGGGAGACATCCTTCTGGAAAAGGTCTGTGTCCCTGATGAAAATCCCGCCCAGGGAAAGGTTCACCATGAGAGCGGAAAGAAGTGTCCTGGTGCGCAGCGGGTCGCGCTTTATTATTTCGAGCCAGGTCCTCACATTCGGGAGATGGGCCGGATTTACAGATATTTGCCACTGGTTGCTCACCAGGCCGAGAGTTGGGGATTGAAACCCCATACGTATGATTCGCCTCACAAAAAATTCGGTCAACTGCCTGTCGTCGGTTTCCAGAATTTCCAGGCCAATGGTGCGGATCACCTGCAACGCAGCCAGTGCATAGTCGTGAAGCGAAGTTGCCAGAACGCTCAAGATACGATCGAGCAGCGCTTCGAGGCGATCTCGGGGTTCCTGTCGTATCCACCTGCCAATCTCGAAATTTATTTCCCGGAGCATGTCCTCCTGAATCGTCTCCAGACCCTTTATTTCCATGATCTTGAGCCGTATGAGCATGCTGACGTGACCTGCCTGGGGAAATTGCAGGCGCTTTTCGGCGATCTTTTCGGGCAAATGGGAGTAGAGCTGGATAACATCGTGGAAGTCGGCCATGCGGGTGATTTTTTCCACAGCTTTGCGATCATCCGGCTCCGGCAAAACTTCAGCTTCGAAGATTTGCAGCCCTTTGCGGAAAGACTCGTGGCTCAGGGCCACGCAGTCTTCGAACCAGCACGCCTTCGGGCAGAGTTTCTCTCCCTGCCCCTCCAGCCACACACAAAGATCCTCCCTTTTCAGCCAGAACTCATAGGTATTCCTTAAAAACCTCTCCAGGAACGCGCGCAACTCAACGAACGAGGTCTCACCGTCCCAGATTTTGAGCAATTGGGCACTGATACGTTTCGGAGAATAAAAACTGCGCATGAGAAATTCGAACGGCGCCTCGGGCAACTCCGAGAGTACCTGGAAAAAGCAGCTCGCAATCCCCTTATGACAGGAGGTGTCTCTTTGAAAAAGCTCTTCGATATTGGCGGCGCAGACCTCGCCGGGCGCAGGTTTTGCGAGCTCTTCGGGCATCTCTTCCGCGAGCTTTAACCAGTAGGAGAGGAGGTGATCGGCGGCCAGACTTCGAATCTCGAATCTCTCGGATTCTTTCAGGGCATCGAGAAGAATTTTGGAGAGCAGGTATATCACATAGCCGTTCAGCGGACTGTTTCGATACAGAAGAAGATTGCCGATTGCGTACCTGAGTGTCTCCCGAACGACAAAATCCCAGTTCCTGTACTTGTGGTGATACTCCAAAAGGAGTTCGCGGGCCTGCTTTTCCTTGCCAGCATATCCCTTGACCGCAACTTCCAGGGCCTGAAAAGAATGTGGAATCACTACGGCGACATTTGTAAGGTCAAGGTTCCTCGTAAGAGCCTCGGATTGAATCCCGTCAAAATGCATGCGGAAAGTTCCCTTCTTATGACATAGGAAATCGGAATCGCTGCCCGATTTCCCGTCCTCATTCATCGGTTCTCCCCCGATGCTTGGCGATATCCAGTTCCATCAGAATAGCCGATTCCTTCGTAACCGCATAGTAATTCGGTCTCTGTCCGACTATTCTGAAGCCCAAAGTCTCATAGAGTTTACGGGCGGCTATATTGCTCTCCCGGACCTCGAGTGTTACGCACCCGGCATTTTGCTCCCGTCCCGCTTGCACCGCGGTTTCGATCAGCTTTCGGCCGATTCCCCTGCGCCTCAAGTCCCTGCGAACGACAATGTCGAGCACCTGGATCTCTCCTGCCACCGACCAGAAGCAGACATAGCCCGCAACGTCTTGAGACGGCGACCCCGGGATCGAGGCGCCCGTCGCCTGCCGAGCCACCAGGAGTTGTGAATGGGCCTTATCGATTTCTTCGAGAAAGGCCCTTTCCGTCCAGGGTTCAGGCTGACAGTCGTTTTCGATTTCCAGTATTTGGGGTATATCGGATAGTACCACGGTGGAGATGGCGATTGCGAGGCTCAAACTCTATCTCACTAAGGCAAGGCAGCTGTTTTAACAGGCCTGGAAAGCACTTCGCTCGCAAGGGATATGTGGCGTTGACCGTACTCCTTGACCAGCGAAGCAACTTCATTCAAACTGCATCCGCTCCTGCATCCGGCTAGCTTGATGAGCATCGGAAGGTTCATTCCGCAGACTACTTCCACCCCCGGTCCCTGAAAAGAGAGGCTGATATTTGCCGGCGTGCCGCCGAAAAGATCGGTCAGAATCAGCACCCCTTTTCCCCGATCCACCTCCTTGATGCAATCGCCCAGGGCTTTGGTCAATTCCTCGACCGACTGGGCCGGCTTGAAGGAAACAGCTTTGCAGTTCTGAAGAGGGCCAACGATCATCTCGGCCACGGCCAGCATTTCTTCGGCCAGCCTGCAATGAGATGCAGCAATAACACCTATGAGTTCCCCAGCGTCTCCCCTGCCCAATTCAACCCTCTCATTGCAGATGAATATCTCGATGAAATACATTCACAAAATAATTATTCTGCCTCAACCTGTCAGCGATTCCCTCAGCGATCACCACCGAGCGGTGTCTGCCTCCGGTGCACCCGACAGCTACCGTAAGGTAGCGTTTTCCCTCCTGGACGTAGGAAGGTAGCAGTTTCAACAGCAATGCACAGTAATCGCTCAAAAACTCCTGCACCGCGGGAATTTCCAGCACCCATGAGCGAACAGCATCCGAACTGCCATCCAGATTTCTCAAACTTTCGACAAAGTACGGATTCGGGAGAAACCTCACGTCCATCACAAGATCGGCTTCGGGCGGAATACCGTATTTATAACCGAAGGAGAGTATCTGTATGCTGAGCCGTTCGTTGTCTTCAGAGTAAGAAAAGGACTTTGTAATCAGCCGCTTTAGTTCATGGACCGAAAGAATTCCGGTGTCTACAATCCTGGTGGCGCGACTCCGAAGCGCACGCAACTGCTCCCGCTCGAGATTGATCGCCTTGAGCAATTTATGCTCGGAGGGCGCGGCCGGATGGATCCTGCGCGTCTGGCTGTAGCGTCGCTGCAGTATCTCATTGTCGGCTTCGAGAAAAATGATTTCGAACCTGTAGCCGGCATCTTCCAGGGTCGAAAATATCTGGTCGTAATTTCGAAGAAACTTGCGCTCCCTGATGTCTATCCCCAGGGCGATCCGCTTCAGGTCCGGCATGTCACGCTCGCACAGCATCAAAAAACTGGCAAGAAGCGGTACCGGCAGGTTGTCGATGCAAAAATAATCGATGTCCTCAAACGCTTTGATCGCGGTGCTCTTGCCGGAACCGGAGAGTCCGCTGACAACTATCACGTGGGGCTTTTTTGCAGTCATCTCCAATCCTGTAAATCAAAATCCGGCATATGTCAAACTGGGGGCACTCTATTGGAACCCGAAGGGAGCGGGGAGCACCAACGGCTCGCATCGAGGGGGAAAGACCTGGCTAGAAATCCTCGTCTTCCTGCTGAATAATTGAAAAGATATCTTCCCGGCTATCTACTTTTGCAAGCCTTTTGCGCACAGTCCCGTTCTTTAGCAGCCTTGCGATCTTGGCCAGTGCCCTGAGATGAATTCCCGCACAGGTCTCGGGAGCCACGAGCAGGAAGAAAAGATGGACCGGCTTTCCGTCCATGGATTCAAAATCAATACCTTCGGCGGAACGGCCGAAAGAGAGGACCAGGTCGTCGATATCCCCCAGCTTCCCGTGAGGAATAGCAATTCCATCCCCTATTCCGGTACTGCCCAATCTTTCCCTTTCGAGCAAAACTTTCATAAGCCGTTCTCGGTCTATATCGGGCTTATTCTGTTTGACGGCATCGATCAACTCTTCCAGAACCTGCTTCTTGGTCCTCCCCTTGAGTTCGGGGACAATTGAGTCTATCGCAAGAATGTCGAGAATTTTCATTAAATTTCCTCTGCCGGGATTCTGCATGACGATATCTCAACTTTACCTTTCCAATAACAAAAGAGACCTGGTTTGCCCTCCCCCAATTCAAGCCAACTATTATCCGGGGTGGGGTCTCGGCACAATCGAATCAGGGCGGAAGACACAGTCTCCCGCCCTCAAGAAGCACTTTAGTTCGAAAGAATTAAGACATCGGGGCAATGTTTCACCCGACAGTTTCAATCAGGCCGAGATTGCCGTCTTTCCTTTTATATAGAACGTTTACCCTGTTTGTGCCCCTGTTTGTAAATACCATAAACTCGCCGTTCGACAGGTTCAATTCCATCACGGCTTCGTCGATGTGCATCGGCTTTGCGTAAACCTGCTCAGCCCTGATTACCCGCGGATCTTCCAGTGCCTCGGGCGCCTGCCTTGCGGGTTCGGTAGAGTTGGACGGCTCCCTGGACACTGGGCTCACTCTGCGCCGTCTGACCCTTTCTTTTCCCTTCTTCGCAGCTTGTCCCTCAAGGCTGTCCGCCAGCAGGTCGATGCTCGTATACATGTCATCGGTTTCCTCTGCGCCGTTGAGCCTGAGGCCGGAGGCATCGATCGAGACCTCCGCAATGTGCCGGAATTTTTCCACCTTGAGCACAACGTGAGCTTCTATCGGCTCTTCGAGGTATTTCTTTACCCGCGACAGCTTATCCTCAACATAAAGTTTGAGGGGCTCTGAAGGCTCAATGTGCCGGAAAGATAAGTTGATTTGCATTATCATCCTCCAGAAAAAACAGCAGTGGCAAAAATTCCCTCGCTCAAGTACCCCAGGAAGACTTTTTCCTTCTATTCGACGGCAAAATCCCCAGCATTTCACGGTATTTTGCCACTGTTCGCCGAGCTATGCTGATATTTTCCTTTTCCAGCATATCAACTATTTCCTGGTCGCTGCAGGGCTTAGAGGAATCTTCCTCCCGTACAAGCTGCCGTATCCGCTCCTTGACACTTTCCGAAGCAACCGCTTCACCCATAACGCTATTTATCGAACTGTTAAAGAAATATTTCAACTCAAAAATTCCGTGCGGCGTATGCATATACTTGCTGGCGGTAACCCGGCTTATCGTGGATTCATGCATGCCGACGTCTTCGGCAATGTCTCTCAGGACCATTGGTTTGAGATTGGAAACGCCCTTGTCAAAGAAATCCCCCTGAAGCCTCACTATGCTCTGGGACACCTTATAAAGGGTCCGTTGTCTCTGGTGAATGCTCTTGATAAGCCATGCGGCGGCACGCAACTTTGTGTGAATATAGTCCTTCGTATCGCTGAGCAAATCACCATTCCCGAGTGCATCCTTGTAATACGAACTGACCTTCAACTTAGGCATTCCGTCTTCATTGAGAAGTATCACCCATTCGTCGTCAACCTTGAAAACGTAGATATCCGGGCTGATGTATTCGATTACCTCGTCGTTGAAGACGCTTCCCGGCCTCGGATCCAGCCCCAGTATTATCTCGACGGCAGCCTTCACTTCCTCGGGACTGCGCTTGAGGGCGCGAACCAGGGCCGCGTAATTCTTTGTCTCCAGGTAGTGCAGGTGGTCTTCTATGATGCGGACGACAAGATCGTCTTCGAGCTGCAAGGTTTTTGCCTGAACCAGCAGGCACTCCCTCAGGTCCCTTGCGGCAATGCCGATAGGGTCGAGGTTCTGAATTCTTTTAAGGACTTCTTCGACCTTTGATTCATCGGCTTCGGACATCTGGGCGATTTCTTCAATCGTCGCGTCGAGGTATCCGTCTTTGTCGAGATTTCCGAGTATGCACGAGCCGATTTCCTTCTCTTTTTCAGAGAAGCCGGAGAGTCGAACCTGCCAGGCGAGATGGTCCTGAAGGGTTGCGGTTTCTGTCAGCCTGCTCTCAAAACTCGGCCACTCCTGGTTAGGGTCGGTCTCTGCAAGCACCGGCATGCTGGTATTATATTCCTCCAGGTAGCCTTCCCAGTCGAAGTCCGACCGCATTTTCTCGGTGAGCTGGACCTCTTGAAAAGGGGTCTCTTCGGTAGTCAGGGTCTCGAGTTCGGCGTCCTGTTCGGTGGGAAGCTCTTCCTGGGATTCTTCGAGCAAAGGATTAGTTTCGAGTTCCTGGTGTATGGTCTCGAGCAGTTCCAGCCGGGAAAGTTGAAGCAGCTTGATCGCCTGCTGTAACTGCGGCGTCATTATGAGCTGCTGGCTTAATTTTAATTGCTGTTTTAGTTCCAACGCCATCTATTAACCCGTTTACAAACTGAACTGATCGCCAAGATAGGTGCGCTTGGCAAGGTCGCTTTGAGCGATAGTAACCGGATCGCCCTTCTCAAGGATGCGCCCCTCGTGCATTATATAAGCCCAATCACAAACTTTTAGAGTTTCGCGCACGTTGTGATCGGAAATCATGACCCCTATGCCTTTTGCCTTAAGTGACCTGATAAGCCCCTGGATCTCCATCACGGCCAGCGGGTCTATTCCCGCAAACGGCTCGTCAAGCAGAATAAAACTGGGCTGCGTAACCAGGGCGCGTGTGATTTCGACGCGCCTGCGCTCGCCCCCCGAAAGCCTGTCGGCCTTATTCTTGGCCAGATGCGCTATGCGCAGTTCACCAAGCAGTTCTTTGAGCCTGGCGTGCATCTCTGCCCTGCCGATTTTCAGGGTTTCGAGAATCGCCATTATGTTCTGTTCCACCGTCAGCTTGCGAAAGACCGAGGGCTCCTGGGAGAGGTACGTTACCCCTTTTCGCGCCCTCAAATACATCGGCTGACTTGTTATATTCTCTCCGTTCAGATACACGGCGCCGCTGTCCGGACGGATTATGCCCACAACGCTGTAAAAGGTCGTCGATTTCCCTGCGCCGTTCGGACCAAGAAGCCCCACGATTTGGGCCTCATGTAATTCCAGGCTGACATGATCGACTACACGCCGTTTGCGGTAATTTTTTACCAGGTTCTCGACGATAAGCTTTTTTAAGACGGGCGGCACGGCTATTCCTTTTTTTCAGGAAACAGGAGGGCCTTCACCGGCACTCCGCTCCGGCCCTCGACAATGCTGCGGCCCTGCTGAAGAAAAATCGTGATAAGGTCGCCCTCGATCCGGTCCTGGCCCTTTGTCACCACCGGGTTGCCGGTCAATATCACCTTTTGCTCCTTCTGGTAGAAAATCGCTTTCTTAGCCGTCGCAAGCCGGTCTTGCTGAGTAACTTTAACATCTCCCTCAAATTCTATGTAATCTATTTTATTTGTCGCGGAGGAGTCGGTCTTGGAAGGCTGTTTCGCTGAAGTCTGCTCTGCCGGATGCTGGTCTGCCGGGTGCTGATTATCCGGAGCCGTCGCCAACACTTTAAGCCGGTTTGACGTAATCGTTAAATCATCCTGCGTAACGATAACATGGTTTTCGAAAACTATGGTCCTGTCGTCCTGTTTCGCCTCCATCCGGTCGGCGGTGATATGGATCGGCGAATCGGATTTGACGAAGTCTTGCTCCATATTCGGCATCTGCTTGTCCGGTTTGGCGCCGGCCGCATGCAGTTGACAGCAGAAAAACAATGAAACGAAAATGGCCGGGAAAAGGCCTGCAAGCACTCTCACGGTTCTGATTCTTCTCATACGATCCCTCGATACTGCGGCCATGCGCCGATTGGGGGCCTACTTTTCGATTTTGAGGTCATCCACGACAAGAGAGGCTTTGACGTCGCTCTTCACACTCGCGGCGTGGTCCGCCAGATTGTATTTCCACCCGTTGCCGTCCAGTTCCAGCCCTGGACCCGAGATATGAACCGGATCGTCGGATTCAAGGATCCTGTTGCTGTGATTGTAATTCGCAGTCTCCGTAGTAATTACATATTCCCGCGGCAACTCTGCAACAATATTGCCCTTGAGCTCGATGTCCTTGGTCCCGGCGTGAAGAACTCCTTCACTACTTTTGACATGGATTTCTTCGTTCGTCTTATCAACGTAGAAAGTTAAACTGACCGCCTGAAGCAATGTCTTTTGCTGGTCCTGAAAGTATTTGGCTTCCGAGGCACGCAGGGTCCAGAACCTTTTGCCATCCTGCATCTCGGTAAATTCCATATCGGTGAGCTTCATCTCCGCCTCTGTCGTGCTGGCTTGCGGCTTCTCCTGTTGGACAGGTCCCGATTTCCCCTTCCAGACACCGGCCGCAAGAACCAGGCAAAGCCCGACGATGACTATGACGACTAAAAATTGCGCAAGTTTGACCTTAAAACTCATTACTCAGACCTGCCTGCGTTTCCTGCCACTCTGTTTCGCTCTCCCCGCGCGTCTTTTGCCAAAATCTCTTCAGCGCAATCGGATCGCCAGTTCATCTGTCACATCCTTACCGTTACCAGTTTTCTCACAATGCCCGGCTTATAGCCTTCTTGACGAATTTTCCTTCACCAACAGTATCTCACGTCCCTTCGGGACACCCTGAAACCTCGAAAAGACGCGGCAATCACCCCCCTTTTTAAAGGGGGGCAGGGGGGATTTTGCACCTCGCGAGAGACTTTTCGTAACAGCAATTAGCCTAATAAACGGTAAAAATGACAAAAACCTTAAACTCGAAACAGAATCGGAAAAACATCTTTGCCCATTAAAATACTTAATCAAATTAAATGATTACAGTTCGGGATGGTACTTTAACATGGGTAATATTGACTGTAAAGGCTTATTACGTAAGGCTTTGGAAATGCGAGGAAAAGCAGAAAAGGCCCAAACAACCGAACCATGAAAAGATCGTAGGATGGGTGGAGTGCAGGGCGACCCCGTCACCCCAGCTGCAACGATCCCGCAGATGGCGCAGATGTTTCAAAAAGAAAAAAGACAGGGGAAACCTCGGATTTAACGGATAAGTACCGAGATAATCTACAGATATACACAGATAAGTATCAGTACGGGCGAAGCCCAACGCAACCCGTCACCCTTACCATGGTCCCCGGCGCACGGCTGCCGCCTAAGAACCCTGTTTCGGCGGGTCGGCCAGATAGCGTTCCATTGTGCTTTCCCACAGTCCCTGGACCTGAAGGATCATTTCACAGACTTCCCTTGCGGCCCCGCGTCCGCCGCTTGCCCTGGTTATATAATGAGCGAACGGGAAGATGTGAGACACTCCGTTAGGGACGGCCACGGAAAACCCTGCGCGGCGCATCACGGGAATGTCTATCAGGTCATCTCCCATAAAACCGGTCTCATGTTCTTTGAGACCCGTATCCGACAGGATCTGCCCGTAGGCTTCGAGCTTGACCTTTGAGCCCTGGTACAGCCTGGTTATTCCCAGGCTGCGGGCGCGATGCTCGACCGCCCGGCAGGCCCGCCCCGAAATCAGGGCGACTTCGATCCCGGCGCGTTGGAGCAGCTTTATTCCATGCCCGTCCTGAGAGTCGAATTCCTTTATCTCCGAGCCCTCGTCCGTATAGATTATCCGTCCATCGGTCAGGACCCCGTCAACGTCGAAAATCATCATCCGAATACATCGAATGCGCTTTTCCAGCTCGGCTCGCGTATCGTTGGAACCCTGAGCCGGCGTCTCCTGTTTTTGTTCCGGCACTTTTTCGATTCCTTGAGACTGCGTCTCCGGTTTTGGATCAAGCACTTTGGCCACTCACAATTTCATATATGCGGACAAGACTTTCGAGTAGGTCGGCCGTTTGTTCAAGAGGAAGTGAATTCGGGCCGTCACAAAGCGCCTTGTCCGGTTCGGGGTGGGTTTCAATGAATATCCCATGGGCGCCGGCCGCAACCGCCGCGCGCGCCAGAGCCGGCACAAAGCGCCTCTCCCCGCCCGAGGAGGCGCCCAGGGCGCCTGGAAGCTGTACGCTATGAGTTGCGTCGAAGACGACCGGATAATCGAAATCAGCCATGGTCCCGATAGAGCGCATATCGACCACGAGATTGTTGTAGCCGAACTGGGCGCCGCGCTCGGTCAGAAGAATCCGCTCGTTTCCGGTCTCCCTGAGCTTCTCTATCGCTTGCCCCATATCGCGCGGTGAAAAAAATTGAGGTTTTTTGAGATTTACCGGTTTTCCTGTCCGGCCGGCGGCCACTACAAGATCGGTCTGGCGTGCGAGAAAAGCGGGTATCTGCAAGATATCGACAACCCGGGAGACCGGTTCGACCTCTGCCACCGTATGGACGTCGGTAAGGACAGGGACATCGCAGCGCTCCCGGACACGGGCGAGAATACCGAGGCCCTTTTCGAGGCCGGGCCCGCGATAGGATCGCAACGATGTACGGTTTGCCTTGTCATAAGAGCTTTTAAATACGAAAGGAATTTTTAATCGAGCGCAGGTATTCTTTAGAAAGTAAGCCACTTCGAGAGTGATTTCCTCGCTTTCGATCACACAGGGACCGCCGATGAGAAAAAGTCGCTCGCGCCCGATCTTCTGGCCGAAGACTTCAAAATCCACGGCGTCCGCCTAACATCGTTTAGCGAAGGTTTCGGGGTCCTTCCGCCGGGCCTCTTCGAGCGCCTTGCCCGCGAAAGCCTTAAACAGCGGATGAGGCTCCATCGGACGTGACTTAAACTCCGGGTGGAATTGGCAGCCGACAAACCAGGGGTGCTCCGGAAGCTCGATCAGCTCTACGAGGTTCTTGTCCGGCGAGAGCCCGGTAAAAATCATTCCGTGTTCCGCCAGGACTTCCCTGTATTTGTTGTTGAACTCAAAGCGGTGACGGTGCCGCTCGGAGATCTCGACCGTCCGGTAAGCCTCGGCGGCGAAGCTGCCCGGTTCGAGCACACATGGATAGGCGCCCAGGCGCATCGTCCCGCCGTAATCGCAATCTTCGTCCCGCCGTATGATCGAGTTACTTTTGTAGTCAAACCATTCCCGCATCAGGTAGATCACCGGATCAGGCGTGTGTTTGTCGAACTCCATACTGTGGGCTTTTTCAAGCCCGGCGACGTTTCGCGCGAACTCAACGGTGGCAAGCTGCATGCCGAGGCAGATGCCCAGAAAAGGAATCCGGTTCTCACGCGCAAATCGGATAGCCTTGATTTTACCCTCGACTCCGCGCTGGCCGAAACCGCCCGGCACCAGGATCCCATCGGCCCCCTCTATCAGCGCCTCACCGCCATCCTTTTCCACGTTTTCCGAATCGACATAGTCAAGATCGAGGCTTAAACCGTGGGCGGCGGCCCCGTGCGTGAGGGCCTCATTGAGGCTCTTGTAGGATTCCTTGAGGTCGATATATTTCCCGACGATCGCAATGCGCGCTTTGAACTGGGGGGTTTTCATCCCGCTTACCAGCTTCTCCCAGTCATCCAGCAGGGGCGCACGCGTCCAGATATTGAGCAGCCTTACGATCTTTTCGTCCAGCCCCTCCTGGTGGAAAAGCAAAGGGACTTCGTAGATACAGTCGACATCCAATGCCGTTATAACACCGTCTGTTTCCACATTGCAGAAATGAGCGATTTTGCCCTTTATCTCGGCCGAGAGCATCTTTTCTGTCCGGCACAGCAGGATATCGGGTTGAATACCGATGCCACGCAGCTCTTTTACACTGTGCTGAGTGGGCTTGGTCTTCATTTCGCCGGAGGTCGAAAGGAAAGGGACGAGCGTTACATGAATGAAAATGGCATTTTCCCTGCCGACGTCATTTCGAAACTGCCGGATCGCCTCTAGAAAAGGGAGGCTCTCGATGTCCCCGACTGTCCCACCGATTTCCACTATCACGACGTCGACGTGATCGGCGGCACCGTGTATACACGCCTTTATCTCGTCGGTGATATGCGGGATAACCTGAACTGTCCCGCCCAGGTACTCTCCCCGTCTCTCTTTCATTATGACTCGATAGTAGATGCTGCCCGACGTATAGTTGTTCTGTTTGCCAAGCTTTGCATGAGTGAACCGCTCGTAGTGGCCGAGATCCAGATCGGTTTCAGCACCGTCGTCCGTAACGAAAACTTCGCCGTGCTGGAAAGGGTTCATCGTCCCCGGATCGACGTTTATGTAAGGATCCAGCTTCTGAAGCGAAACACGAAGGCCCCTGCTCTCCATCAACGCGCCGATGGAGGCGGCTGCCAAACCTTTGCCGAGCGAGGATAAAACACCACCTGTGATGAATATGAATTTAGTCTGACGCAAAGGATTTCGCCCTCTCAAGATAATTTTCCAGCTGACAAGGATAACTCAGATTCCTTGGCCAGTATAGCAAATGGAACTCTAAAGTCAATTGTGGCCTCTTTTTTTATCTTGTTGAATTTTAAGGGTTTCGCGGCCATTCGGATGTTTGGGGAATAAAAATTCGCAGGCTTTGTTCCAAAAGGATTTCCTGGAGTTCCGACGAAAATCCGGGCAAACCTCCGTTATATCGGACACGCTTCCCTCAAAAATTCACGACTCCCTTTTTGTCTCAGATTACAAGTACATGTACCGGGCGCATAGCTCTGATATATAATGTCTTGCAACGACAACAAATACGTGAAACCCTGTATTTACCCAGTCCCTTTTTGGAAATATCATGTTACGCGAAGATCACGAAATCTACCATAAGCTTTGCCTGGGGGGGCGAAAGGGGAGGCAGGAAATGGCATCGATACTCATTGTAGAGAACAACGATTTTTTCAGGCGCTCCTTTAAAGAAATCCTCAAGATGTATATCCCGTCGCTCTTGGTGGACGAATCCGTCGACGGCACCGATGCTCTCATCAAAATCAATGAGTCTTCACCAGACGTAGTTTTCATGGACATCCGCCTGCCGGGGAAAAATGGGCTCGAACTGACGCGCGAAATCAAGGGCATCTACCCGGATCTGGTCATAAGCATCTTCACGAGCTATGACTTTCCGGAGTATCGCAAAGTAGCCAAAAAATATGGCGTGGATCATTTTCTTCTAAAGGACGCGCTTACCGGGGCCGAAATCGCCGCAATGATAAAAGCCGTCGTCGAAGAGAAAAAAAGGCCGAGTAAAAAAAGGGCAACCGCGACAGGAAGGGTTTTGGTAAATTAGCGAACCCGAACAAATTCGAGCCGATTGAGGTTTTGGCTTTCCCTATGTTCCCCGCGCGTTCGCGGCGAATGCAGTTCGAAGCGCCGCTGGTTTGCCGATCCTTTGGCTAAAGCCCCCCGCCATTGAATCCATCATAGTCTGAGATATAGTAAAATTGCCGTTGGACAGTTTTTTTACGCGAGTACCGCGCGCCTTTACGCCGTGCTTTTCAGGGCTTCGGTCTGGAAATAGGTGTTCAGGGGGTCTATGAGTTCGTCAAGCGTGCCTGTCAGTATGACATCCAGTTTGTAGATCGTCAGATTTATCCGATGATCGGACACGCGGTTCTGAGGAAAATTATAGGTGCGGATTCTTTCGCTGCGGTCTCCCGTTCCCACCTGGCTCTTCCGGTCCTGGGCGATCCTGGCTTCCTGCTCGCGCTGCATCAAGTCGAGCAGGCGCGAGCGCAGCACCTTGAGCGCCTTAGCCTTATTTTTGTGCTGCGATTTTTCATCCTGGCAGATTACGACCAGCCCCGATGGAAGGTGCGTCACTCGAATTGCCGAATCGGTAGTATTGACGCTCTGCCCCCCCGGACCCGACGAACGGAATACGTCCACGCGAACGTCATTGGGGTCGATAAAAACATCTACTTCCTCAGCCTCGGGGAGCACCGCGACAGTTACCGCCGACGTGTGTATCCTGCCCTGGCTCTCCGTAGCCGGGATTCGCTGCACCCTGTGGACCCCTCGTTCGTATTTGAGCCTGCTGAAAGCTCCCCTGCCGTTAACCGATGCTATTATTTCCCTGAACCCTCCGATTCCGGTCGGGTTCGAGTCCAGGATTTCGACCTTCCACTTGCGCAGCTCAGCATAGCGTGCATACATCCGGAAAAGGTCGGCGGCAAAAAGAGCCGCCTCCTCGCCCCCCGTCCCCGCCCGAATTTCCAGGATGACGTTCTTGTCGTCATTGGGGTCTTTTGGGGCCAGCATCACCTTCAGCTCATTTTCAGTCTTCTCGAGCTGCTCTTTCAGACTGCCGATTTCCTCCCGGATCATCTCGCGCATCTCGGGATCTTCTTCCCGCTCGAAAAGCGCCTGGCTTTCCAGTGCCTGCTCTTTCAAGCTCTTATAGCGCCCGTACTTTTCCGCCAGCGGAAGAAGTTCGGACCGCTCCTTTGCAACCTGCTGATATTCCCTCTGATTGCTTAGCACATCAGGGTTGCCAAGCTCCTCTTCGAGCTCGTGAAATTTGCGTACTACACTTTCCAGCCTGTCAAACATTCGGTCCACTTGCCTCGAGGCAGTCCATCCCTCGATCGTAAAAAAAACCGGTCAAACGCAAAGAACCGGTAAGGTGCCGGTTCGTTGTACACGCCCGCCACGTGCCACGCTTGGCCAAGACGGGATCCTCCGACAGGAGGCCATTTCAGGGTTCTCGGGCCGGGGCTATTTTGTGCCCTCGGTCTTTTGGAACTTTTCATACTTCCGCCGAAATCTTTCAATGCGCCCGGCCGAATCGACCAGCTTCTGTTTTCCCGTGTAGAACGGGTGGCACTTCGAGCAAATCTCCACGCGGATTTCTTTTTTCGTAGAACCGGTGGTGATTTCGTTGCCGCAGGCACATTTAATTACCGTTTGAAAATACTCCGGATGAATATCCTCTTTCATCTATATTCCTCCCTCCTTAAGACGGATAAATACCAGAACTAATAATTGTAAATCAATTCCCGAATTTTGCAATCGATTTCATCGACAGGCGAAAAAGTAGCAGGTGACGCACAAAAACCTGGAGGAAGCGAGCGCAAGCCTCGCCCTACCTGTTCATTGAGGCCAGGAATTCAGCGTTGTTCTTCGTGCCCTGCATTTTGTCGAGCAGAAACTCCATTGCGTCGATCGGGTTAAGAGGCGAGAGCAGCTTTCGTAAAATCCAGATCCGGTTCAGGTCCTCGGGCAAAATAAGCATCTCCTCCTTGCGCGTTCCGGACTTGTTTATGTCGATTGCCGGGAAGATGCGGCGGTCGGCCAGTTTGCGGTCGAGGACTATTTCGAGGTTGCCGGTGCCCTTGAATTCTTCGAAAATAACTTCATCCATACGGCTTCCGGTGTCGATCAGCGCCGTGGCGATAATCGTTAGACTCCCCCCCTGTTCGACGTTACGTGCCGCGCCGAAGAAACGTTTCGGACGATGGAGCGCATTCGAGTCGAGACCGCCGGAGAGTATTTTCCCACTCGGAGGAACCACGGAGTTATAGGCGCGGGCAAGCCGGGTTATACTGTCGAGCAGAATAACGACGTCCTTTTTGTGTTCGACGAGGCGCTTGGCCTTCTCGATCACCATTTCGGCAACCTGCACATGCCTCTGAGGCGGCTCGTCGAAAGTCGAACTCACCACCTCGGCCCGCACGTTCCGCTGCATATCCGTGACCTCTTCCGGCCGCTCATCGATCAGCAGCACGATCAGGTATGCGTCCTTGTGATTTGCCGCAGTAGCGTTGGCGATGTTCTGGAGCAGCATCGTCTTGCCGGTCCTGGGCTGTGCCACGATAAGCCCGCGCTGCCCGGAGCCGATTGGGGTCAAAAGGTCCATCACCCTCGTGGACAGGTTCTCCGACGTCGTCTCCAGGCTGATCCTGCGGTCCGGATAAAGAGGGGTCAAGTTATCGAAAAGAATTTTGTCCCGAGCTGTTTCCGGGTCCTCGTAATTGACTGACTCCACCTTTAAAAGCGCAAAGTAGCGTTCGTTGTCCTTCGGTGGCCTGATCTGCCCGGAAATGCTGTCACCCGTTCGCAGATTGAACCGGCGTATCTGCGATGGTGAAACATAGATGTCATCGGGCCCCGGCAGGTAGTTATAATTCTGACTCCTTAGAAACCCGAAGCCGTCGGGGAGAATCTTGAGCACCCCTTCTCCGTAAATGAGACCGCTCATTTCCGCCTGGGCCTGTAGGAGCGCAAAAATCAGGTCTTGCTTTCGCATCGAACTCGCGCCGTCGATGTTATAAGCCTTTGCGATTGTCATAAGTTCACGAATGTTCTTGTTTTTTAGCTCGACCAAGTTCATCTCGTTGCGCCGGTCGCGCACGGACTCCCTGTTAGCGGTCTCCACTGGGGGGGCTGATGCATCAGGCATGAAATGTTCTCCGGTAAAAGGTATTTTTTAAAATCTAAACTGATTTTTCTTCCGATTAAGAGACGTTACAGCAACTCCAGAGGAGATGGGGCACAGCTTTGCGGGAATGGAAATTGCCGACGATCAAGTCTGACCGATAAAAGCTCTTGATCAGTACTTATTTTGCCTGCGGCACGCCGGGGGTAAAACGGCAGGTTCTCTCTCCTCTTCGTGTTGAACGCGCGGGAAGCTCCCCCGCTTGTCAACAATTTGTGGAAAACCCGGACGCATTCGCTCACGTCAATGTAGTCATAACCGAGAGGCAAAATCAACCCATTTTGCCTAATTATTATTTTATTTAACCTACAATCCCATCCGAGTCCAGATATCGGGCTTCTTTTCTCCCTTGGCAATTTCAACATTACATTTCGAGAGCATTCTTTGGACACTGGGCCCGTATCCCAACTCTGACACCGCCTGGGGGTATTTTTCAACCATGGTGTCCAGACGCGTCTTGGCGGCTGAGTAGTATTTGTTTATGTAGTAATGCTTCGCAACACCGAACATATGAGAAATGATGCGTTTCCTGCACTCCACTATTTGTTCTTGGGCCTTTGCCGCGTATTCCGAATCCGGGAAATTCTGGATTACCTTCTCGAACGCCTGCGTTGCCGTCTGAGTATCTTCAGGGTCGCGGTCAATGGCGGTGAAGGTCAAAAAGTGGCTCATCCCAACCTGGTAAAGAACGTAGGGGATCACCTCGTTGCGCGGATGAAGACGTACGAATTCCTCGTAAGTCATTGCAGCCTCGCTGTACTTTTTACCTAAAAAGTAGGCGTCGCCCAGCTTCAAGTCGGCAAGAATCGCGTATTTGCTGTAAGGGTAGTGCTCTTTGAGGCTCTTGAAGTCCTCGGCCGCTTTTCCGTAGTCCTGTTTCTCCATCAACGCCGAACCGGAAACAGCGAGTTGTTCGGCCGTCTTATCGATAGTCGTCGATTTTTTCTTTGAGAAAATATCGCTGAAATGATGGTCGGTAAGATTTATGCCGCCGCATCCGCTCAGGGCCAAAAAGGCTATGGCCGTCAGCAGGAGGCCCACCGGACGGGAAACCCACTTTGAGCAATTAAAGATGCAAACCATAAGAAGCCCCCATGAAGTCGTGAAGGTCAAAAAGTGCTCTCTATGTAAGCGGCCCGCGCTGAAAACGACTCCAGCCTCACCCCTCACGGAGATCGCCGTCTCGCCCCGGCCTCTTCGTCTCGTACGATTCCCGCGTCAAAAACACCCGGTACCGCTACGGCCGTCTCCCGGCCAGTGTGGATGAAACCAGTGGGACCGCGCTCTATTTCCCCAGGAATGAATTCGGAATTCGGTTTTGTTCCGATGAAAACAAAGACTCCGGCAACCGGCAAACCCGAGACTTCCAAATTCTTTGACGTCCCGTAGCGTCAGTCCCGCGACACCCTCCAGCTTACCCTTAACCTCATCTATCACATTACAGAGAATAAATGAACATTTTTCGTTTTGGAATACTTGCATAATTCATACATTCGGGGCAAAAAGGCCGGGGCGGCTACCCAATGGCCTTATCGATCGCCGCCGTAATCTGCGATTTTGCCACAGCTCCGGTGATCTGCTCACTCACGTTCCCGTCCTTGAAGATGATGAGAGTCGGGATAGCACGGATGCCATATTTTCCGGGCACTTTCGGGTTGTCGTCAACGTTGCATTTTGCCACCTTGAGCTTCGCCCCGTAATCGGTGGAAAGTTCCTCGACAACGGGGGCGATGGCGCGACAGGGGCCACACCAGGGAGCCCAGAAATCAACCAGAACGGGTACGCCCGATTGAAGTACTTCCTGTTCGAAACTGTTGTCTGTAATCTCAATGATGTTGTCGGCCATCAAGTGCTCCTCTCATGAAAATAGGCGGTACACCTCTGCTCACTCTCAGGAATTTATGAGACTCGGACTGAACCGCTTTTAGGACGCGCTCCGGAAATTTATGAGACTCGGACTGAACCACTCTTAAAACGCGATCCGGAAACTTCTCAAATTTGACCTGAGCCACTCTTATAAAACAATCCGTTCAGCCTTGTCAAATTGCAATCGAAAAGTCTCGGCGGCGGTGTTTCCCATGCCGGTCTAAAATTTATGGATGTCTCCCCGTTTCCCGCACCCCGATTCTCGTTTGTCTCACTTGTATACGATAAACATAACCTGCATGGAAACCACTAAAACGGAATCTTAAGCGCGGTAAATGGCGCCACACCTATTTACCACGGGCAGGTCGATTATTACCTTGGCTGACACGTCGCTTTTTTCAGGGGGGCGGCAAGAATGAAAAAAGTAACTGGTCGGGTCGCAATTTCATATCTCCCCCAATTTTCACAATCCTGAGGAGGACAAATGCAGCCGGTAGCTGATGGAACGATGTCGCCCTGGGAACCCGGAGTTTTCAGCCTGCTGGTCTATACGGTCTTGGTGGCGGCCTTCATTGCTTCACAGCTTTTTCTGGCAGCCTGGGTCGGTGAAAAGAAAAACTCCGTGGAAAAATCAAGACCATACGAATGCGGCATCATCCCGACCGGGTCGGCTCGATTCCGCTATCCCGTTCCTTTCTACCTGGTGGCCATCTTCTTCCTGATCTTTGATGTGGAAGGAGCATTTATTTTCACCTGGGCCGTAGTTTACCGGAGTGCCGGTTGGGCCGCGTATGTCCAGATGTCTTTTTTCATCGTTTTGTTGCTGATCGGACTGTTTTATGTTTGGAAACACGGAGGGCTCGATTGGGGAGAGATGAACAGGGAAGAACGGCCGGCCGGTTCCTGAGCCTTACGGACTCGGTGGTTAACTGGTCGCGCAAATACAGTCTCTGGCCGATGTTTTTCGGGCTTTCCTGCTGCTTTGTCGAGGAGGCGGCCGCCTTTACTTCCCGCTATGATCTTGCCAGGTTCGGTGCGGAAGTGCTGCGGCCTTCCCCGAGACAGGCCGATCTTCTGATCGTTTCAGGGACTGTCTTCAAAAAAATTGCCCCTGTTTTGCTGCGTCTCTATGAAGAGATGCCGGAACCGAAGTGGGTGATCTCAATGGGGTCGTGCTCGAATTCCGGAGGCATGTACGACGTCTATAGCGTCGTACAGGGTGTCGACCAAATCATTCCGGTCGATGTTTACATCCCGGGATGTCCTCCACGTCCGGAGGCCGTTCTCGATGCCCTGGTCATTTTGCAGGAAAAGATCTCCTCCATCGAGAAGCCGGCCCGTAAGATTTTCCATCTGGGAGGGGGGACCCAGGGTACGGACAAGCCGATCCTGGAAGAAGGGGCGACCAAGTCCGGGGACCCGCGCGGTCCCGGCTACGAAGGCGTAACTATCAGGGGCGCCTCGGTGCTGCCGGAACGGCCGCAGCAGTGGGGCAGCAGAGCGGACACAATGTGGACGCCGCCCGCCCGCCACATTCAACTGTCGAGTGTCGACCAGTCGCTTGGCGCTGAACTGCGGGCGCGTTTCGGGGAGGGAGTGCGCCAGGAACTTCACGTATCCGATATGCTCACCTTCCATGTCGACCGGGACAGCGTACATGATGTGCTGCGTTACCTCAAATTTGAATCAGCTCAGAGATACAAACGGCTCGATGATCTTACGGCAATCGACGAGTCGGCCAGAAGAGACCGAATCTGGGACAAAAGCTTTTCGGAAGCGATTAGCGACACGGGGGCAGCCGAAGCCTACGCACAGAGATCGAAGCAGAGCTATCCCGATTTTACGCTTGTCTACCAATTGCTCTCCTTCGATGCGGTAAGACGTATTCGAATAAAATCGGGGCTGAACGGCGCCTGTCCCTCTGCCGCCTCGGTTACCGATCTCTGGCCCAGCGCCAACTGGTACGAGCGTGAAGTCTACGACATGTTCGGCATCGGCTTCGAAGGCCACCCGAATCTTCGCAGAATCTTGATGCCCCAATGGTGGGAGGGCCACCCGCTCAGGAAGGATTACCCCGGCCGCGGGACACAGATGCCTCCCTATACATTAGCCGACGCCCGGATGCGCCAGCCCATGGACGCCCGGGAATTGGCCGGCCTGGACCACAAGGCGTCGAGCGGCGGGCACGAGTTTTTCCTCAATATCGGTCCGCACCACGTCAGCACTCACGGTCTTTTGCGCTGTATTGCCGCCCTCGAAGGAGAAGAGATCCGGGCGTTGGACCTGGAGATCGGCTACCATCATCGGGCGGCTGAAAAGCTGGGGGAGCGGCAGAGCTGGCATCAGTATATCCCCTACACGGACCGCAATGACTACCTGGGGGGCTGTTGCAATGAACTCTCATACGTAACGGCTGTCGAGACCCTGGCCGGTATCGGGGTCCCGGAGCGGGCACAGGCTATTCGTGTCATGCTGGCGGAGCTGTACCGCCTGAGCAATCACCTGGTCTGGTTCGCCACCTTCGCGCACGATCTCGGAGCAATGACGCCGAATTTTTATACCTTCGCCGAACGCGAGATGATCCTCAACATAGTCGAGCTTATCACCGGCGGAAGGCTCCATCCCGAATACTTAAGGATTGGAGGAGTGGCCGCCGATCTGCCCGAAGGCTGGAAACAGGCTGTCGACGACCTTGTTTCCATATTCCCGGCGCCGCCTCAGGGAATATGAAAAGCTATTGGGGAAAAACCCAATCTTCATGGCCAGGACGAAGGGAATCGGCCTTATCAGCCTCGAAGAGGCAATGGACTGGGGGGTCAGCGGACCGAACCTGCGCGCCTGCGGCCTCGATTGGGACCTTCGCAAAAAGATGCCCTACTCGGGCTATGACAATTATGAATTCGAGGTCCCCACGGCTACAGACGGCGACTGCTATGCACGCTACCTGGTGAGGGTGGAAGAGATGCGCCAGAGCATCAGGATTATCGGGCAGGTTGCCGCGAACATGCCTTCGGGCCGCTACGCAAGCGAGGACTACCGGTATGTTATACCGAAACGCAGTGAGATGCTCAGGGACATCGAAACCCTTATTCATCATTTTATAAATGTGACAAGGGGCATGAAAATCCCAAGGGGAGAAGCCTACGCAGCCACGGAAGGACCGAGAGGAGAGCATGGCTATTACGCCGTGAGCGATGGTCTCGGTTATGCCTATCGCATGCGCGTACGGGGGCCCGGCTTCGCCAATGTGCAGGTACTGCCCTTCATGGCGACCGGTGAGAGCATAGCGGACCTGATCTCGATTATCGGGTCCATAGACATCATTTTGCCGGACATAGACAGGTAGAACCCGGGTTTTGAGTGCCCGGTTCTCAATCCGATGGCGACTCAGAACTCAAAACCAAGACCTGGAAAACTACTCGATGCTGACCTGGATTGTGGGATTCATCATCTTGATCGTCAAGCTGACCGTCGTGCTGGTTTTCTTGCTCCTTATGGCCGCCTACCTGGTGTGGGTGGAACGCAAATTCCTGGCGCGGCTCCAAATCCGTTATGGGCCTAATAGGGCGGGTCCCTTCGGTTTGCTCCAGCCTCTTGCCGATATTGTCAAGATGATCGCCAAGGAGGATACGGTACCCGATGGGGCGGACAGGGCGCTTTTTCTGATAGCCCCGGCGATAGTGGCCACCACCGCCTTCCTCATGTTCGCGGTGGTCCCTTTCGGGACCGACATAACCCTATGGGGCCACAAGGTCCCGCTGGTTGTAACCGATTTGAACATAGGACTTCTCTTCGTTTTTGCCTTGTCGTCCCTTAGCGTCTATGGCGTGGCGCTCGGCGGCTGGGCATCGAACTCGAAATACGCTCTTCTGGGAGGCATACGGGGTGCGGCCCAGATGATCAGCTATGAACTTTCGCTGGGGCTTTCGCTCATCCCGGTTGTCATGATGGCGCACTCCTTCAGCCTGGTGGAAATAGTTCAGGCCCAGCAAAAATGCCCGTTTATCATTTTCCAACCTCTGGCCTTCCTCATTTTTGTCATAAGCGCGATGGCGGAAAGCAAGAGGATCCCTTTCGATCTGCCGGAGGCCGAAAACGAACTGGTCGCCGGATATCACACCGAATTCAGCGGCATGCGTTTCGGCCTCTTTTTCCTGGGCGAGTACGTTCACATGATGGTCTTTGGAGGCCTCATGTCCGTACTGTTCCTGGGAGGCTGGCGAGGACCTTTTTTCCCGCCGCTCGTCTGGCTGCTCATAAAGATATTTCTGGTTGCCCTGTTCATGATCTGGGTGCGGGGCACAATTCCCCGGCTGAGATACGACCAACTCATGGCCCTTGGGTGGAAGCTTCTGATTCCCCTGGCCCTTTTGAATATTTTGGCGACGGGGGCAGCGGGTATGTTGTTCGGTAAATAGTGACTGGTGAATAGTTAAGAGCAAAAACGTCCGGGGAGAATTGGAAATGGAATCGGCCTGGGAAGCGGTAAAGGCGTTGGCTTCAGGTTTTGCCACGACTTTTATTCATCTTTTTCGAAAACCGATAACCGAGCAGTACCCCGAATACAAGCGGCCGTTGCCGATCCGGGCGCGGGGCAGAATTATACTGACGCGCGACCCCGATGGCGGTGAACGCTGCGTCTCCTGTTACCTCTGCTCGGCGGTCTGCCCCGTAAACTGCATCTCGATGGAGGGCGCCGAAAGGCCGGATGGACGCCGCTACGCATCCTGGTTTCGGATCAACTTCGCCCGCTGCATCTACTGTGGACTTTGCGAGGAGGCCTGTCCGACCTCCGCGATTCAACTCACGACCGATTTCGAATTCTGCAAAAAAGATATTCTCTCTTTTGTCTACGAAAAGGAAGACCTCCTGGTCGATCACCAGGGAAAGGACAAGGAGTACAACTTCTACAGGTACGCCGGGGTGGCCACCAATTACGGGGATAAGGGGGAGCACGTCGGCGAGCGGAAACCGGTCGATCTCAAAAGCAATATGCCGTAGTAAGGAGCGGGAACCGGGGAAGAAATCCCGCGTGTGGCAAGAACGCGCCGCCATGGCGAGACGGCGCTACCATCGGTTGCAATATGACTCTTTATGGATTTTTCTTTTATCTGATATCGGCGGTAGTTATAGGTGCGACCGCCATGGCGATCACCCGGCGCAATCTGGTGCATGCGGTGGTTTACCTGATTGTTTCCTTTTTTGGGACCGCCATGCTCTTCTACCTTTTAGGCGCCCCCCTTCTGGCGGCCCTGGAAGTGATTATCTACGCGGGCGCGATAATGGTGCTCTTCCTGTTTGTGGTCATGATGATCAGGGTGGAATCGTCCGAGGAGGTCATGTTTCCCTTGAGCCAGTGGCTCCCGGCGGCCGTTTTCGGACTGATCTACCTGGCCGCGGCCGTAGCGATGATATTCGAAACGCTGGGTACGCAAACCTCCCTGGCCGCCATGGTGGCTACACCCGCGCAATTCGCCGAGTATCTTTTCGAGCATCACTGGTTCTTAATAGAGGTCATCTCGATTTTGCTCCTGGTCGCACTGATCGGGGCATTGCACCTGGGGATAGGCCCACGCAAGAGTCGAATTGAGGAAAAGATATGATCGTGCCGTTTAGTCATGTCCTGGTGGTTGTCGGAATAATCTTCGCGTTGGGGGTATTTTGCACCGTGGTCAGGCGCAACCTTATCATGATCATCCTCGGCATCGAGATCATGCTGAACGCCGTAGCCATTGCCTTCGCCGGGGCCTCCCTGCGCTGGCAGGAACTGGAGGGACAGACCTTCGTGCTCTTTATCCTGGCGGTGGCGGCAACCGAAGTGTCGATAGGACTGGCGATAGTCGTTTACGCCTTCAAGCGAACGGGCTCTTTCGATCCGAGCAATTTTAACCTTCTGAGGTAAAACGACGATGGTAGGCTTGCCGTCTGATATTGCCACTACGCTCCTGGCTGTGGCGACCATGCTGCCGTTTGCAGCATTCCTGCTGATACTGATTGTCACGCGGAGGAGGCCGCGGCTCTCCTCCGCCCTCTCGATCGGGGCCGTTTCAGTTTCACTCGCCTGCTCCATTGCGCTGCTGTCTCTGAATCTGAAGATGACGGAACCGGTTCAGTATACGGCGTCGCTGCTGGCCTCGAGCGGTTTGGACGTTCCGTTCGGCTTTCTGCTCGATCAACTCAGCCTCCTTATGTTTGTGGTCGTGGCCTCGATCTGCTTTCTCGTGCAGGTCTACTCGCTTGGATATATGGCGGGTGATCCCGGCTTTTCGCGCTACTACGCGTTCATGTCCCTTTTCGCCTGGGCCATGATGACCCTGGTCGTGTCGCCTTCGATATTGCAGCTCTATATCTTCTGGGAGTTGGTGGGGCTGTCGTCATATCTGCTCATCGGCTTCTGGTATGAAAAATTCAGCGCCACCCAGGCGGGTAAGAAAGCCTTCGTAATGACCCGCGCGGGAGATGTGGCTTTCTTTATCGGTTTTTTGCTTCTTTTCTTGCACACGGGCAACCTCGGCATTTTAGACCTTAACGGCCCGGCCGCATCGGCCATGTCTCCCTCGGTCCTCACCCTCACAGCACTCCTGATCTTTGGTGGAATAGTCGGCAAGAGTGCGCAATTCCCACTGCTTACCTGGCTGCCCGACGCCATGGAAGGCCCCACTCCCGTCAGCGCGCTGCTGCATTCGGCGACAATGGTTGCCGCCGGAGTATATCTTTTCGCACGGCTTTTCCCTTTTTTCAGTATGTCGCCGGAAGCCATGAACATCTTTCTGGCAATCGGCACGATAAGCATGCTGCTCTCCTCCACTATGGCCATGGTCGACCGGGACATCAAGAAAGTGTGGGCCTATTCGACCATCAGCCAGCTTGGGTTTATGATAATGGCGTTGGGCGCGGGAGGCTATTTTGCCGGGTTCTTCCATCTAACGACGCACGCCGGATTCAAGGCGCTGCTCTTTCTTTGCTCCGGGGTCTTAATCCATCGTTACAATACAAACGACGTCTACGAACTGGGCCGCCTGGGGGCCAGGCGCATGCTTGTCCCGGCGGTTTCGATAACTTTGGCCGCCGCGGCCCTTTCCGGTTTCCCCCCTCTGTCCGGATACTTCAGCAAAGAGGCCATAATCGGGTCCCTTGCCGGATTGTCCAACCCCATTTGGCTGGTGGCCGGTCTGGCCGGGGTTTTCCTGACGGCCTATTACGCCTTCCGCGTGATTTTTATCCTGCTGCTGCCACGTCCTCAAAAAGGGACATCCACCCCGGAACCGGTTCCCCACCCCGATGCAGGCGAGGCCGGGCACGAATCCCATTATTGGTTTATGGCGTGGCCGCTCGTTATCCTGGCAACCATTACGGTAATTCTGGGTTTTTTTAAAAATTCGCTGGAGCAATTTCTCCTGGGAAGTTTGCCGGGGGGCTCAATAGCCTCCGCCGCCGCGCCTGAAGGCGGGCCTTTGGCCTGGTCCCATATGGTTGCGCTGGGCCTTGCGGCTGCAGGCGCCGCGCTGGCATGGCTTGAATTCGGCCGCGGCGGCGCAAAGCAAATCGGTTTCGTCGAAAAGATTGGCCCACTTTACAGGTTGTTTTCCCAGAGATGGTACATCGATCGCTTCTACGGGTTTCTCGTGGACCGTGTCGTCGACAGGGGCATATCCTATTTGTGCTATCAAAATGACAACAAGGTAATTGACGGAAGCATCGATGGGCTCAGCGAGGCAACGACCGGGAGCGGCCGGATAGTCTCCTTTTGGCAGTTGGCGATGATTCAATACAGGTTGTTGGTAATATTTGCGGTCATGGCCCTGCTTTCGATTTATTTCTTCTTCCAGATACTCTGAGGAAACCACCCTATGCACATGGCCCCGGCCACCTTCCCCTTTCTTTCAGCCATTTTGTTGACCTGCGTCGTAGGGATGCTGGTCATAATGCTGATTCCGCCGGACCGCAAGTCGCTGCTCAGGCTGGTGAGCGCCTCTTTTTCCGGGCTTACGCTCATTTTGTCACTGTGGGTGTTTTTAGCTTACGACAAAAGCCTGGGAGGCTTTCAGTTCGTCGAAGACCTCAGGTGGGTTCCATCCCTGGGCATAAACTATTTCAATGCCGTGGACGGATTTAGCGCGCCCAACCTTTTGCTCACGGGCATCGTCTTTTTTACAGGCGTGCTCACGATGTGGGATCTCGAGACGAGGGTGAAGGAATATTTTGCCCTCTATTTCCTGATGGTAGCCGGCGTATTCGGCCTTTTCATGAGCCTGGACCTCTTCTTCATATTTGTTTGGTACGACGTCTCACTCTTTCCGATGTACCTCCTGATCGCGGTCTGGGGCACAACTCGAAAAGAATACGCGGCCATGAAGCTGACCCTTTACCTGCTGGCGGGCAGCGCTCTGATTCTGCCTGCGATAATTTATCTCTACGCGGCTTCGAGCGCCCACACCTTTTCGGTCGTCTCCCTGATGCAACCGGGACTATTGAGCCCGAGCGCACAGAAATTCGCTTTTTTGCTGCTTTTTTTCGGATTTGGGATCCTGGCGGGTGTATGGCCCCTGCATACATGGTCCCCCGTCGGCCATTCTGCGGCTCCGCATGGAGTCAGCATGGTCCATGCGGGCGTTTTGATGAAAATAGGCGCATTCGGGGTGCTTCGGGTAGCCATCATGCTCTGCCCCCTGGGATGGATTTACTGGGCTAAGCTCATGGCCGTTCTGGCGGCGACCGGAATAATATATGGAGCATTCGTCGGCTTGAGGCAGAAGGATTTGAAGTACGTGGTCGGCTACTCGAGCGTGTCGCACATGGGGGTAGTCGGCCTCGGCCTTTCGACGGTCACAGCCGAAGGCCTGAACGGCGCCGTATTTCAGATGTTTGCCCATGGCATCATGACCGCCCTGCTCTTTTCATCGATCGGCTACATCTACGACCGTACCCACACGAAGCTGATCCCGGAACTTGGCGGCCTTAGCAGGATCATGCCGGTCGCATCGACCTTTTTCATCATAGCCGCCATTGCAGGCATGGGCGTCCCCGGCCTGGCAAACTTCTGGGGCGAACTCCTGGTTTTTATGGCCGCCCTCAGGGCTTATCCCGTTCTCGGCATAATTGCCGTGGTGGCGCTGGTTGTCACCGCGCTTTTCATGTTGCGCGTCTTACAGAAGACCTTTTACGGTCCCGTAAACGAGCGTTTTGCAAAACTGCCGGATATTTCTCTCTGGCTCGGATTCCCACGGATAATTCTTGTCGCGGTCCTGCTGTTCCTTGGATTTTATCCTTCTTTTCTCTTTGACATGATCCGAACCGCATCGGTACCCTTCATGAGCGGATTACCAAGATGAACTGGATAATCGCCAGCCCTGAAATATTCTTTTTTGCCGCTAGCCTGTGGTTCCTGCTGCTCTCTTTTGTCGCCGAACCGAACCCGAAGCGGGAGCACCTGACGGCCCTTGTCCTTGCCTCGGTGGGAGTCCTGGTTTGCCTCCTTTCAGTCGGCTCGCAGGGCTACCTCTTTATCCGGGCCTACAGCGTGGACTTCTTCTCCCAGATCTTCAAGACGCTGATCTCGTTTGGGCTTTTCCTCATTATTTGCATATGCAGGGACATAACCGACATCAGGGAACGGCGCCACCGCGAGTTCTATTTCCTGCTTTTTACCTGCACACTCGCGTTGATGCTGTTGGTCAGCGCCGGCCATCTGCTTTCGATTTACATATCGCTGGAGGTTTCGAGCTACTCACTCTATATCCTGGTCGCGCTCAGAAGAGATCAAAGTTTCGGGCTGGAGGCCGCATTAAAGTATTTCCTCGTCGGGACTTTTTCCTCCGCGATAATGCTATTCGGAATGGCCCTTTTGTACTCCACCTCCGGGGCAACTTACCTTGCCGATATGGCGCGAGCGCTGCCGGCAATAATTAACCAGCCGGGCGTTGTAATCGGTTTAGTCTTTATGCTTGGCGGGTTTTTTTTCAAACTGGCGGTATTCCCTTTTCATGCCTGGGCGCCCGATGCCTACCAGGGGGCTGCTAACCAGGTGGCGGCCTACGTGGCGACGGTTTCCAAGGTCGCAGCCATCGCCGTGATCCTGCGGGTGTTGGCCTTTGCGGGGCAGGGCAGCGTCTACCTCGTCCACACCCTGGCGATACTGTCCGTTGTTTCAATGACCCTTGGAAACCTTGCGGCTATCGTGCAAAAAGACCTGAAGAGGCTGCTGGCCTTCTCCACGATAGCGCATTCCGGCTATGTGCTCATCGGAGTACTGGTGTTGAGTCCCGCGGGCTATTCGGGCGCCATCTTTTATGCCCTGGCGCTCCTGCTGATGAAATTCACCGTTTTTATGGTAATCGTGCAACTTGCCGCCGACGGCCGCAACCTGCAGCTGGAAGAATTGGCGGGACTGCACCAGCGCTCGCCGATCCTGGCCCTGGCCCTCATGGTGTCGCTTTTCAGCCTTGCCGGTATTCCTCCGACGATAGGATTTACGGGAAAATTCCTGGTTTTTATCGCGGCCATAGAAAAGGGCTATATAGCGCTGGTCATTATTGCCATGATAAACGTTGTCATATCGCTCTACTATTACCTGCTGGTGATAAGGGCCGCCTACCTGCTCGAGCCTGCCGAAACGCTGCCCCCGCTCGTCGTCTCTGTCCCGGGGAGGCTGCTCGCGGGAGTGTCCGCGGCAGCGATCGTGGTAGCCGGTTTTTTCCCTTACTGGCTGATTCAACTCGCCCAGACTGCCGCCCAACCACTCCTTGGGGGCCGATGAGAACAACCCCGTATCGTCCTGCTCCCCGATACATTCAATTGACTCAAGGATGGTCGGTTGACCAGTCGGTCACCAATCGAATAAACAGATCGAAGTCGCTGAGATGCTTATTGAAGATTCCGAAAACCAATTCATCGTCTATGCTCTCATACCGGTGCACCAGCATGTTCCGGAAGGAGGCCATTCTTTGAAAGGTGAGCAAGTGATCTTCCGGGATGATGTCATGTTCCCTTAGGATCGTGAAAAGGTCGCGAAAGCTTGTAGGCTCACGCCACTGATAAAAGGAGACGAAGTGGTTCGCAACGTCTATCACTTCTTCTATGGCCATGTGGATATATCTTTCCACAAAGGCCCTGGCTCTAAGGTCTGAGTGATATTTTTCCCAATTTATGTCCTCCGCCCGCCTCAGTTCATCCACATACGTTCGAAGTTGAGAGAGTTTTCTTGAAAGCAACTCTTTATCCACCATGTGATTTGTCCTTACCTAACATGCGATAAAGAACCAGGGAGTCCAGGTACTCTCTTCGTGCCGTCACTTCCTGCCTGACTCGTTCCCTCGGGTCGGCTTCGTAGACAATACGGCCGCATTTGAGTATCTGATGCTGCAGAAGCGGTGAGGCTGAACCGAATACCACCAGATCTATGTCTTTCCCAAGCAGATTGGAGAGTTCTGTTTCGAGTTGCACTCTTTCAAAGCCGCCCATCGATCCACGAACCATAATGGCGATATCGATGTCGCTCGCACGGCGCTCTTTGCCCACAATGCTCGATCCGAACACATAAGCGGCGGCGATTATGTCGTAGGACCTGGCAAATTTCTCGATTTTCTCCAGGGCATCGGCTGAGATCATGATCTTTTAACGACTCCGTAAACCAGGAATTGCACCACACCATCGCTAACCGTCAAAAGTGACAGGAACGCCGCCGTGGAAGACGGCGCTACCAGGGGTGATGACGCGAGTTGGCTAAGAGACCGGGCATCACTTCCCCGGAAGCGCTTCCCCCTAAATCCTTCCGTAGACTTTCGTCAAAGCGGCTATTTTTCCCGAAAGATCGGCTGTCAACTGTTCGGCGGTAACTCTCCATTCCCAGTTGCCGAAGGCGACCGAGGGCGTGTTCATGCGCGCCTCGACCCCAAGATCGAGAAAGTCCTGCATCGGGATCACCACGATCGAGGCAACCGACATCATGGCGGTCCGCACCAGTTGCCCGGCGACGGTATTTTCATCGAACTCCGTGCCGAAGTATGCGCGCAGATTGTCCTTCTCGCCATCGGTGGCGTCCTGCTCGAACCACCCTTTTATCGTGTTGTTATCGTGGGTGCCGGTGTAAACGACGCAGTGCTCCGTATGATTGTGGGGAATGTAGGGATTTGTGGCCGCATCGCCTCCAAAAGCAAACAAAAGGACCTTCATCCCGGGGATTTCGAATTCGCTCATGATTTCCCGGACATCAGGGGTAATGAGACCAAGGTCTTCGGCAATTATCGAAAGTGAGGCGAAGCGTTTGAACAGCGTGCGGAAAAACTCCCTGGCCGGAGTTTTCACCCATTTGCCGTTAATGGCGGTTTTTTCCGCAGCCGGCACTTCCCAGTAGGCAACGAACCCGCGGAAGTGGTCGAGCCGAATCTTATCGAAACACTGGAAATTGTGCCCGATGCGGTCGATCCACCACTGGTAGGAGGTTTCCTCGAGTTTTTCCCAGGCATACACCGGATTACCCCATAACTGACCGGTTTTACTGAAATAGTCTGGAGGCACACCGGCAACGGAAACAGGCCTCTTGTTGCCGTCGAGCTTAAAGTAGTCTGGATTTGCCCAAACGTCCGAGCTGTCGTAGCTCACATAAATCGCAACATCGCCCATTACCTGGATCTGCTTTCGATTGCAGTAACTCTTCAAGGCCGACCATTGACGATAAAAAAGGAATTGTTTGAATTTCTCCTGTTTGATGTTTTCCGCCAGTTTTTTTGTCCATACATCCAGCGCGGGGCGGGTTCTGTCCCTGATCTCCGGTGGCCATTCGTTCCATTGTGCCCCGGAGAAGTGCTCGTGGAGACTGGCGAAGAGGGCATAATCGTCAAGCCAGTGTGCGTTCTCATTTACGAAATCCTCGTACTTGCAATCGGTATCGGGCATCCTCTTAAATTTTTCATACGCCATATCGAGGACCCGGTTTTTGAATGCGGCCGCGCCCGCATAATCGACTTTGGCCGAATCGAATGTGGGGGCCGAGCCAAGGTCGTTCCTGGAAATATATCCGTCCTGGACGAGCAGATCGGGCGCAATCAGGATCGGGTTCCCGGCGAAGGCCGAAAAACTGCAGTAGGGCGAGTTCCCGCAGGCGGGAGAAGAAGGGCCGAACGGAAGCACCTGCCAGAGCGTCTGGCCGGAGTCTGCGAGGAAGTCGGCAAAGGCGTATGCGCCCTTTCCCAGGTCTCCTATGCCAAATTCGGAAGGAAGAGAGGTAACATGCAGCAAAATACCATTTTTTCGCGATTTCAACTGGCGCTCCTGATCGATTCGGGTTTGTGTTCCATATCCGTGGACTTTTGCCGCGAGGCTATTCAGTACTCCGAAAATCTAAGGCTTCCCGCTAAGGGATGAAAGCCCGAAATGCGTTGGCCCCGCCCAATGTCGTTTGAACATTTCAATGTTTTCCTTCCGATGATATATTTGGCCTCCAAAGGGGAAAAAGATGATCGCCAAAGGTCTCCTGGACAAAATCTACGAAGCGGGCAGCATCCAGAGGTGGAACGACCACGTTCGTCCCGTCGAGTTTACCGAGTTGGACAAGCAGGCACACAAAATGATTCTCGCCTACGTGCTCGGAAAGCTCGAAGAATCCGAAGGACATGCCCAGATCGACTGGCTGAAACTGATCGAAGGTGGAATTTTCGAGTTCTTCCCGCGAGTCATCCTGACTGACATCAAAGCCCCGGTCTTTCACAAGCTGATGAGCAAAAAAGGGCGGGAGATCAACACCCTGGTGCTCCAAAAAATGGACGAAGACATTAAGGGCCTGGGGGGCGGTTTCGGAGAGAATTTCAGAAGATATCTTTTTGATGGCAACTACGCCCATTTTGAAAAAAGAATACTGAAGGCAGCCCATTATCTTGCGACCAACTGGGAATTCCAGATCATCTATAACACTGCTCCATTCATATACGGAATAGATAAAACGAAAGAAGAGATCGAAAACCAGATAGAAGACCACTACGACCTCATTGGCGTCCAGAAGCTCTCGCTGCGGAAAAAATCCTTCGGCTTCATAGATCTTTGCGCACAGCTTCGGTTCCAACAAAGATGGGCGCACTCGCCGCGGGTGCCTAAAACGTCGGTCCTGGGGCACATGCTGATCGTGGCCATGATGTCCTACTTTTGTTCGCTGGAAATTGGCGCCTGTCCTAAGCGCACCTGCAACAATTTTTTCGCCGGACTTTTCCACGATCTCCCGGAGGTGCTTACCAGGGATATAGTCTCGCCGGTGAAGACTTCGGTCGAGGGCCTGGACGAAATAATAAAGGATTATGAAAGGACGCAGTTTGAAGAACACATCCTGCCCCTTCTTCCTTCCTCGATGCGCGACGAGGTGGTCTATTTCGTCGAGGACGAATTTTCGAACAGGATAATGGAGGATGGCAGGCCCAGGAGAAACATTCCCGGACCGCAGATGGAGAGGTACAACGAGGACCGGTACGCCGCGGTTGACGGCGAAATAATCCGCGCCTGCGACAAGCTCGCGGCCTTTATTGAAGCTTCGCTCTCCATCAGGCACGGCATCTGTTCCCAGCACCTCGTGGACGGCAAGGCGAAAATATACCGGGAGTGCAGGAATCATAATCCCGGCGGTATAAAATTCGACGAACTCTTCGATTACTACTTTCCGGAAGGCGCTTGCAGACTGGATGCCGGTTGCTTCAATCGATAACGGCTGGAAACTTACCCGAATGAGAGCTGTAATCCAGTGTGTCCTCGAGGCACGCGTCAAAACGGGAGGTGTCGAGGTTGCGCGGATCGGCAGAGGAATGCTGGTCCTGCTGGCGATCGGGAGTGAAGACTCCATCGGCGATGCCCGCTACCTGGCCGAGAAAACTGTTAATCTCCGAATATTTCCCGACCAGGCGGACAAAATGGACCTCTCTGTGCTCGACGTGGGAGGAGAAATACTGGTCGTATCGCAGTTCACCCTCTATGGCGATTGCCGCAAGGGCAGAAGGCCTTCATACGCATCGGCGGCCCGGCCCGATATCGCCGAAGCCCTTTATGAATCCTACGTAAAAGAGCTTCTCAAATTCACACCGAAAGTCAGTACGGGACGCTTCCAGCAAATGATGGAGGTCTCTTTGGTAAACGATGGACCGGTGACCCTGCTTCTGGACAGCGGGAAAAATTTTTGAATTTCGAACCGGCAATGCTGTGAGGCCAGGCACACCAAGACGATGGCTTTGTGTAAGCAAGGGCTCAACTCCGGCGCATACCATGCCGCACACCGAGGATAAGCACTTGATTCGCGTCAATCCGATAACGGATAATGTAGGGATACACGAGGGTCAGTTCTCGCAGATTACCACGCACAGGCCGCCCGCGGCAGGGGAAGGCAGTCAAGTCATCTCCGGCAGCGATTAACGCTTCCATCAAGCTTTCGGCGGCACGTGGGTTAAAATTGGCGATGTAGCGCCGTATTTGCACGACATCCCGAAGGGCCGAGGGCGACCAGATTACTTGCACGGGGGCGGAACGTCCTCACCTTTGGCAAGTTTTTGGAGCCACTCACGGACAACCTCATGAGGCACCCCTTTGCCCGCTGCGATCTCGGCTTCAGCTTCGGCAAGGGCGCGATCTTCGGTTTTTTCGTCAATTGCATCAAAAATTGATTTAGGTTCTCCCATATATTCCACCTTGACTGTGATTATGCCATAAAGCCGCTGAGAGGAGATCCTAAAAGCGGCAAACTTTTGAGAATATCTCAGATTCATCGGCGGCTATCGCTTCCAGCACATTGATAACCTCTTTCGAGAGAGCTACCTCAAATTCATGTGCTGAAATATCACATAAACATAAAGCAGATCACCTCTGTGTCGAGAATCTTGATTTACGGCACTATGTTTTTTGCCCTGGATAGCCTTTGATCTCTTTTTTGCTGTAAGGCATGGGCTTGTTCAACAAGAGACATGCTGCTTCGCCAACACTGCTCACAAAAAGAATAAAACCTATCCAAAGCGGCTCCCTCGCGCAGAAGCTCCGTATCGCAGGAAGGCACACCATGGGTTGACGTGTATTCGGCAAGCGCCATAATGTAGTCATAACGCTTTTCCTTCTCGATAATGATCGGAGGATAACCTGCCTTCAGACACGGAAGGTTTGCAATGAGCCGCGCAATTCTGCCGTTTCCGTCCCGGAAGGGATGTATGGCCACAAAAGACATGTGCAGCCTGGCATAAAATTTAAGCGCGTCTCCGGGTTCCCTGCTGCTCCTGATTCCCTCGTTCAGGAGTTCCAGCCAGCGTTCCATAAGCTTGGGGACTTCCCAATAATCTGAAAACTCGATGGTCGTCAGGCGATTATTGAGGGTGACGTTAACTGAGTTGTTTTCCCTTTTCCAGCCGCCGCTGGGCTTATAGACATCAAAAATCTTTTCGCTGATAACCAGCCGGTGAAGATCGAATAAATCCGTCGCCGCAATTTCAACTTTCTCGATCAGGCCATACATAAGATCGACCGCGCGGGCGTGCCCCTCGATGTCGCGGTGGTCCTTGAGGGATTTTCCGTTGATCGTGAGGCCCTCGCTTAAAACAAAAGCCGTTTCCTCCAAAGTAAGGGTATTCCCCTCGATGGCCGTGGACGTGTGAGTCCATAGGACTCTCAGTTGTTCAAGAAGATTTTTTCCGATGTCTTCTGCGAGTCCGTCAAAAAATTTCATGGGCGGTCTTTTTCGGCGATTTCCTCGTCGCTCAGATAGCACGCCGGGTCACAGCCCCACAGGTCGCCCGTGGCGGCTTCCGCGCGCACGCGGAAGTTGCCCCCGCAGATCGGGAGCCATTTGCATTCGGCGCAGCGGCCCTTCACGTAGAGCTTCTTATCCTTTAGCCGTTTCATCAGCGGATTGGAAAGATCGGTCCAGATTTCCCCGAACTTGCGGTCTCTCACATTTCCGAAAGAATAGTGCCTCCAGAACTGGTCGGCATAAACACTTCCGTCCCAACTGATACAGCCGATCCCACGCCCGGAATTATTGCCTTCATTCATCTGGAGAAGTTCGAGAACCTCGGCGGCCCTCGGAGAACCCTCCCGCAACATTCTGAGGTACAGGTAGGGCCCGTCGGCGTGATTGTCCACCGTCAGCACTTCCTTTGGTTTCCCCCGCTCGTGCAGGTCGGCTGTCCTGTCGATTATGAGGTCAACCGCCTCGCGCGTCTCCTGGTGGGAAAGGTCTTCCTTCATGAGTTCGCTTCCACGCCCTGCATACACCAGGTGATAGAAACAGACGCGCGGGATGTCATGTTTTTCGAGAAGGTCGAATATGCCGGGAATTTCCTGCGCGTTTAACCGGTTCATAGTAAAGCGCAAACCGACCTTTATTCCGGCATCCTGGCAGGCCATGATACCGTCCATGGCCCTTCGGAAGGCCCCTTTGACTCCCCTGAACCTGTCGTTTACCTCCTCCAGACCGTCAAGGCTTATCCCGACATAGGAGAGGCCGACCTTTTTGAGCCTGCCCGCTGCGCGCGAATCGATCAGGGTGCCGTTGGTGGAAATCACCGCACGCATCCCCTTGCCGACAGCGTATTCCGCCAGCTCAAAAAGGTCCGGGCGCACCAGGGGTTCGCCGCCTGAAAACAGCACCACCGGTGATCCGAAAGCGGCAAGGTCATCCAGGACCACTTTGCCCTCGGCGGTGGAAAGTTCGCCTGAAAATTCCTCGTCCTTCGCCTGGGCGTAACAGTGGACGCACTTGAGATTGCAGCGCCGTGTTACATTCCAGACCACAACGGGTGTTTTATCCGCGGAAAACTGGAGCAGGTGGGAAGGCAGCTTGCCGCTCCGGCGCCCATAGCGCAAAGCATCGGAAGGTTCGACTGTGCCGCAGTATAGTTTTGATATGCCTATCATGAAAACTCCGGTTCTTATCCGTTCGATTAGCCAAATATATCGGTATGCAAACCCCAAATATATAGCCCCAAAGTTTAGCAAAGGCGAGTGGATTCCGCCATTTGCGATTGCACCAAAGGGTCTCGGCCGCTCCTGCGCGCCACTCGACCGCCGAACCGGATTTAAAAGTGAATTATCGCGAAGCCACCACCGCTAATCCGGGATGCAATCAGCAGCAAACGCCCGTCTTCGATTGCGATAACCGGCTTGTGAGCATTGCCAACGCAGGCGCGCCCATCGATAACGCCTCTTCCTTACCAGATAACCTGAAATCACTACTGTCCGGTAAATTTGGATGAGAGTCGGGAATGCGTAGGGTGGGCACAGTTTCATCGTGCCCACCGCCCTTCATGGCGAGAGGGTTGACACGCTAAGCCCTTGCCCAACCAGTACAAATTGCATTAATGATTTCTATCCGGGCATTAAGCGCGATCTGGAATGCTGGGAACAGATCATTAATCCGAATTCAAATCAAAAATGAAGTCTTGTGAAAAAGAGTTAGCTAACTCAGGCATTTACAGCTAAGAATTCGAATTTCCCCGGACAGTAGTGACCTGAAATATCAAACGTACCAACCTGACCCTAAAACTGCACAGTGGGAGATTGCTTTCTCATTCTTTCCAAAATAGACATGGTCGCAGCTGGGATAGCTGTTCGCATCAGATTCGGGCAGGGCACTCCCTTCTCGACAATACTCTTCGAATCCGGCAGCCACAGCCCCAAAGCTGTTTGCGCAGCACCAAACGGGGGTCTGACCAGGTCAATATTCCGATGTTCAAGGACAGGTATTCAGAAACTGGGCATCTCAAGGGCTTAGATGGCTGTTTTCGGGCCAAAATTATTGTCTAAGCGAGCCAACCCCGGCTGAGTGCAACAAGAGCGGGACGTACCACCTGCTACATTCATAACCCTTGGGGAAACATGATGGCGGAAAAGCAGATCACCCGCGAATAAGCTATTAAACTTAAAATGGGGCTCAATATGAGGCTAAAAAAATAATAGGGGCACTGGTAGTGATAATAGCTACTGCTTTTGGTGGATTCGAATTCTCCGCGCAGGCTGACACTTACGTCTACGATAGTTTGAATCGTCTTACTGAGGTCCATTTTGACGATAGTACCTGGATACAATACACCTATGATGACATTGGCAACCCAACTGGCAAAACATGCTATAACGCATTTCCCCTATTACAGTCACTTCGGGAACTGGGGGAATTATTTCTCCTTCTTTGGCGAGTGTGGTATATGGTGGTACTCATACCTTTATTAAGCGCTCCAAAATCGGCATCTGTTTTTAATTGATCTTTTGTTCATCTCTTGCCGAAATTAATTGGGATAAAGGCGGGATCACCGCAAGGCAACCTGCCGGAAAAGGCGTTGCGCCGCATTTTCTCACTGCGTTCCGCCGGGAGTGTACGGGTGGTTATTTGCAAGTGGAGATTTTTTCAGACAATCAGGGAGGGAAGTGTATGAAAGGATCCAGGGTAGTTTTATCAATCGGTATTTTTCTTTGTGCCTTTATTAGCGCCAGCTTCATTCAAGAAGGCTTGGGCATGGCGAAACCCACGCCGCCTACTCCGGCCAGCGTCGTTATCTCTCCAGTTGCGGTCACAGTTTCAGTTGTAGCGGGCAAGAGTGTGGATTTCACTGCTACCGTCAAAGATGCCAATGGCAAGAAGATCAAGGGCGCCACAGTTACCTGGAGTCTCAGCTCAACGGTCACCGGTGTCTCGATTGGTGCAGCCACCGGTGTGTTGACCGTGGGGTCCAATGCAACGCCGGATACTTATACCGACCTGGTGGAAGCGACCGTTACTTCAGCCCCCTCCGTCTCTGACACGGCTACAGTCAACGTTATCAACGCGGCTTTTTCCGGCGGTGTATTCGTTGGCACTGTTTCAGGTGATTCAACCGGCACGCTTGCGATCCTGGCGACCGCCTCGACCTTTAAGGGTCTGGAGATCGATACTACCGACGACACTTTTCGAGAGTTTCCGGGAAAGATCGATATATACGGCAACGTGAGTGCGGTGATAACCGGCAAAAGTGGCGGTGCGACCGTAATTACCGGCAGTGTTACTGACAATGGTATTTCAGGGACCTGGACAAACGTCGACAAATCAACTCCAAGATCGGGGACGTGGTCACTCACTCCATCCACCGGCCCCGCTCCCCAGACAGGCACTTGGTCCGCGAAGGGTAATGACCCATCCTCAGGATCGCTGGCCCTTGTCTTCCATGATGGCGGTACTCTTTCCGGGGTAATCGAGGGAAAAAATAAAAATACGTTGGAAAGTGAATCCTTTTCGGGCACCTGGGCGACCGGCACGAATGGTGTAAGCTTCACCACGAACGCTACTCTTGGCAGTAGTGTCACGGGAGGGGCGGGGAACCCTCACATCGAATGAAAAACAGTCCTCAGGGACATTATCGGGCACTCAGGCAGGCACATGGAGAGCTTCGGATCTATAATGATGTGCAAACCTGCAGGGCCAATCAGACGGATTACTTAGTTTCTACTCAACCTATTCGTTGCCGCATATGAAACGAGGGAGCCGAAAGACTCCCTCGCCACCGCCTATTCAGTTGCTTTACGCTATAAGCCCGCTACTTGGTCTCCTTGGTGAATTCACCGGGTTTCAAAGGATAATGTTTGTAGCTGTCGCGGATCAGTTCATTGAGGTATTTCTGATGGTCAATTACAGCTTCCTTGGGAATAATGAACTGGGTCATCCCGCTTCGATCGGCTATCAGCTTAAATCCGTAGTCATAATCCGCTAAAATATTCTGACATATCGCAGTCGCGCTCTCGCCCCGGTCAAGCGCCTGCCCGATTATCTCGTTTATCGCCTCCTCACTGAAATGCGCCTTGAACCCATGCTTTTCATAAAAATCGGCTTCAAACATCCTGATCTGGTTGTAGAGCGACAGGACTTCCTTGAAGACAGCTTCCGGCGCTATCCCGGTCCTGACCTGATGCTCCAACACCAGATCGGTCCTTTCAGGAGAAAAGACGAGCGGATAATTCTCCGCGTACTCTGTTCTTACACTGAAGACCTTGTCTCGAGCTATGGATTTTTCCTCGTCGAAAAGCTTCTGAAAGATTTCGGAATTTTCAGTCGCTTCCGGGTCTTTGAGCAAGCGCTCCAACTCTTCGCGAGGGTTTTTCACGATCTCAGCCGTAATGGCAAGACGCCGGATCGAAGACGAGGGCAGCTTCTTTTCAAATGGCAAAATAACCTTTTCGAGCACGCTGACCAGGCCCCGTGCACCGGTTTTCTCCGGGTAAGCCCTTTGGGCGATAATATAGAGCGATTCATCTTCGAACCGAATATCGATTCCGTAGCTTCTGAAGTCTTCTTTCTTGCCGTTGATGATCGGGTTATTGGGGTTTCTCAAAATTTGATGCAAATCTTCCACTTCCAGGGGTTCGAGGACGGCAACAACCGGTAGCCTGCCCACGAATTCGCTTTCGAACCCGAATTGAATCAGGTCCTCGGCTTTGACATGCTTCATGAATTGAAATTCGTTATATCGACTGTGGACTGGCGCGCCAAAGCCGATTTCCTGCTTCTGAATCCGCTTCTGTATTATTTCGCCAAGACCGCCGAAAGCCCCGCTCATGATGAATAGTATGTTTCTCGTATTGACTGTGCGTTTCTCCCGCTTTCCGGTTTTGCGGTACTGCTCCAGCGCCTGCATTTGAGAGACCGGATCGTGGGGCACCTTGAGGTCCACTTCAGTTTCTTCCATCGGCTTTAACAGCGCCCGCTGCACCCCGGTCCTGGAGACGTCCGGACCGACCAGATGCTGTGAGGAAGCGATCTTGTCGATTTCGTCTATGTAGATGATCCCATGTTCGGCGAGTTCGATATCCTCGTCGGCCTGAACCACCAACTCCCGAACGAGGTCCTCGACGTCCCCGCCCACGTAGCCGGTTTCGCTGAATTTTGTGGCGTCACCCTTTACAAACGGCACTCCGAGCTTCTGCGCTATCAGCTTGACCAGGTACGTCTTGCCCACACCGGTAGGACCGATCAGGAGAATATTATTCTTTATTCTTCCCACCATCGGTTCGCTTCCGAATCTCGTGAGGCCCTGGGCATATCTTATCCGGTTATAATGGGTACAAATCTTTGTGGCCAGCATCGCTTTCGGTTCGTCCTGCCGAACCACGTAGCTGTTAAGATATGATTCCAGTTCCTCCGGTTTCATATCGAACCGTATTCTCTCCAGCCCACCTTGTTTCCTTTCATTCTCGACTGGTTCACTGGTATGATCGGCAGCGGCCATCATCGGTGAAATAACCTTGATTCTATATCCATACTTTTTGGACAGATAGTCGCTAAGCTCTTTTTCAAGTGTTTCCTGATCCGGGAAATTTGGAGGCTCATATTGCATTTTAGTCCCTCCTTACAACACCATTTAATCGGTGATCTATATATGAAATTTAAATCCTGCCAACATCACCCGCAATTGAACTCACACGCAAATAACTTTAATCTCTGTCGACCTTTTGTCTAGAACTGCCTTTAAAATCTCTTCCAAAATTCCGAAACACTTCTCTTCGGAAACGCCTCCGTCGCATCGGAAAAAATCTTCTAGCTCAAAACGCTTGATCGGCACTTTCCAAACCCATACTTTATCAACAACTCGGGATGGCTCGATATTTTCAATTATAACATTAATTTCATGCCGGCATTCCACCCCCCACGACAAATTTATTTGCCAGCAGAGATGGCCAGAGGCGCATGAATTTTTCGTCATCTTCGGGGAAATGAGATAATAACGCTAATACTCGAGGCAGGCGCCGTCTTCCATGGCGGCGCTTAATCCTCCTCGAACAGGCCGACATGAGAAAAGCTCGTGACATCGACAATACCCTGGTCCGTGAGCTTTAACTCGGGAATAACAGGGAGGGCCAGGAACGAGAGGGCCATAAACGGGTTCGCGAGTTTTGTCCCCCAATCTTTTACAAGTGTCTTTAGAACTCTCAGCCTGTCCGAAACCTCCACGGCAGGCAGGTCGGACATGAGCCCGGCAATCGGGAGCGGCAGCACTTCGATCAGGTCCCCCGCGGCGGCGGCCATGCCCCCGCCTGTCTGCCTCAAGGCGGACACGGCAGCCGTGATATCTTCATCCGTTACCCCTGCCGCAATGATATTGTGTGAATCGTGCGCCACTGAAGTTGCAATGGCCCCTCTTTTCAGCCCCAGGCCGTGGACGAATCCGACCGCGGGACGCCTTCCCGCAACGTACCGATTGTAGACCGCCGCTTTCAGCAAATCGCGGTCCGGGTCGCAGACCACACAGCCGTTTTCAACTTTAGGCTCCATGAGAAGCTTGCGTGTAAAAAGCGTGGCCTCCAGTACCCCGATTACCCGCAACTTGCCGGCTTTTGCCGGTACGAGCAGTTGCTCCGGGTTAATTTCCGAGATACGCATGGGGCTTTCGGGTAAAGGCGGCATGGGCCAGCAGGCAGGGTCGGCGAGTAGCTTGCCTTCCCGCGCAATCTCGATTCCACTTTTGAAGACGCGCACGGGATTCCAGGGGCTAAGGGTCGGGCTGATGCTGAAGTCGGCGACATAGCCGGGGGAGATCGCCCCTCGCTTTCGCAGGCAAAAATAGTTGGCCGGGGTCCATGAAGCGAGTGTGATGGCCCGCACGGGATCCATCCCAAGGGCCGTGGCCCCGTTCACCATGGCGTTCATATGTCCCTTGCCGACCAGGTCATCGGGGTGCACGTCATCGGATACGAACATGCATCGGGGCCAGGTGGCGTCGTTTACGATTCCGATCAGATTGGCAAGATCCTTGGACTGACTCCCCTCGCGGATCATGACAGTCATTCCGCGTGCCAGCTTTTCCGCGGCTTCTTCCAAGGCGCTGCACTCATGATCGGAACCGATTCCAGCGGCCATGTAGGCGTTGAGGTCCCGGCCCGAAAGCCTGGGGCAATGGCCGTCTATAACCTTTTCCTGAAAGAGCAGGAGCTTGTCCGTAACCTCGGAATCAGCCGCGATCACGCCAGGAAAATTCATCATTTCAGCCAGGCCGAGCAGGTTTTCGTTCGGGAACAGGGACTGGAGATCCACCGCCCTCAAGCTCGCCCCGGAGGTCTCCAGGGTGGAAGCGGGAACACAACTCGGCAGATTCAGAAAAATATCCAGGGGAAGATGCCGCGCGCACTCGAGAAAATACCGAATCCCGTCCAGGCCCAGCACATTTGCGATTTCGTGCGGGTCCGCCACCACCGCGCTCGTGCCCCACGGCAGCACAGAGGCGCAAAAATTGGCCGGGCTTAAAAGAGAGCTTTCTATGTGAATGTGCCCGTCTATGAAGCCGGGGCTTACGTACATTCCACCCGCCTGTACGGTTTCCCTGCCTTCATAGTCGCCCCAGCCGGCGATAAACCCGTCATGAATCGCCAGGTCCACGGTCTGGACGCTTCCGGTAAAAACATTGACCAGGCGGCATCCCTTTATGCAGAGGTCCACCGGCCGCCGTCCGCTCGCAGCTTCGATCAGACCTTTCAAACGCACAGTGTCCATTTTCATGGCAACTCCGATATGAGTGGTCCACCTGAAATTTATTGCAACGTCGTCAAGCGTATTTTGAATTTATATCGAGGTGAGAGCAAATCAATTACATTTTGTACTTGCTGAAATCGGAAGGGTCGAGTTTATCCAGCATGTCCGCCCATTGCTCTTTGTTTTTTTCGTCGAAGGAGAGCTTGGCTTCATCGGATTTGAGGTATTTGGTAATTACTTCATCGCTTACAAAGATGGGCGCATTAGTCCTGAGCGCGATGGCAATGGCGTCGCTCGGCCTCGAGTCGACGGTACTGGTCTGCTCGCCGTTTCGAATATGGATCAGGGCATAATAGGTGTTGTTCTTCAGATCGCACACCTCTATGCGCTCCACTTTGATTTGCAGATGTTCGAAGAGGTTTCGGATCAGGTCATGGGTCATCGGCCGGGGGAACTGGATATTTTCCAGCTCGGTGGCGATTGCAGTGGCCTCCAGCAGGCCTATCCAGATCGGAAGCGTTGTCTCGTCGGCAACGTCTTTGAGCACCAGGATGGGTGTGTTCGAGTGGGGGTCCATCACAAGCCCGGTTACTTTCATTTGCCTGAACATGTATTTTCCTCCAACCATGCGCCCCGGCTGCCTCCCGGGCTGGATTCCTTAGAGTCGACAGGTTAACGGATTACCTTCACGTTGGGGCCGCCTGTCAAACTATAACATCTCCCTTCAGGGAATGCGAATAAGCAAATGATATTTTCACGCCAAGAATTTGCCCCTGCGATGATAAAGGCGCTTCGAAATTGACTATCCTGTTATGAGTGGTGCGCCCCGTCATCTGCCCGTTGGACGCCCTGCTTGGCCCTTCGACCAGCACATCGCGCACAGTGCCTACTTCTGCCAGATTTTTTCGCAAAGTGACATCGGCCTGGTAGCTCTGGAGTTCGAGCAAGCGGCGCGCGGCCGTCTCCGGGTTCACCTTGTCGGGAAACGCAGCGGCCAGGGTATTGGGGCGGTCCGAATACCGGAAAGAAAAAAGATTATCGAACCGGACCTCTTCGATCAATTCCATTGTTTTTCTGAAGTCGTCTTCCGTCTCACCCGGAAAGCCTACAATGACGTCGGAGGTAAGCGCTATTTGCGGACAGATCACGCGTAGCCTGCGGATTTTTTCCACGTAGCCGGCAGCCGTGTATCCCCTTTTCATGCGGGCCAGGATACCGTCCGATCCGGACTGCACGGGGAGATGAAGGTGCTTGCAAAGCGTATCGACTTCAGCGAAACAGTCGATCAGCTCATCCGTGAGGTCCTTGGGGTGGGAAGTGGTGAACCGGATGCGCGCAATTCCGGTCTGAGTCCTGATGCGCCGGAGAAGATCGGCAAAGTTCGTTTTCTCGTCGAGTCCTCTCCCGTATGAGTTCACATTCTGGCCCAGCAGGAGCACCTCTTTTACGCCCGAATCCTCCAGACGCCCGATCTCTTCCAGAATTTCGCCTGCCGGCCGGCTTCGTTCCGGGCCACGCACGTAGGGAACTATGCAGTAAGCGCAAAAATTGTTGCAGCCTTGTATTATCGTGACCGGGGCCGTAACCCCCGCCTGTGGGAAAACCTCCGGACCGCAGGCGCTGCTTTCTTCGCCGGGCAGGCAGGCAAGCCTGCCGCCGCTTTCCTGGATCCGCTGCAGCATCTGCCCCACCGAACTCACCCCATTCGTGCCTATTACCATATCGAGGTGGTCGAACCTGTCGAGCAACGATTCGCCGAGTTGCTGCGCTACGCACCCCCCGGCTATAATTTTCAGGTGCGGTTTCATTTTCTTCAGGCGGCGCAGTCTCCCCAGGAAAGAGTGGACTTTGTGCTCCGCCTTTTCTCGCACCGAACAGGTGTTGAGAAAGATAACGTCGGCCTCGCCGATGTCTTTAACCGGCACATACCCCAGCGGTGCAAGCAACCGTTGGACCCGCAGCGAATCATATTCGTTCATTTGGCAGCCGAAGGTTCGAATGTATAAACCACGCGGACTGCCCGAGTGAAAAAGAGGTTCCGACATAAAGATCTGTAAACCGGTTATTTCTTCTTAATATTCGAGACACGTTCGATAAGGGAGCCCATGATCTGGCGAGCCGTTTCCGGGTAGTCCCTGATAATGATGTCGAGGTCGCCGGCGCCGTATTTTTCAACCACGCTTTCGCCGATGCTGCTTATGCCGGTGCGAGCGGAAGAGGTGGGAAAGCCAAAAAACTCACCGGGTTTGTGGATACGGGTAATTTCTCTGCCGCCCAAGGTTACCCTCAACCCTCCCTCAGTCGATATAAGACGGTAAAAATCGGTCCCGGCAGCCGTTTCATCCAATATCACTTCTTTATCTTTAAAGAAGCAAATGCGCTCCTCGTCCGCCTGGAAAGGGTCGGGAGGATCCAGCAGATAAAACGTAGTCTGCGTAAGCTGGTGCAGGATGGAAACGAGCACATTCTGAATCATCCGAGGGCTTTCATGGATCAAGTGATCGAGAGTCTCAGGCCCATATTTTGCTATTCTGCACTCTTGCAGGGCAAACGCGGCATAATAGGACGGCTTTTTCAGCAAAAGGTTCTCCAGGCCGAAGATATCCTGCTCGTCAAGCGTTCTGATTATCCTTCCGCCCTTGCTAAGCACTACCTGCCCGCTCAGGATCACTAGAAAGAAAGAGCTTTGCTCCCCCTCCGACATTATCGCCTGGCCCTTTTGAAAAAGCGTTATCTCTACGGCTTGTGCCGGATTTTTATTGATTTCACCGATTAGCTGCACGATTCCACTCATTTCTGTCCGTCCGAACTCTCACAGCGCATGGGCCGTCCAATTCCGGCAATACCCGTCTCAAAATGGCCACTGGCGAACACAATGTAACTTGCAACGGATGCGGACGCAAAGTCAAATCTTTAGGTTATTTTCTTAATGTCCCCGGACTCGACAACCTGATAAAGGCAGGTTGTTCCTCCAACATGAAGACTTTAAGCCTGTACAGCGCATCTTGGCAAGGAAATTGAGGCTGTCGGGGTCGCATAAATCAGGAACCGGTTGCGCGAAAATCTCCATGTTTTGCGCAACCGGCAAACGTTCAAACGGAATTCGTGTTCAACTCGCTCAGCTTCAGGGTCTCCCGTTCGGCTTCGAGTATGCGGAAGACATCCGGCTCACAGCCGGGTGGGATGGCTATGGCCACCAATCCGAGCGCGGCGTCCAAGGTCGTTACCACGGCCAATCCCGGATATGCTTCAATGATGAATCTAAGGTAATGGATCTGGTAGGGGTCGATTAGGTAGTTTCGCGCGACGCATTCTTCCGGTGGGGACTGCAATGTTTTTCTCCTTTTCCTGAAGCCCCTTCTATGATAGCAAATAATCCATTAAAATGGAAAACTTGAGACGAATAGACGACATTTCGATGTCGGCGCGTTCACCGGTTAACAGTTAAGGAGGCTTGGAGATTGCCCAATAATGTCGGGGATGATTTTTGATGCGAAAATATACCATACCCATACCGGCCTGTATTTTTTTGATTTTTCTTATTTCTTTTGGCTCCGAAAGTTTGGTTTTGGCGGCCCGGGTGGCCGCCGAAGGCCCCCGGACGAACACTTTTTTCTGCCAGGGCCAGGCTGCCTATGACCCCCGGGACCAGGCAAAGAGCCAGCAGATGGCGGTCCAGGACTTCATGGCCCAGGGGCTTACCCAGGCGATAGGCTCCTTTCTCAGCCCGGCTCAATTGGGCACGCAGTTTTCCGAAATCCAGAAGAACCTGCTGACCAAACCGTCCAAGTATATAGATTCCTACCAGGTTTTTTCCGAGACTCAGCTCGATGGAATGTTCCGGGTGATCGGACAGGTCACGGTTTCCATGGACGCGCTGAAAAAAGATCTGGAACAATCGGGAATTCTCGCTGCACAGCAAAAAACCGGGGCGCCCCCTGCCCCTTCGCAGGCGATAAACGCTCCTGCCGCGGCCGCTGCGAGCGAGGAGGCGCAAGACGATGAGAGCGCGAGTCCCTCCGAGGAAGCGGAAGCCTCTCAGCCTGCTGCCTCGCACCCCCCTGCCCCTCAGCCCCAAGTAGACGAGCAGGGAACGAAAACGCCCGCGACTACCCGCGGAATAGCGCCCACAAAGGGTGAAGTCCTCTGGGTCGTTTCGGAAAAGTGGGAGCAGGAGTGGAATCTGCCGACCGAGGGGGTCGGAGACCGTTTTCAGTTTGCTCAAAGTCTTGCCGGCGAAATGGACGGCTATGGCTTTTCCATACATTTGCCCATGTCCGGCTCCGTGAGAATGGACCTCTCCGGCAGCGTTCCTTCCTCCCAGGTGATTTCACTCGCCGAGGGGCTTGGCATTCAGGATGTAGTGGTCGGCAAGGTTTCCTACACGCAGGACCGGACCAGCAACCAGGTATCGTTGGACGCAAATCTTCGCGTCATCAGGATCGGCCAGGGAAAGTCGGAATTCGAACTCCACAAGGCCCAGAGCATGGAAGACTTATCCAACCAGGAAGGAGCGCACGAGCTTGCCGCGCGGGTAGCTTCCCAGTTGAGCACCCTGCTTGGCGGCCCTCGGGCCGGACATGGGGCGAGCGCTTCAGGCCCCGGACAGGGAACTTCTTCGGCACAGATGGGGAGCCTCGGCCAGCTAACGATCTATCTTCCTTCCGCCCAGTATTCCTACTGGAGCGAATTGGAAACTATTTTGCGCCAACAGTGGAAGAATATGCAGATAAACGGCCTGGAGATAGGGCAGACGGAAGGCGTCGTCAAGCTCGATGGCGTCAGCGGGGACTACATATTGAAAATGAGCGGAACTCCGCTTCCCAGCGGTGCGGCTCTCAAAGTGGATTCCTATTCGACGGAAGCCCACACCATGAAAATATCGTTTGTCCCCCCGGAAAAGTCCAGGCCGAAACGAAATGACCATACCAAACCTGCTTACGCTCGGACGCATTCTCCTGACACCTTTGCTGGCATGGTTTCTACTGAGCAGATCGATGTCGGCGGCCTTTTTGGTCTTTTTGATCGCCGGTTTGACAGATGCCCTCGACGGACTGCTGGCAAGGTTCCTTAACCAGAAAAGCCGCCTGGGGTCTCACATTGACCCGCTTGCCGATAAATTCCTGCTCGTTACATCGTTCCTTTTGCTGTGGAATATTGGTGAAATACCATTCTGGCTGGCCTCTATCACTGTGGGACGCGATCTTTTGATTCTGTGCGGATTTTTTGTCCTGCTTTTTTGCCGGGTGCCCTTTGAGATAAAGCCCCTGGTCTCGAGCAAACTGACGACCTTTTTTCAACTGGGAACAATTTTTACGCTGCTCGGCAAACCGTTTCTGGAACTCAGCGGGTGGATGTATACGGCCCTGTTCTTCATAACGGCCGGTTTTTCGATCCTGAGTGGAGCGCAGTACCTGTTCAACGGGTTGTTCCTCCTGAAGCGGCATGTGACGTCGAGTGTGGCCAAATGATGTTTTCCTTGACATAATGAACTCTGGTCGTTATAGATCAGGACCTCAGTAGGCGCGTAGCTCAGTGGGAGAGCGCTACCTTGACACGGTAGAAGTCGGCGGTTCGAAACCGCCCGTGCCTACCAGTTATTTACTGGAGAGTGGTCATTGTTTTAAGTTCGCCTTATAATTCGGCTGGTTGCTCAATTGGACCCGGATCACGGCAGGAAGATAAATTCACGGTATTGATGGGTAATATTTCCATCCAAGGCATCTTTCCAAAAATGGTGGGGGTGCCTTTTTTGTTGCGGAGAAAAGCGGGCTTGAACTGCCGGACCGCCAGTGTGTCTCAAAGATGCGAACCTGTTAGCGAGGAATAAATTATGGCGGAACAAATAGAGATTACTCTTCCCGATGGGTCTAAGCAGGGCTTTCCCAAAGGGACCGCTGTTTCGGAAGTTCTGGGAAAAATAGGGCGTCCCCACAATGGTTTTGTTGCTGCAAAGTTGAACGGCCAACTGGTGGATTTGTCTCGCGAGATCGGAGAGGATTCCGCCCTGGAAGGGATCAAAGCCGATTCGCCCGTGGCGCTTGAAATCCTGAGACACAGTGCCGCTCACGTTATGGCCCAGGTCGTAAAGTCGATTTTTCCGGAGGCCCGCGTGGCTATCGGCCCGGCAATCGAAAGCGGCTTCTACTATGACTTCGAAGTGGCCAGACCGTTTACGCAGGAGGACCTGGAAAAAATCGAAGTGCGGATGAGGGACATCGCTTCACAAAAGCTTCCCTTTTCGCGTCGGGATATGTCTCGGGACGAGGCGATCCGTTTTTTTTCAGACCTCGGCGAAAAATATAAAGTGGAGCTTCTGGAAGGGTTCACGGACCCTGTCGTATCCATTTACCAGCAGGGCGACTTCATCGACCTGTGCCGGGGTCCTCACATTCCCGACACCGGTTTTCTCAAGGCTTTCAAGCTTACCAGTGTTGCGGGAGCCTATTGGCGCGGAGATGAACGCAACCAGATGCTTCAGCGCATCTACGGAACCGCCTTCTTTGACGTCTCGTCGCTGAAAAAATATCTCGCTTTCCTGGAGGAGGCGCAAAAGCGCGACCACCGGCGACTGGGCAGGGAACTCGATTTGTTCAGTTTCTCGGATGAAGTGGGCGCCGGAATGGTTATTTACCACCCCAGGGGTGCGCTTATACGCCATATACTTGAAAACTTCGAAAAGCACGAGCACCTGCGGCGCGGCTATCAGATAGTGCTTGGCCCGACACTGCTCAAGACGGAATTGTGGAAAAGGTCCGGACATTTCGACCATTACCGCGAAAACATGTATTTTACGCAGATCGACGAACAGTCCTATGGCATAAAGCCGATGAACTGCCTGTCTCACATGCTTATCTACAAGTCCAAAATGCGAAGCTACCGAGACCTGCCCCTTCGTTACTTCGAACTGGGAACGGTGCATCGGCATGAAAAGTCCGGCGTGTTGCATGGTTTGCTTCGGGTCAGGCAGTTTACCCAGGACGATGCCCATATTTTATGCACGCCCGACCAGTTGAACGACGAAATCAAGAGCATTATTGATTTTGTTATAGAAGTGATGGGGATTTTCGGCTTCGACTTCGAGATGGAAATCAGTACGAGGCCCGAAAAGTCCATTGGGACCGACGAAGATTGGGAGCGGGCGACGGGCGCGCTCATGAAGGCGCTCGAAGAGTTATCGATCCCGTTCGAGATATGTGGAGGCGAGGGCGCTTTCTACGGGCCGAAAATCGACGTCAAACTCAAAGACGCTCTCGACAGGCGGTGGCAGTGCGCAACTGTCCAGTGTGATTTCACTTTACCGGAGAGATTCGATTTGACCTACATTGGCCCCGATGGGGGCAAGCACCGCCCGGTCATGCTGCACCGCGTGATCCTGGGCGCCATCGAGCGATTCCTGGGAGTATTGATCGAGCACTACGCCGGGGCTTTTCCTGTCTGGCTGGCCCCTCTTCAGGCATTGATCGTAACGGTAACCGACGCTCAAATCGATTTTGCCGGGGAAGTCTATCGGCAACTCCAGGCCCGGGGCGTTCGCGTGGAAGTCGATATGAGAAATGAAAAACTGGGCTATAAAATTCGTGAAGCCCAGATGCAGAAGGTCCCCTACATGCTCGTCATCGGGAACAAGGAAGTCGAGATGGGGGCAATTGCGCCAAGAAGGCGGGATGGAACGCAACTGAGCTTAATGGCGCCGGCCGAGTTTGCCGATTTAGTGGAAAAGGAATGTATCGAGTCCAGCAAAGGACGAGTTGGTTTGAGTATTATCTGAATCAACCCGATGTCAGTTCACTCGAGGTGAAAAAAACTTTAATCAGAAGGAGAAACGACACTGGAGAAACAGGCCAACGTGAATGAGAATATTCGAGCGCCGGAAGTCAGGGTGATCGGGCATGACGGTGCGCAGCTCGGGATTATTCCAATTAGAAGAGCTTTGGAATTGGCTGCGCAGGAACATCTGGATCTCGTTGAGGTGGCCCCCAACGCCGACCCCCCTGTTTGCAAGGTGATGGATTACGGCAAGTTCAAATATCAGCAGAACAAGCGCTCCCAGGAGGCCAAAAAGAAACAGACCGTAATCCAGGTAAAGGAGGTAAAGATTCGCCCGAAGACCGACGAGCACGATCTTCAGGTGAAAATCCGCCATATAAAGCGCTTTCTGGCCCAGAAAGACAAGGCCAAGGTAACGATACTTTTCCGCGGAAGAGAGATCGCTTACGCCAACCAGGGCATGAAAGTTCTGGAGCGGATAAGGGAAGAGCTCAAGGATGAAATCGTAATTGAACAGCAGCCCAAGATGGAGGGCCGAAACCTGATAATGATTCTGGCCCCGAAAGGCTGAAAAATTCAAAAAATCCACCTTAAGTTGTTGACTCTTGATCGACTCCTAAATAAACTGCTGTTTTTGTGCCTTGACGATGACTCGGCTTTTTGCCGGGTCTATTGAAAAGGCGGGCAATTCGGGCGCAACAAAATCCCCAGCCTCAAAAGATTTGACGGCTCTTGCGCCTGCCCGTAAAGTCGGGATTTCGGGTTGACTAAGTTTTCGTCCGGCTCGGCGCATTTTTGCGATGCGCCGGATTTTTGAGTTAATTTTTCTATGCCACCATTTTTTTGTCGTGCCGGAATTTTGAGTTAATTTTTCCAGGCCGCCGCTTTTTTTATTGTACCAGACTTCTGAGTAAATGGAGGATATCCCTAAAATGCCCAAAATAAAGACCAATCGAGCCGCCGCCAAGCGATTCAAGAAAACCGGCACCGGTAAGATCGTCAGGGCCAAAGCCTTTACGAGCCATATTCTGACCTCGAAAAGCCCGAAAAGAAAACGCGCTCTGCGCAGGGATACCGTGGTCAATCCGATAAGCGTCAAGTCGCTCCAACGTATGATGCCTTATCTATAAACCCCGCTGTCAGCCGCCAACCTCGCAGGCAGTGGAGATTGGTATCAGGCGAATAGTTGAAGCCGGCAGGCTGAGAGTTTATTTCAACAGGAGATTGCAATGCCTAGAGTCAAAAAGGCGGTGAAGTCGCGGGCGAGGCGCAAAAAGGTCCTCGCGGCGGCAAAAGGATATCGAGGGGGTCGAGGTACTTTACTTCGTACGGCGAAAGAAACCGTAGATCGCGCCCTCAAGTTTGCGTACCGCGACAGAAAGAAAAAGAAACGCGATTTCAGGGCACTCTGGATTATGCGCATCAATGCGGCGGCGCGGACGCACGAACTGAGCTACTCCAAGTTCATAAGCGGCCTCAAGAGGGCCAATATCGACCTCGACAGGAAAGCCTTGGCAAATCTTGCGGGCACAAACCCGGAAGCTTTCGCAGAGTTGGCCCGGATAGCGAAAGAAGCTGCATAGGAAATGAAAGCGGCTGTTGAGAATCTTCTTGAGACCGCCTCCCGCGTCCTCGCTGGACTGGAAGAGGACCCGAAGGCGCTCGAAGAGGCCCGGGTTCGTTTTTTGGGAAGAAAGGGAGAGCTGGCCCAGCTTTTCAAAGAGCTGGCAAAGGTCCCCGAACAGGATCGCCGCGAGGGCGGCCGATTACTCAATGAGGCGAAATCGAGGCTGGAGGAGATCTTTTCGGAAGCGGCCCGCAGGAGCTGCGACCTCAAGGCCTTCAGCCGTGAATCGATAGATGTAACGGTTCCCGGGAGGTTGCCTCTCGTCGGTCGTCTGCATCCGATCACCCAGACGGCGATGGAAGTCTGCCGCATCTTCAACTGGCTTGGGTTCGAAGCGGTCGAAGGCCCCGAGATAGAACTCGACTACTACAATTTCGAGGCGCTCAATATCCCCAAAGACCATCCGGCCAGGGACATGCAAGACACTTTCTACATCTCCGACGAAGTGGTGCTGAGAACACATACCTCGCCTCTTCAGGTCCGGGTAATGGAGAAACGAAAACCGCCGGTCCGGGTTATAGCCTTTGGCAGGACTTACCGCCGTGATTCGGACGTTACGCATACGCCCATGTTTCACCAGGTGGAAGGACTGATGGTGGGCCGGGACGTTTCTTTTGGAGATCTTAAGGGCATTCTGACCACCTTTGTCCACCAGATGTTCGGTCCCGATGTCGCACTGCGCTTTCGGCCCAGTTTTTTTCCTTTCACCGAACCGAGCGCCGAGGTGGATATCGAGTGCGTAATGTGCCGGGGCAAGGGCTGCCGCGTCTGCAAGGGCACCGGATGGCTCGAGGTTTTGGGGTCTGGGATGGTTGACCCTGAGGTCTACAAACACGTCGGTTACGATCCGGAAGAGGTAACCGGCTTTGCTTTCGGCGTGGGAATCGAGCGCATGGCCATGCTCAAATTCGGAATAGACGACCTTCGCCTGTTCTTTGAAAACGATCTGCGTTTTCTCGGGCAGTTTTAACGGCCCCGGCGTTAGAACAGGGGCTCCCATGCTGGAATAAAGGCCCCCGGCGTTCGAACAGAGACCTTATTTTGAAAATCGAATCCAATCGGTTGCGATGCGGGTAAATGCACGCTCTTTGGCCGGGTAGAGGACCGAATCGGCTATCCGCCGGCGGTCCCGGCAGACCGGAAATGAAATTCCTGGTTCCCACCTCTGTCTCCATTAATGGCGGCCGGGCGTGGGAATTATATTTTGCGGGAAAAGATCCATTCTTACCGTAGCATGGCCCCTTGTGGGCGTTCTTTTCGGAATAGGAATGACCAATGTTGATAAGCTTGAAGTGGCTCTCCGATTATGTCGACTGCCCGCTTTCCGTGGAGCGGATAGCAGAAGGTTTGACCATGGCTGGTTTGGAGGTCGAATCGGTCTCACTGCGCTATCCTCAACTCAAAAACGTCCTGACTGTCCGAGTTGAAACCGTCGAGCCGCACCCGAACGCGGATCGGCTCAAAGTCTGTGTGGTCTCGGGCACGGGCGCTCTGCTCAGGGTCGTTTGCGGCGCTCCGAACGTACGGGCCGGGGAAATTGCCCCTCTCGCCCTGCCGGGGGCCGAGCTTCCGAATGGATCTGTCCGGGAGGTCAAGGTGCGCGGCGAACTCTCCAAGGGGATGCTTTGCTCGGAAAAAGAGCTTGGATTGGGCGAAGATCACAGCGGAATCTGGCTTCTTCCTCCCGATACGCCGGTCGGGGTCCCTCTCGATGAGGCCCTGGGGGTCAGGGACTTTCTGATGGAGGTTGCGATCACTCCCAACCGGGGGGACTGTCTCTCCATAGTCGGCCTGGCAAGAGAGGTGGCCGCGCTGTGCGGGACCTCCCTTAAATATCCTTCCATCGTGGTAAATGAAGCCGGTCCACCCATAGAGACGCTCACGTCCGTCACCTTGGATGCTCCGGAAGGCTGCCCTCGTTACTCCGCCAGGCTTATCCGGGGCGTAACGATCGGCCCTTCCCCGCAATGGCTGAAAAACAGGGTGGAGGCGCTCGGCTTGCGCTCTATCAGCAATATCGTAGACGTCACCAACTACGTCATGATGGAGCTTGGCCAACCGCTTCACGCTTTCGACTTCGACCGGCTGCGCCAGCGCCGCATAGTGGTCAGAAATGCGGAACCCGGCGAGCAGTTTACAACTCTTGACGGCGTGGAACGCGATTTGCCCGAGAATGCCGTGCTGATTTGCGACGGAGTCGGCCCGGTTGCAATAGGCGGCGTCATGGGAGGGCTAAACTCGGAGATCAGGCCCGATACGGCGAATGTCCTCATTGAAAGCGCCTGCTTCGATCCACTCTCGATCCGCAGGACCAGCAAAGGGCTGGGACTAAAGACGGAGTCCAGCTACCGGTTCGAGCGCGGCACAGATCCGGAAGGCGTGCTCAGAGCGCTCGACCGTGCGGCGGCCCTTATGCTCGAAGTCGGCGGCGGGGCAATTTCGGCTGGAAGAATAGACCTCTATCCCAAGCCGATAAAAGCGCTGGAGCCGGCCTTGCGTGTGGACAGGGCCAACAGGTGTCTGGGGACAGGGTTGACCGCCTCCGAGATGAAAGAAATTCTGGAGCGCATAGAAATGCGCGTCGACCAGCTCGACTCGAACCTTCTCCGTGTGACCGTGCCGGCTTTCAGAACGGACGTTACAAGAGAGATCGATCTGTACGAAGAGCTTGCAAGACTTTCGGGCTATGACGGGATCCCGGTTACCAGCCCGGTCGCCTCGGTCGAAGCGGCCGCTTTCGACCCTCACCAGAGGGCGCGCGGAGACCTGAAGAATCTGCTGGTCGGGGCCGGATTTTTCGAAGTTATCAACTACTCGTTCATTTCCTACGAATCTATCCGCAAGCTCGGCTATCCGCAAGACGATCCAAGGATGGCCCCGATTCGGGTCAAAAACCCCCTGAGCGACGAGCAGGCCGTGGTGCGAACCACCCTGTTGCCCGGCTTGCTTCAAAATGCCCGCTACAACTTCGACCACCGCAGTGAAAGCTTCAGGATTTTTGAATTGAGCAAGGTTTTTTTGGCGAGAAAAGGTGACCTGCTGGCCGACGAACCTCACCACGTGGCCGGGGTGCTCGCAGGAAAGCGCGTTCCGCAGGGTCTCTACGACGGCGGCGTCGATCTGGACTTTACCGACGTCAAGGGGGTGGTCGAAGCCATTTTCAAGTTCATGCGAATCGACGATGTCGGATTCCGGACCCAATCGCTTCCGCCGTGGCTCGACCCGAACAGGTCGGCCTGCGTTTTTGCCGGAGGCGATCTGGTTGGAGAGCTCGGCAAGGTTCATCCCAAAGTACTGGAAGCATTCGATCTCAAGCGGCCCTTGTTTGCTTTCAGGATCGACTTTGAAAGGCTCTTCGCACTGAGTGGGGCGATTCCCGTTTACAGGGGACTTCCCAAATTCCCGCCGGTTGCGCGTGATATGGCGCTGATCGCCGATGAGCAATTGCCGGTCGAGGAGCCTTTTGAATTTATTCGCTCGTTGAACGAACCTTTGATGGAAAGTGTGGAGATATTTGATATATTCAGGAGCGATCAACTGGGGGCCGCTAAGAAGAGCATAGGCTACAGAATCACTTACCGGGCGCCGGACCGCAGCCTCACGGATGAAGAGGTAAATGCCCTCCATGTCGAACTGATCGGGAAGGTGACGGCAAAATTTGCAGTTTCCCTGAGGTAATAAAAAACAATGAATGAACAGGAAATCACCAGGGATCTTTCCGTAGACAGAAGACAGCCTTGTGAGGTGACTTTCGAGGTCGAAGAAAAGACCTTTATGGGGACCTCTACGCATTTTAACGAGAAGGGAATGCTCGTGATATGCAAGAACCCGTCTCCATTGAATGCTAAAGGAAAAATAACGCTGCGGTTTCCTGGTTTGAAGAACCTGATAGAACTGAATGGGGAAGTGGTATGGACCAATATTTACGGTCCGGGAGATTCCCTTTCGCCTAAAGGGATGGCGATAAGGTTCGCAAACGTCGATAAAGACATCGAGAAGCTGCTCACCGGACTTGCGGGACAGTATGAGTCGTTGAGCAGCATTTATTCGTGCTACTATTCGTAGGGCTCGCGGAGCCAGGGCCGAAGGCGAAGCCGGACGAGCGCAATAAGCGCCTTGACTCTTTCTACTTCTTTGGTTTCCCGGATCAGGCGCAATTAGATCCGGGAAATCTGTTTTGAGGAATACCCTTGGGGTTTGTAGAAACGGTTCTGTTGGCCATAGTGGTCGGCTGCGACGCTTTTGCAGTCGGAATGGGCGTGGGTGCGCGGTTTTCCGGCCGGAGACAGATATTCAGGCTCTCTTTTCACTTTGGCCTCTTTCAGTTTATTATGCCGATCATAGGATGGTCCCTCAGCCGGCGGCTCCCGGAAGCAATAAATGCCTGGGCGCCGTGGATAGCTTTTACACTCCTTTTTGTTATCGGCGTAAAAATGGTCTACGAGAGCCTTCCGGGCAAGAAGGCCGATCCGACTGTTCGAGGCGGCGATCCGACCCGAGGGTGGAGTCTGCTTGTTCTGTCCGTGGCGGCAAGCCTTGACGCCCTCGGGTTCGGCTTCAGCATGGGGATCTTAAAACAGGGTCTTCTCATTCCGGCCATATGGTTCGGATTTACGGCGGGAGCAATGACCTGGATGTCCATGAAACTTGGCAGCCGGCTTTCAGTAAAGTTCGGTCATTGGGTGGAAGTGGCTGGGGGACTAATTTTGATAGCAATAGCTCTTGAGTTGGTTTTGTGAATCGCCATTTGGAGTTCTAATGCCAAAAAAGCTGGAAATAACTCTAAAAGACCATCTTTTCGACCCGGAAGGCGCCAGTCTTTGCAGAAGAGTCCGTGACTACTTCGGCTGGCAAGTGGGCGAAGCCCGGGTAATAAACATACTGACGCTGGATGCCGGTCTATCCGATAGAGAAATCGAAGCGGTGCGAGCCGATGTTTTCACCAATCCTGTAACCCAGGTATCCAGTTGCGGCGCCCTCGCTTCCGGTTTCGACTGGGGGATTTGGGTGGGGTACAGGCCCGGGGTCCGCGATACCGCAGGCAGTGTGGCAATAGAGGCTATTGGCGATTATCTGGGAAAAGCTTTGGCCCCGGACGCTGCGGCTTACACGTCCAGGCTCTACCTGCTGAAAGATTCCCCTCTTTCGCGAAGCCAGGCCGAAACCTTGGCGCGTGAACTCCTTGCAAACGAAATCATCCAGCAATGGCGCGTCTATTCAGGCCTCGAATGGGACCAGGGCGAGGGGACGGGCGTAATTGTGCCGAAAGTTGTCCTGGCCCACACCCCTTCTTATAGCGAAATCCCTATCGAAAGCGACGACCGGCTTGCCAGGCTGAGCGACGAGAGAAACCTGGCGCTCAACCGAAACGATATTCCTGTTATCAGGGATTATTTTCTTAGGCCGGAAGTGAGGGAAGCGCGCGCGCAATTCGGCCTTTGCGCCCCGACCGACGTCGAACTGGAAGCGATCTCCCAGGCCAGGAGCGACCATTGCAATCACAACACCTTCAGGGGTAAGTTCCACTATCGTGACCTGACGTCAGGCGAAGAATTCACCGTCGATAATCTTTTCAAGACCTGCATCGAAGCCCCCACGCTCCGTATTCAGCAGCAGAAGGACTGGGTTGTTTCCGTTCTCTGGGACAACGCCGGGGTCGCGCGGTTCGATGCTGACTTCAACTACACGGTTACGGGCGAAACCCATAACAGCCCATCCAACATGGAGGCCTACGGCGGCGCGCTCACGGGAATAGTCGGAATTTACCGCGACATAATGGGTACCGGAAAAGGATCGCGCCTCGTTGCAGGTCTCTACGGCTATTGCGTCGGCCCCCGGGACTACGTGGGCCCGCTCAAACCGCACCTTTATCCCAGGCGCCTGCTCGACGGTATCGTCGAAGGAGTGAAGGACGGCGGCAACAAACACGGTGTGCCAACTCCATTTGGAAATCTTTTTTTTCACCCCTCTTACCTGGGCAAATGCCTGGTGTTTGTGGCGTCCCTCGGAATCATGCCTCGCAAGATTAAGGGCGAGCCCGTGGAACTCAAGCGGCCGGGCGAAGGCGACCTCATCATCATGTGCGGAGGTCGGGTGGGCAAGGATGGAATTCACGGGGTCACGGCCTCCAGTGAGAGCTACAGCGCAAATACCCCCGCGGGTCATGTCCAGATAGGCGATCCCTACACACAGAAAAAGATGCATGATTTTCTGCTCGAAGCGCGCGACGAAGCTCTAATCACCTTCATTACCGACAACGGGGGCGGGGGGCTTTCCTCGTCCATCGGTGAAACGGCGATGTTGGCCGGCGGCGCCCGCGTCGAAGTGGACAGGGTGCCTCTTAAGTATGAGGGTCTCGACGTATGGGAGATATGGATATCGGAGTCCCAGGAACGCATGAGCGTTGCGATCAGGCCCGAAGCCCTCGACAGGTTCATGGAGCTTTCGCGCAAACATGAAGTCGAGAGCACGGTGATCGGCAGCTATGAGAATACGGGAAAACTGCGCCTGAACTACGAGGGCAAGACCTGCGCGTACCTGGACCTGAGTCTTTTTTCGGAAGATTTTCCACAGTGGAATTTCGATGCCGAATGGCTCGCGCCCGTTTCGCGCGGACTGGTGGAACCGGTGCTGGCCGAACCCGCCGATTACGGTTCGCTCCTGCATGCCCTGCTTGCCACCCCGAATCTGAGCAGCCGGGAATGGATACAGCGTCAGTACGATCACGAGGTACAGGGCGGCAGCGCGGTCAAGTTCATGACGGGCAGGGACAGGGACGTTCCAAACGATGCCGCGGTCATCCGGCCCGTCCTCGCCACGGGGACTGCGCTTGCGGTCGCGCAGGCCCTTGTGCCCGCCTACTCCGAGATCGATACCTACCATATGGTGGCGGCGACCATAGATGAGGCGGTGAGACGCATCCTGGGGGTTGGCGGCAGGCTGGACGAAATCGGAGGCGTGGACAACTTCTGCTGGCCCAACATTGCGTACGATCCGCGTCTAAATCCGGACGGCCGCTACAAGGCTGCACAGCTAGTGCGCGCAAACCTTGCGCTTCGCGACCTCTGCCTGGCCTTTGGCATTCCGCTTCTTTCCGGAAAAGACAGCATGTACGTAGACGGATATCTTCCCGGCGCATTCGGTGAGCGGCACAAAGTGAGCGGGTTGCCCGCAATGCAATTTACGGCGACGGGGACTGTCGCGGATGTGCTCAAATCGCAGACGATGGAGGCGAAATCTTCGGGCCACCTGGTCTACCTGCTTGGGACCACCCGTAACGAGCTTGGCGGTTCGGCCTATTACGATCTTTTCGGGTATACGGGGCTAAATGTCCCGAAGGTGGATGGTTTCGCTGAGCCAAACCGGTTGGAACCCGAGAAATTCGAATCCCTTCTGGGTCTTTATGGGGCGGTCGAAAAGGCTGTATCCGCTGGGGTTTTTGCCTCCTGCCACGGAATATACCGAGGTGGTTTGGGAGTCCACGCCGCAATGACGGCCATGGGCGGCAGGCTCGGCATGACCATTGACCTGGCGAAAGCGCCGGGTGCAGCCGATGCAGACTGTCAGGGACGATTCTCTCCTTTTCAGCGAATCCTGCGGACGATTCCTGGTCACGGTACCCGAAGAAAGCCGCAAAGAGTTCGAGCGTATTTTCGATGGGCTGCCGTATGGATTGGTGGGCGAGGTAACCGGCAATCCCGAACTGGTTATCATGGGAAAATCCGGAAAAGAGCTGTTGAGAGAAAATATTTTCTCCCTGCGCAAATCATGGATGGTTGATGCCAGGGCTTAAATTAGAGGGGACAACCTGCTGATGGCAAATCCGCTGGTAGGAATCATAATGGGGAGTAGTTCGGATATCCCGGTCATGCAGGAAGCCATCCGGGTACTGGAAAAATTCGAAATACCCTGTGAAACGAAAATTCTTTCGGCTCACAGAACGCCCGTTGAAACCGCTGAATATGCAAAGGGACTGGCGGGTCGAGGGGTCAAGGTATTAATAGCCGGGGCCGGTTGGGCGGCCCACCTGGCAGGCGTTACCGCCGCTCAGACGACCATACCTGTCATAGGCGTGCCGATCGATTCATCTCCCCTGCGAGGGATGGACTCCCTTCTTTCAACGGTCCAGATGCCCCCCGGGGTTCCCGTGGCCACAATGGCATTGGGGAAAGGAGGCGCTTACAACGCGGCGGTTTTTGCCGTCCGGATCCTTTCTCTCCTCGATCCCGACCTTGCGCGGCGATACGCTTCCTTCGTAACGAAAATGGCCGAAGAGGCCTTAAAGAGCAATGAAGAGTGAAGAGTGCGCCCTGCCGAATTATCACGCCCCGGGCTAAAGGCGCCGATCCGGCCACTCAAAGAGAGAAGCCTCTCTTCACTGCTCACTGCAGTACACAGGGGCGCCCAAATTCTTTGATTTTTCGAAGGCCCGCCGGATGACCTCCTCGGTCCCCCTGGTCATCTCATGGAGATGGATGTCGTCTATGGCTACAAAACGGCATTCGTCCGCATCGGTTGCGGCTGCGGGCTCTCCTCCCAGCATCTCGCACAGAAAATCCAAAAGGATATAGTGGTATTCGATTCGGCTGTTGTCGTCAAACATGATTCGGTCGAGCGCGGCCACGAGGTCGATTACCTTGATTTCGAGCCCAACTTCTTCCATGACCTCCCTGCGGATCGCCATGTCGAGGCTCTCGCCCAATTCGACGAGCCCTCCCGGGATCGACCATTTGCCCAGGGCGGGCTCGTGTCCCCTTTTTACCAGCAGGACCTCCGTTCCCCGGAATATGATCGCCCCAACACCTACCATGGGCTGTTCAGGATAACGTCTGTTCATAGTTGTGTCCGGTCTTTCAGTTTTAAACGCAAACCGCGTATCCCCGGGAGGGCCTGCGACAATTGGCTTTGACGCCGGAAGCGCATATCACAAAAGCTGGTGACGATTGACCTTGACGAAAACTGGAGGCATGATATTTTTCTCCCATCGTCCATTACCGCCCGAATGAAATTCCCGGAGAGTACTCCATGAAGTCCTTTGCAGTATTATTTTTTTCTGTTTTCCTCTTTTTATCGATGCTCGTTGTCGATGTCATGGCTGAGGATCAGACGCCTGCCGCTACGGAGACGGCCCAAAAGCTCGAACTCAAACATGCATCGATGTGCGAACGCGTCGAGAATCTCGCTCCGATTCACCCCGGTCTGGTATTTTCCGTCTCCTCCGGCCAGGTTTGTTGTTACACTTCCTTCGATCCTGTGCCGCAGCATACTGTCGTTTATCACAGGTGGTTTCACCGCGACGAGCTTAGCACACAGACCCGGCTGCGCCTCTATCCGGCAAAGTGGTCCACCTACAGCGTTATTCAGCTTCGCGAAACCGATAAGGGACCTTGGCGGGTTGAGATAATAGACCAGAACGGGCGCATTTACGATGTGCTTCGATTCAGTATAACAGAGTGAAAATCGTGGTTTGCGAATGATCCGTTTTCTTGCGTTCCTTAATTCGATACGATGGCAGGATATAGTCGATATACTGATAAACAGCTATATCCTTCTGCGGGTCTATGTCCTTTTTCGGGGCACCAACGCTTTTCGCGTGCTGGTGGGTATGACGATGCTGTGGTTGACTCAGGAAGTTGCAGCCAGCCTCGGCCTGATTCTCACCAGTTGGGCGGTGCGCGGCATAACGGCGGCGGCGGCCATCATAATAATCGTGGTGTTCCGCAATGAAATCCGCTCCGTCCTCCAGGTGCGCAACATAAAGACGTTTCTTTGGGGGTTTCCCACCAGGGAGCAGCACACACCGGTTGATCTCATAGCGGGCAGTGTTTTCCAGATGGCCAAAAGACGGATGGGGGCGTTGATCGTCTTCCCCGGCAATCAGGACCTTGGAGAGGTGATCCACGGAGGCATGCCCTGGAACGGGCAGGTCTCAAATGAGATGATGCTCAGCATTTTCTGGCCCAACAGTCCTGCCCATGATGGGGCCGCCTTGATCGCAGACGGCCAGGTCACCGAAGTCGGGGTCCTTCTGCCGCTGTCTCACAGTCAGGACCTCCCGTCCAATTACGGCACCAGGCATAGGGCGGCGCTGGGTCTTGCGGAAATGTCCGATGCGCTCGTGGTCGTAGTATCCGAGGAGCGTGGCAGTGTCAACGTAGCCAAAGACCGTAGCCTGACTCCAATGCCGGACAGCGCGGCCTTGGCCGATGCATTAAAAAAACATCTTAAAATGCCCCAGATCAGCCCCGAACGCTTGCGCGAACGGGAAAGGCTGAAGCTGGCGGCTGCTTGTTGCGTTTCCGTTCTGATAATGACCGGGGTATGGTTCGGCTTTACCCGAAGCCAGGATACAATCATAGCCCTGAATGTACCCATCGAATTCATCAACAGGCCCGCAACTTATGATATTTTGGACGCTTCCGTCGACGAGGCGCGACTCCAGCTCCTCGGTTCGAGCGCCCTCATAAAGTCACTCGGGCCGGGGCAGGTCGGAGTGCGGGTCAATCTGAGCAAAGCCGTCGAAGGCCGCAATACTTTCACTATTTCGCAGGATGATATTATTCTGCCTCCCGGCATTTCCCTCAACAAGATACAACCCGCCGTGATAGACGTGACCCTGGACGTACCGGCTACCAAGGAGCTTCCCATCCAGGTGGATTGGACCGGCCGCCTGCCGGAAAACAGCGTCTTGGCGGATGTGAGTGTGACGCCGGAAACTGTGAAAGTGGTCGGCGGGAGCAAGACCCTCGAGAAGGTAAATACTGTTTACACCTCTCCGCTACGGCTTGACAGCCTTTCCAAATCGGGTTCCAGCACCTGCCAGATCGTTCTTTCCCCGCCCTCGCTCAAGTTGGCGCCCTCCTGCTCCGAGCGCGTAACCATACGCTACCGCCTGGAAGAAATGGGTCCATCGGAGAAAAAATAAATCTGTGCGCTCCCGCTCAACGAAAGCCGATGGTAGCGCCATCTTCCACGGGGGCGCCTTTCTGCCACTCGAGCATGGGCGATGGATTTCCTCCCGCGTCATCACTTTCCCCCGTTTTCCTTTCGCTTGCGTTTGTCCAGAAAACTGTTAAGGGTGGATTCCGAAAACTGCATAAACCCGTCGAAAAACTCCTGCGAATATTCTTTTACAAATGTCTCTCCCTCCCAGCTGATTGCCGTGTACATGTAGACAACTTCGGCATCCGTGTTTCCGGATTCATCTTCCGCCAGGCTGATGCTTATCCTGGCAACGGTCATGCCGGGGGTGACCTTGACAATTTGGAGCCTGTAGCGCAGCGGATCGAAATCGGTGATCACCCAGAACGATTCGGGATTTTCTTCGCCCGTCGTAAAGATACAATCGTTTTCGGCAAACCCGGAATTTGAGAAAACTGTGATAGGATCCCAGCCGTCGGCCCATTCTTTTTCCCGGACCGGGCACAGCAGGGGGAAAACATCGGCGGGCTTTGCTCTCAGCTTCTGGGTGTAGCTTCTTCTAATCCGGACGGGCTCTATGATCTGCATCGCGATTTTGCGCTCCGATTGATGGGATGGGTAGACTGGAAATGGTAAAATGGAATCAATTGCAGCAATATTGTATTCGATGGCGGCGATATCATACAACTTTTTTCCTATAGGCGTGGTTTGAAATGTCGAAGGCTCCGCTTGTCTTGCTGATTAATCCGTGGATTACGGATTTTGCCGCTCACGATCTGTGGACAAAGCCGATGGGTCTGCTTGTGCTCGGCGCTCTATTGAGAGATGGCGGCTGCGGGGTGGCGTTGATCGATTGCCTGGATCGACGGGACCCTTTTACAAACATTCATCCGGATATCCTGCCCGGTAAGGATCAAAAATTCGGGACCGGCAAGTACCCCAGGATGCGACTCTCGAAACCAGGCCCCTACTCCGATTTCCCGCGATATTTTTACCGGCACGGGATCCACCCTGAGAGTTTTCGTAGAAAGCTTTTGGAAATCGAAAGGCCTGACCTGATCTGGGTCACCTCGATCATGACCTACTGGTATCCCGGTGTTCAGGAGGCGGTCCGAATGGTGCGCGAAATTTTTCCAGGCGTACCGGTCTGGCTTGGCGGCATATACGCCAGACTCTGCCCCGGCCACGCCGAACGGCAGAGCGGAGCGGACCGCGTCATTGCAGCAGATGCATCCGCGCTGCCGGAAATGATCTTTGAGACTACCGGGTTTCAGGTGCGAAATGCGGGCGCGTGGGGCGCTTTCAAGGCTTGGCCGCTCCCGGCGCTCGATCTGCTGGGACAGCAACCCGTTTATGCCCCGATCATGACGGGGACCGGCTGCCCTTACCGGTGTCCTTTCTGTGCCTCCTCGAGGCTTCAGCCGGAAAGCGCAAAATTCACCGCCGACCGCATCTACGACGAAATCGCGAGGGACCATTATGAACTGGGGGTAACCGACTTTGCCTTCTACGACGACGCGCTGCTGCTCGACGCCGAGTACACTCTCAGACCCGCGTTGGAAAGAGTCGTAAGGGCGAACCTGCCTGTCCGTTTCCACGCGCCGAACGCGCTTCACATCCGAGCGCTCTCCAGGGACTGGTGCGGATTGCTCCATGCGGCAGGCTTCAAAACGATTCGGCTCGGCCTTGAAACCACGGTGGACGACAAGAGCAGGCAATGGGGCGGCAAGGTCGACACCGGGATGTATCTAAAGGCGGTGGAAAATCTTTTCGAGGCCGGCTTTTCGGAAGATGATACAGGGGTCTACCTGCTATGCGGGCTGCCGGGCCAGACCCCGGATGAAGTGGCGGAGGCCGTCGAGATCGTCAGGCGGAGCGGAGCGCGCCCTCATTTGGCCGAATACTCACCCATCCCGGGAACTCCCATGTGGGAAGCCGCCGCCGCTGTTTCCCCATTCGACATAGAAACGGAGCCGCTCTACCATAACAATACCTTTTTCGCCTGCCGCCGCCCCGATTTCACCTACAACGATATGGTTCGCCTCAAAAAAATGGCAAGGGGGCAATAAAAATCACTACTCACCAGTCACCAGACACCAGTCATGCCATTTCCGGCGGAAATGCCACGACATCGTCGATGCTTTCAGCCCCTGATAAGAGCATAGCGAACCGGTCCACTCCGAAAGCAATCCCGGCGCAGGGGCCGAGGTGGTGGAGGCTTGCCAGGAAAGCGCCGGGCATGGGATACCTTGTTCCCTCCGTCTGCTCTTTAATTGCGATTGCGGCTTCGAAGCGGCCCCTTTGCTCCTCCGGATCGGTAAGCTCACTGAATCCGTTGGCCAGTTCGATTCCGGCCCAGAACAGTTCGAATCTTTCCGCGACTTCGGGTTTGCCCGGTTTGAGACGGGCAAGAGCGGCCTGGCTCCCCGGGTAATCCTCAAGTATGCAGGGGGCCGGAAAGCCCAGGTTTGGCTCGACCTTTTGCACCATGTCCAGGTCGAAGTGATCCTGGTTCGGGTCGGGCACAGGGTCCCATCCGGCAAATTTTCTATATGCTTCCCGTACAGTGTAGCGCTCCCAGTTGCCCTCAAAATCGAGTTCGGTCTCCTTGAAATGGAGGCCCGATGCCGGCGCAACCGCCCTGCACACACTGCGCATCAGCTTTTGACAGTCCTGTTGTAATTCTTTATAATCTGCCCCAAGGCGGTACCATTCCAGGATTGTGAACTCCGGATGATGGAGCCTGCCGCGCTCGTTCTCTCTGAAGGCGCGGGTGATCTGGAAGATTTTTTCGAACCCCGCGGCAAGCAGCCGCTTCATGTGCAGTTCGGGACTGGCGGCAAGAAAACGGCCTGAGTCCGCCCGGATCGGCCGGATGTGGACCTCGGGGGCCGGAGCGCCTGTTAGAACAGGAGTCTGGACTTCAAGGAAACCTTGGCTCTCGAAGAAAGTCCGGATCAGTCGAACAGCCCGGCAGCGAATTTCGAGAAAGCGCCTTTTGCCGGAAAGGACCTCTTTTTCATCCCCTTCCATCAGCTCTTGACGCGCTCCACGTACTGGCCGGTCCTCGTATCGATCCGCACGGTTTCGCCCTCTTCCATGAAAAGAGGGACCTGGATGACATGTCCGGTACTCAGGGTGGCGGGTTTGGTCGATCCGGATGCCGTATCGCCCTTGATTCCAGGGTCGGATTTCACGATTTGAATGTCGACGAAATTGGGAAGCGTCAGCCCGATCGGCCGGCCCTGAAAAAGGAGCACGTCCACGATCAGGTTTTCGATGAGAAAGTTCGAAGCTTCCGCGACGTTTGTAGCCGACATCTCGACCTGCTCGTAGCTCGACAAGTTCATAAAATGAAAGTGTTCGCCGTCGTTGTACATATATTGCATCTGCTGTTCTTCGATATCGGCGGAGTTGAATTTTTCGCCCGACCTGTATGTGCGATCGAACTGCGCACCGGTGATCATGTTTTTGAGCCGGCAACGGTAGAGGGCCTGACCCTTTCCAGGCTTTGTAAACTGGAAGTCCACGATGAGGTATGGATCCCCGTCTATTTCGAGCTTTAGTCCCTTTCGCAATTCACCGGCGGTAAGAACGGCCATTTGGTGGTCCTTTCTCTACATTATTTTATTTAAACTTTATATTTTAATGGCATTTTAACAGCCGGGTCAATATACTTTTGATTGCTTTGGCGCCAATCGAACGGTTTTGCGATCCTGGGGGTTCGAAAACCCTCGAACTCGCCCCGAAAGAAGGAGATAGACTATGAGCGAGATTCTTTCAGTAAAGGCAAGAGAGATCCTGGATTCACGCGGGAATCCCACTATCGAGGCCGAGGTGCTCCTCGACAGCGGTTACATGGGGGCGGCAGCCGTTCCTTCGGGCGCATCCACCGGTGCAAGGGAGGCCCTGGAGCTTCGGGACGCAGACCCCGACCGCTACCTCGGCAAGGGCGTCCTCAATGGCCGTCCGAGAATGTGAACGAGGAAATCGGGCCGAAAATCATCGGTTTTGATGCAAGCGATCAGAACGGGATAGACCGGTTTATGATCGAGTTGGACGGCACCGAAAACAAGGCCCGCCTGGGGGCAAACGCTATCCTCGCGGTCAGCATGGCGGTGGCAAAGGCTGCGGCTGCCGAGTCCGAACTGCCGCTCTACCGGTATCTGGGCGGGGTTTCCGCTTTTCTTTTGCCCGTGCCCATGATGAACGTGCTCAATGGGGGCGTTCATGTCGACAACAACCTGGATATCCAGGAGTTCATGATCGTCCCTGTCGGAGCGCCCACCTTTGGGGAAGCCCTGCGGATGGGGGCGGAAACTTTTCATTACCTGAAAAAGGTGCTCAAGTCCAAAGGTCTGAACACGTCCGTGGGATACGAAGGCGGGTTCGCTCCGGACCTGCGTTCGAACGAAGAGGCCATGGAATTGCTCTTGCAGGCAATAGAGGCCGCCGGCTACAGACCGGGCGAAGATATTTTCTTAGCCTTGGACAGCGCCGCGAGCGAGTTTTATGAAAACGGCGTCTATGAACTCAAAGCCGAGGCAAAGCCGAGGAAAAGCCCACAGGAGTTGATCGAACTCTACAGCGACTGGGCAGATCGCTACCCGGTGATTTCCATCGAAGACGGAATGGCCGAAGACGACTGGAAAGGCTGGAAAGCACTCACTGAAAAACTAGGGGCGAACATCCAGTTGGTCGGAGACGATATCTTTGTGACCAACACTGAAAATACTGTCACGAGGCATATCTGAAGGAATTGCCAATTCGGTCCTGATAAAACTCAACCAGATCGGCACCATTACCGAAACCATGCAGGCTATCGAGATGGCCCACCGGGCCGGTTATACGACGGTAATTTCCCACCGTTCGGGCGAGACCGAAGATACCACGATCGCCGACCTGGCGGTTGCCGTCGGAAGCGGCCAGATAAAGACGGGGTCTCTCTCCAGGTCCGACCGGCTTGCAAAGTACAATCAACTGCTAAGGATCGAAGAGGAACTGGATAGTTCCGGATGTTACGCGGGCTTCTCCGGATTCCGGCTGATCAGGCGCTAAGGGCGAGGCGCCGTCTTGCATGGCGATGCTTAGAGACAGTATCTCACGTCCCATCGGGACACCCTGAAACCATGAAAAGATCCGTAGGGCGGGTGGAGACCCGTAGGATGGGTGGAGCGGTAGCGCAACCCATCGTCCTCACCGTAGTTTAGCCACTCGTGGGCGTTCTTTTCGAAACAGGCGAGTGTCGTTGGTAACGCCGTCTTCCATGGCGGCCCTGGACGGTAGCCGCTTTCCACGCTGTGGAAAAAGATGTAATATCCGGTCCGCAATGAAGACGATTATCTCCAACATCTCGAAGACATGCGTTTGAATCCGTACGAGCATTAATTGGGAAACGATGCAAAGGTGTCGTGATGATGGCGCGCGCGCGTAAAGAACCTTTGTGTGATACCGGAACGCTCGCAATGGAAGGCGCAACGCCGCCGTGGAACATGGCGCTTACCATGCAGACGATCTTTTGGGACTTCACCCGGGCAGGTTCACCGTGGATGGTCCCCGTTTGCGGCTTGACTTGATTTATCTTTTCAAGTACATATTTAATCTTCTCAATGGCGGCATACCCAAGTGGTAAGGGAGCGGTCTGCAAAACCGTTATACAGCAGTTCAAATCTGCTTGCCGCCTCCAGAAAATTCAAGGGGTTAGTCCATCTCGGGCTAACCCCTTTTTTGTCTATGCGGGTGCTGGTTGCCTCCGCGGCGGCTGGTTGCATATTAACAAAAGCTTATTCATGTCCCGTCGAGAAACCCCGAACCATGAAAAGATTCGTAGGATGGGTGGAGCGGATGCGCAACCCATCAAGTGCCTTTTCGAACCAGTTATTCATGTCGCTGATGTAACGATTTTGTCATGTGCTTCGATAATCTGGGCAATGACAACCAATGCTGTAACGGATTCGAAACGAGTAATACATTTCGGTCATTGCCTTTGGGGTTTTGGGTGCGATTGCCTTCGCGCGAAAAATTTGCCATCATTCGTAAGTTCCAGCTTTCCCAAATAAAAGCATTTACGGCCAATCAGAAGTGACCAAGAACGATAAGTGGGCATGTATGTTGCTTAGCTTCGCGTGGTCCCAATAGAAGAATAAAAGTGAAAACAAATTAGCATTCTGTAAACTAAAGCACCAAGGATTTAGTCAATAGCTGTAAAGGTTGCGTAACAGGGCTTTCGACAATAGATGCCACGTCGTTTGCTCTGCATTGAACTCGGCCAAGTTCGGAAATGAACCCATTGATCTTCAAAACACCAGGGGCTGATTACGTTAGGAGCGTTGCCAGCGCTTTGCGCTGCTGACGGTAAAAAGCCAGGGAGGTGAAGGCAAGGCGAATCGGATGATTTACAAATGAAGCGGGCAAAATAGGCCCAAAAAGCAAACGACACTTTTAAATGAAAAGGATAAGAGATGAAGAAACTGATCACCGCTACCGCGATTGCTTTTATGATCACTTTGACAGCCGGTTTTGCTTCGGCATTCGAAACGACTCCAAACGACGGCTTCATCTACTTGTACGCGCCAGGTCAAACGACGGCCGCGGAAGCAACTCTCATTAATGGCGCCACCGCACCCGCCGGTTCATTTCAAGCCCAACTTGTTGACGCTCTCGCGAATGTGTTAACGGGGACCAAATATAACGGACAAGAACTGTTTAGCGGCATTATCACATTGCCGGTCGGCGCGTCAGCAGCCGGCGTTACTTTCAATATCTCGGCCATAACAGATGGAAGAGCACCGATCCACTGGGCATATAAAGGAACGGATGCGGCGACGGGGAAGATCGAGGTGAGCGGCAACATTTATGCTTTGGGTGAAGCAAAGGATTATACTGTAACGCCCGCCGTCAGGAAACCTGCATTCGATGTCTATGGCTTCGTTAGTGGGAACACTAATTTTAACGGCGCCGTCAGAGGAGTGTTTTACGTCGAATAGTGAAGTTATAAACTTCTGACCTCATTCCTCTCCCCTGAACCTGGGGGAGCGGATTGTGGCCGGCGGGGATTTTCCGGGCTTGGGACTCCTGTTGAGGAGCTAAATGATTGATCCAAATCCCTAAATTCGTTTTTGAATTTCAACCCTCACTTTATCCGGCAAACCTTGACCGCGTCGTTTTCATAAACGCAGGGAAGTCCGTCGCCCCCCGGCTTCTTCAGAATCACCCACCCGACCCCGAAGCGCTGCCCCAGGCTGCGAAACTCATCCGGTCCGAAGTCTTTCCAATCACGAAGCGCCGACACCTGGTCGTGCCAGCCCATGGCTATTGCAGACACTCCCATGAATTCATCCGTTGTGATTTCCCCGGCTGCAAACATTACGCTGACGACCGCCGGGTCTTTCACCATGTCACACATCATGCTTCTTTCCGCCAGCGCCCTGAAGCCGTGGAGATCCTCACCGTCTTTCAACATGCACCATGGATCAAGCGCAAAGAAAGCGTCCTTCGGCGTATTGCCGCGGACCCAATCGAAAGCCTGGACCCATTGATTCCGAGGCTTCATCCCGGGCCACTCGATATGGTCGCTCGCATGGAGTCGATAGCTCTGTACAGTGAACATCAAGGCGAAAATCGGCAGGAAAAAGAGAGCCCACCGAAGTGGTTTCTTTTTCAGAACATACTCCCCGGCAAGACCACCGATCACTAGAAAAAGGATCAGGTATACCAGGTGAAAAGCCCTCATCGGCTGAAGCGATATAAGTTTATCGAGGGGCGGGGCGCACAGGATGAGCGACAGGGCGGCAAAACAGAGGCCGAAAATGGAAATTTGGGAGACCACCAGGTTAAATCCGCTAAAAGTGTTGGTCGGTCTCGTCTGGCTGACGGAAAAAAGGATTGCCAGGGGCGCCACGAACCCGATCGATTCATACCAGGTCCAGCGCGAGAGGAAAAAATAGCGTTGCGTGACTTCCGACCACAAATCGTTTACCGAAGCGGCTGCGGCTGCGAACAGGGGTCTCAATTGTTTTTCCGTACTCTCTGATGGTGCTCGCCTTCGCCATGCCAAAAGACCGGTGAAACAAAATCCGGGAAATGCCAGAAGAGGACTCATTATTACGGCGGCCAACGTCCAGACGGCGGTTCTCAGAAGTTTTCCGTCCAGCACTTCCACGATTGCGAATAGAACGAAAGCGGTTGCGAGCGTTCGCGGATGCAGGTATTGGCTGACCAAAAGCAGGGCCGTGCCGGCAACCGGCAGGGTCAAAAGCGATGTAATGAGAGTTACCGATGCCCATTGGGCTTCGGGTGAGGCGAACATTTTCTTGCTGAGTCTCAGGCACCCGAGTAAGACAAGGAAAATCGAAAGGACGTGTGTAAGAAACATCACCCGCTCCAGCCCCAGGTGGCTCAATCGCACCAGCAGGGCCATGGCTCCGGGGTAGATTGTAAATCGCATCTGGTTCATAAAAAAGATGGAATCGTGCGGGTATAGCGCCGGGTCGAGGTGATGTTTTATGGCGGGCAGATATACGGCTTCGTCTTCCAGCCCAAGGTGGTAGCCGTGCACGAGAAGACCCAAGAGGGTCAAAAGCATTAGAATAACTATTTCGGTTACTTGGCTTCGTCTTGCTGCTTTTGGCAACTCTATTGCCGAAGCTCGCCGGCAAAGGAATGCAACCCTGGAACCAATTCCGGATTGCAGCTCGTACAGGCTTCCTGGAATCCGTGCGATGCGTTTCTCCTTCTGAGATAGACTATGTGCATACTATTAGCTCCGGTGAGGCTGTGCCAGGCGTGGCAAACGTAAGCTTCTGAGGAGAACGAAGCATAACGGGCGCAGAAATACAAATTTTCAGAAATCAAATGCCAGTCCGGAATGAAACACCTTGGCCGAGGTCTTGATGTGATCTGGAACTCTAATGCAAGTGCATGGGCTTCCGCTCAAACCACAAAAGCTTTTTCCGTTCAGCCCAAAAGCTTCCATTCGCTTCGGCGCTCGCTCCTCCCGGTGTAGTCTATCAGTTCCGGTGGGCTAAGAACTGGTGACCAGATATCTTTAAGTCAAAAAACCTTATCATCCGGGGGATACCTTATCGCACCGGCTGCGCATCAAAACGCATTATTAGGCTGCGGTGCGAGCCAGGATGCCCCTTAATTAGCCTTTTTACAGCTCTGAGAGCCATATGTCAATGAGACTGTCCCTTCACCGATTTCAAGAGGCGCCTCACCGCACGCGGCCGGCAATAAGCTTTCTTCCCTCCATATTCAATGCGCGCTCATTTTTTTCGATAGATTGCGAGGTACTAGGAGAGGACACTCGTTCGAAATGTCAGAAAACTTGTAACGGGATTACCGGAAAAGGTGGGTTTCATAAACCAGGAACCGAGGGAAGATTTCCCAGCCGGATGCTACTTTTTACATCCGGTATGCCCCGGTAGGAGGCGCCACAAAAATTCAAAGGGCCGACCTTTGTTTAAGTCGACCCGGTAATACTTCAGCTCTTGTCACTATGATCCGGAGGTGGCCGCCGGCGGTTGAAGCGGATACGCCGTTACGATTGACCGGCTTCGCCGCCTACTTTCCCTGCATTTCGTTTACTAAAACGCCCCCAACGGCCCCGGCCGCCGCTCCTGCGGCAACTCCAACAATTAATGGAGCCCCAAATATTGCGGCCGCGCCTAGACCGGCAGCGCCACCGATCGCTCCGCCTGACAAAGCCATCTGCTCTGTCGAGTTCATGCCGGCACAGCCGTACATGCTGCCAATCAGGGCCGCGATCAAGAACACTTTGAGCACCTTCATACCATTCTCCCCTCCTCGAACCCAAGCCCTCCGTTTCCCCAGCCGAAAAACAAAACATTGCGGTGAGCCGCAATCTCGTCTCACGCGGCAGGCGCCCCGACCTGAGCTCGCATTGCACATTCGGACGACCCGTCTATAATGCCTCGTAATTCGCTTAGATGGAACGGCTTCTCCACAAAATCGCAGACGCCCATCCCAATGGCTTCGCGTCTGAGGCGCGGGTCGCGGTTTCCACTCATTATAATGAAAGGGAGCCTCGGATGCCTGGACGACACATAACGAAAAAGATCCAAACCGGACTCGCCCGGCATATTGAGATCTGAAATGACCAGGCCGTATTCGCTATGGTTCAGGCGCTTGCGCGCCTGCGAAGCGCTCCGGGCCAATTCAAAGTCAATTCCATACGATTCCAGGTATTCTCCGATGATAAACAGCAGGTCGTCGTCATCATCAACTATCAATACCTTGCACATGTTCGTTCCTTTTGAGGCGGGGAGTTCAACTCCTAAAACACAGGGACCAGCCTGTGCCAGCCGTCCACTAAAATGTAGACCAAATAAATACCTACAGATACATATACTAATCGATTCAGAATCGCCGTGGACATAATCGACCTTTCGGATCGATTCCAGTTCCAACCGTTGTTTGCAAACTGAGGCATCACCGGCCTCCTTTCCGCTGGAATCAAGCATTGAGCCGCTTAGCGACTTGCCGGGAAAATGTCGATTCCCGATTGCTTCCAGGCTTCTTATCAAGGCTCTCTTCTTGAGTGCCGATTCAGTGTCAGCTTAAATTAGCAATAGATATACCAATTCGGGAAATGCTTGTGGGTGGCCGCTTTCAGCTACTTTGAATCTTGGGATTGTAGGATTTTGAGTACAGAGGCGGAGGGAATCAAGGACACGCATTGCCCTGAAAACTATCGGGAATCGAGTTGTCGCAAGCCGGGGTGGCGCCGCCTTTCACGGCGGCGTTCCTGGGACGATGCAAAGCCCCGAAGGAACATGAATAACTGGTTTCATTGACTGGCGTTGCCCTTGAAATCAGCAGGATTAATCCCGTATTTTCGCATCAGTTTATAGAATTCCGCTCTGTACCTGCCCGCCAGGGAGGCGGCCCGGGAGACGTTGCCGCCGGTTTCGGTCAGCACCTGGGTCAGATAGGCGCGGTCGTGTTCTTCCCTTGCATCGTCAAGTGCCATGAGCTTCTTGTTTGGCTGAGGCGTTTCCCCTCCCGCCAGGAACAGGTACTCGGGCGATATCACGGTATGAACCGTAAGAGCCACCGCTCTTTCGATGACATTGGCCAGCTCGCGGACATTTCCCGGCCAACTGTGGAGCATCAGCCGCTGCATGACTTCAGGGGAGAATGCCTGAACGCTCTTGTTCATCTCCCGGCTGAAATGCTGGAGGAAATGACTGGCGAGCAGCGGTACATCCTCTATACGTTCGCGAAGCGGGGGCAAAAAAATCGGTATTACATGCACTCGATAATATAAATCCTCGCGAAACTTGCCCTCCTGTATGGCCTTCCAGAGGTCCTTGTTTGTCGCCGTGATCAGGCGGATGTCAACCTTTACCGGTTTAACCCCGCCGACGGCATAGAATTCGCGGTCCTGGAAGACCCGCAACAGCTTGACCTGCAACGTCGGGGAGAGTTCCGCAATTTCGTCCATGAAAAGGGTGCCGCCATCGGCCATTTGGAGCAGGCCTTTTTTTGTCCCTTCAGCACCGGTGAACGAACCTTTAATATGTCCAAAAAGTTCGCTTTCAAGGAGTCCCTCGGGAATAGCCCCACAATTTATGGCCACATAAGGGCCTTTCGAACGGGGGCTGCTCAGGTGAATTGCCTTCGCCATCAACTCCTTGCCGGTTCCGCTCTCGCCATACAGGCATACGGTGGAATCAGTTGCGGCAATTTGGGCCACCTGGCTCAGGATCTGCTGCATCTTCGGACTCGATGCAATGATGTTTTCAAATCGATATTTTTGCTTGACCATGTGCCGGAGCCTGTCGACCTCTACCTTCAGCCGGCCGACTTCGAGGGCTTTTTCTATGCGGTACAGCAGATCCTTGGCCTCGAAGGGTTTTGTCAGAAAGTCATAGGCCCCCTTCTTGGTGGCTTCCACGGCGCGCTGTATGGTGCCATAAGCTGTAAGGATAATCACGGGCAGATAGGGCTGTATTTTCAACAATTGTTCCATCAGCGAGATCCCGTCTATATCCTCCATTTTGAAGTCGAGGATCGCCGCACTAAATATATTCTCGCTGGCACTGGCAAGTGCCTCCTCACCCCCGCCCGCAAGGGTGACGTGGTATTTGGCCGCCTCCAGGCGGGCCTGCATCAAAGTAAGCAATCCCGGATCGTCGTCTACTGCAAGAATTTTTTCTCCAGCCATCAGCCCCTCATTCAATTCACTTCAAATGCAACCTGGATCAGTACAAAAGTCCGCGTTCCTTTTTTTCCATTTCGATGTCGATTTCCCGCGACCGTTCGAGTTGTCTATTCAGTTTATTGATGGTCTCTTCCTGTGACTGTATCTTTTCTTCCATTGCCTGCCGGTCTGTTTCCGAATCGTTTTCCTGAGAAGGCTCCGCCTTTGCCAAATCATCCGGCTGCGACTCGGGCGTTTCTTTCGTCTTGGCCCCTTCATGCGCGGGGCGCTTCTTGGCCTTTTTCTTCATGTTCCTGTAAATGCTGTCCCGCCAGACCATAGCCTGGTAGGTCCAAACGCTTTCCGGTGAGCCTTTGATCAGGTCCTCGATATATTTGAGACCCGTTTGAGGGTTGTAATAAGGGCTCTTCGCATAACAATAGAGAAAGCTCAGGTTGAAAAGAGCTATCGCGCATTTTTCCGGGTTGTCGCAGGATTTGAGCGTTTCCGTGTTTTCCGCTAAAAACCCTGCGTAGTTTCCAGTTTGCATTACGGCCTGGGGCGGAAACAGGACCGGCTGCGGGGCAACCTGTTGAATGGGCTGCTTAGCCTCCGGTGCGCACCCGGCGAGCAAAACACAGGTCGAAAAAACAAGCGCGAAAGAGAAAACTTCTAACTTGCTGCTCATTACTGACTCGCCTTCGATAACGCAGGATATTAGTTATCATCTATTTCTAAACGGATCGGCAAAAGAACATGGAAAGTCGATCCGCACCCTGTTTCGCTTTCGGCCCAGATCCTGCCTTTATGGGCCTCCACGATATGCCGGGCGATTGCCAGGCCCAGACCGGTCCCCTGGTGTCCCTTTGTCTTCTGGTTCTTGCTTTGGTAAAAGTGGTTGAAAACACTTTGGATCTCTGCCGCCGGGATGCCCGGACCATCATCGGAGACCCGAATTTCTACCGCATAAGGCCGCCCGTGATTGTTTCCCGTGGGAAGGGCCTCAACCCGGACCTCGCTTCCCTCCGGGGAAAACTTCAAAGCATTGCTCAAAAGATTATCCAGGACCTGCTGAATCCTGCGTTCATCGGCGAGGAAAACAGGGATAGGCCCGACCACGTTCGTCAGGAGCTTGATTTCCCGTTTTCGGGCAATCAAATCCACAGCCTGCACGGATTTTTGAATCAGTTCTTTGATGTCGCACATGGTGAATTCATAATCCATCATCTCCGCCTCCATCTTGGACAGGTCGAGGATGGATGAAATACTCTGGAACAGGCGCTGGCTGTGATTTCGGACCACTCCCAGTATATCGATCTGGCTCTTGGTAAGAGGGCCCGGTATTCCTTCGAGCAATAGTGCAGTGCCCTCCCGGATGGCAGTAAGAGGCGTGCGCAATTCATGAGAAACATGGGCGGTAAAATCTGATTTCAAACGGTCCAAAAGTTCAAGTTCCTCTACCATCAAATTGAAGGCCCCTGCCAGTTCGCCAACCTCCCTGGGCCCATCGATCTGGGCGGCGCGGTAGAATTCCCCCCTGCCTATGCGCCGCATCTCCCGCGCCAGGTCGCTCAGGGGGCGGCTTATTCCGTGTGCGTGCATGTAGGCCATTACCAGGGCGCCTGTGATTCCGAATACTGTCAGCCAGAACATAACCTCGGCGCAGGATGCCGCCTGGTCACGAGCCTTGGCCGTTTTGAAGATGGCCGCCTGGTCCCGAATCCTGATAAGCTCATTGGCCCGCTCTATTATGGCATCACTCAGGCTCGCTTTCGAGGCCTCCGACCCTTTTTCCTCAAAGTTGGTCAGGTCGGTTTCACGCTCGTAACTGTCATGAAGATCATCGATCTCGGTTATGAGAGTTTTCTCGTACTCGGTGTCTGCAATGGAGCTGATCTTCACCATCGAGTCGCTGAAGTCGTTTTTATTGCGTTCGAATTCCTCCCGGAAAGAGGCGTCCCGTATCAGGATGAATTTTTCAGCATTGCGCATCTCGGCCAGAAAAGACTTCAGGAGCCTTTTCTCCTCGTTGACACAGGCGGCGTCAACCGTGAGGGCTTCGGTATTTAGTTGCGAAACAAGACGCAGTTTATTGACTGCAAAAAGATTCACAACCAGTATGAGCAGTATTAGAGTGCTCTGGGCGATCATAACCCGGGAAAAAATTGTCAGCCGCATTTTCGATTTCTCATAAAAGAAGGGATTTGCCCGACCTTAATTGAGTGGCGTAAATATGTCAATAGCGGCAGACTCGGGACAGGTGTCCGAGTCCCCCTCCGGATCGAATCGGAGCGTGGTTTTGTACGCTAAATCATGGACTCGCAGGCAGATCGTCTCCGAGAACCCCTGGGAATTATTTCAAATTTTTCGCCAAACTGGTAGAATCGTTTCGTTGCTGAAGTGCCGGCTGCTGAAGTGCCCGGCACGAGCGCTTGCGTTATAAAATGGACGGTTCGGGAAAACCGGCAAACGAGGGTGGGATGGCCGAAAAGAAATTGATCTACCGTTGCCAGCAGTGCGGCTATACGAGCCCGAAATGGATGGGCAGGTGCCCCGAATGCCAAATTTGGGACAGCTTTTCGGAAGAGGTGGCGCTTTCCGGCAGGGCCGGAAGACTGGGTTCGAAAGCAAAGACCCTTTCTTCCCATCCGGTCAGCCTCGATGAAATCCAGTTCGACGGCGAGGCTCGCTTCCTTACCGGCATCGGCGAATGGGACCGGGTATTGGGGGGCGGTTTGACAAAGGGCTCTCTCGTTTTGCTTGCCGGAGACCCCGGCATCGGAAAATCGACCCTGCTTCTCCAGGCCCTTTCCAGGATGAGCAGGGATGGTCGCGTTTTATACGTATCTGGAGAAGAAAGCCCTCAGCAGTTGAAATCGCGCGCTCAGCGACTCGAACTCAACTCACGCAACCTGTTAATCTTTTCGGAAACCTCACTGGAAGCAGTGCTGGACGAAATAGAGAAGGACCCCCCACTGGCCGTAGCAATTGACTCCATCCAGACCATGTACACGAGACTCCTGGACGTGGCGCCCGGCTCCATAAGCCAGGTGCGGGAATGTGCCTCGAGGCTCATGAGGGCCGGCAAAGAGGGGGGCATAAGCATTTTCATAGTCGGCCATGTCACAAAGGAGGGCGCCATCGCCGGTCCGCGTGCCCTCGAACACCTCGTAGACACCGTTTTATACCTCGAAGGCGACAGGACACATGCCTTCCGGCTGCTTCGTGCCGTCAAGAACCGTTACGGCTCTACAAACGAGGTGGGGGTTTTCGAGATGAAGGAAGGCGGCCTCGAGGAGGTGCCCAATCCGTCCCAACTGTTTCTGGCCGAGCGTCCCAGAGGAGTCTCAGGCTCGGTTGTGACCTGTTCGGTGGAGGGCACGCGCCCGGTCCTTGTCGAACTTCAGGCCCTCGTCAGCACCAGCAGTTTGGCACAGCCGCGCCGGACCAGCATCGGAGTCGACACCAACCGGCTCTCGCTCTTGCTCGCCGTGCTCGAAAAAAAGATCGGATTCAACTTTTCGCAGCAGGATGTGTTCATAAACGTGGCAGGCGGGGTGCGACTCGTGGAACCCGCAGTCGACCTGGCCATGATCACCGCGTTGATGAGCAGCTACCTCGACAGGCCGCTCCCACAGGACCTGGTGGTCTGGGGCGAGGTGGGGCTCGCCGGTGAGGTGCGGGGAGTCGGTCACAGCGCGCTTAGGGCCGCGGAGGCCTCCAAGCTCGGATTTGCCGCCTGTCTTATGCCCAGGAGCAATTCCGAACGGATTTCTCAGGAAGTGGATGCCGGCTGCATCGGGGTTCGCTCCCTTCAAGAGGTCCTCCAGGTAGTCTTCGAGTCCGAGTCCGCACAGGCGAGGGGCGGCGCAAGGTGACGGGGGCATGCAAATTCTGCCGGATTATCTCAGGCGACCCCCAGGCCGCCATCGTGCTCGAGGATCAATCCTGCATTGCCTTTCTCGACTACCGCCCGCTCTTTCCGGGTCACTGCCTGCTCGTCCCCAAGGCACATCATGAGACGCTGATGGACTTGCCAGACCATCTCACAGGACCTCTTTTTCTCGACGCAAAGGTTTTGTGCAGCGCTCTCGAGGAAAGCATGGGCGCGGAGGGAACTTTTGTGGCGATCAATAATAAGATCAGCCAGAGCGTTCCTCACCTTCACGTGCACGTAGTCCCGAGGAAAAAAGGAGACGGCCTGCGCGGGTTTTTCTGGCCAAGGCAGAAGTACGCGGACCAGGAGCAGATGCACGAAGTCGCCGAACGGATAAGGACGGCCGTCGAGAGGCTCAGGGGGCAAACGCGGGAAGAGGCAAGCCGGCAAGACCTGCCGGACTGACAGACCCCCAATGAAGTCCGGCCTCTAAAAACAAAATCCTCCGAAAGGGGAGGACTTCGTCTTTTTTTCAATCTGGGGACGGGAAGCCGGTAATTGCCTTTTTCCCCGTTATTTTTCTATCACTTTCCATAGTTGCCGGATACCGGTCTCTTCAGTGGCAATTCCCGCATTGCCGGGCTCTCCTTTCACATTCAAATCGTATGCATAGATAGCGCTTCTCGCTTCCTTGAGTTTGAGCCCGTCCTTGGCGTAGACTACTCCGACCACCAGTTGCTTTTTGACTTTAGTGTCGAGGCTTCCGATGCGAAGCGATGTAACCTGCCCGTTTAGCTCCTTTGCCTTCCATTTTTCGGTCAGTCCCTTATGACCCCACGAAAGGCCTACTATTTCCCCCAGATTACAATACTTCCTGGAGTTTGCCAGCCAATTTTCGGAACTGGCGGTGTTGCGGTTAACGACGATCTCGGGTGTCGCGTTGTAGCGTAAGTCGGCAATCAGGATAGGCGACGGTATGGCATAACAGGTCGCCTTTCGCCACAGGCGCTCTTCCACTTTGGACTCAAAGGAGTTTGTCGTTGCGCCCCAGACACCATTTCCTATCCAAACCTGTTTGCCGGATGCGTCCAGGATGTGCGGTGTGAAATGGTCATCCACTTGTATGAATTCATCGACCTGATCGTTATTTATGTCGGCCTTTGCGAAATTGAATACATTCATGTTTGCGCCTGGGGGGGTGTTGACCTCAGGCCCTGGGACAAGCGCGCCGGCTTGAAGCTGCATCTCGAATATACCGCCCGAAAAGGGATTCTGGTCCTTGCCGCCCCGCTTTTGTCCTAAAAGGACTTTCCCTCTCTGCCCGAGATGAACCGCGTTCAGATAATAGGGAATCCCTTCGGCAGCCACCTGCACGTTACCGCCCGAAAACGTCAGCACATAAGAGTACGCATCTACGCCCTGAACGGCCGCGTCCCTGGCCGTGCCGGTCTTCGGCATGGATGCGTTCCTCGTTCGCAGGTTTGTCAGATAGATATAGGGTTTATCTTCACCCTGGGCCGACGCTACGCTCACCCACACAAATGAGTCCGCGGAGGTCCCTTCGAATGTGCCCACGGCCCGGAGGCCATCGTTTTCTTTCTTGTATACGATCAGCTCTTTACTCTGAACGGCAACGATTTCGTCCTTGCCGTCACCGTCAACGTCGCCAACGTCCATTCCGACGATCCCACCCGGCAAGTCCTGGCTTCTCCAGAAGCCGGTCTGGGCTTGGGGACCTTCCTGGTTAACTTTGACGAACTTCGGGTCGGCGGATGTCTTGCCCGTCTTGCCCGTGGCTGCCCTGTCTGCGGCTGTCTTATCCGCGGCTATCGCTGCCCCGGAAAGGAGCAACTCGGGATTACGGGTTGCCAGTTCCTCGGCCTCGGCCGATACGCTCGACATCTTTTCCTCGGGCTTGCCGAATATTTTTTGATTTATCTGCTGTGCGAACAGGTCCACTTGGGGCATGACGTCGTCCAGGCCCTTCGTTTGAGCATAGAAGGAGACCGGCTCCGTTTTGCCCGAAACCGGCGCCATTTTAGCGTCGATGCTTACGGACTGGCCCGTGCTGGTTATGACCCCGTACAAAACGTAATCGGCCCTGAGGGCGGCGCCTATCCGCAAGGCTTCGTTCTGAGATATTTCTTTTGTCCCCTTGGCGGCCCTGTCTATTTCGGATTTATCTACCACCTCCACCCCGCCCTGCCGCGAAAGCCGGGAGGAAAGCATATCGCGCAACCCGCTTTGGAGATAATTGATACTTGCGGGGGCGTTCATTACAAAGGGCAGTATCGCCACTCTCGTGGACCCGGCCTCGCCCGGCCGTGCCGGCAGCCTTGCAGGGCATTGCAAACCCTGAGATGAACAACAGGAATAAAATGACGCATAAGATCCGAGCTTTTCTGTCGAACATGCCAGTCTCCTCAGCTCAATTCAATATTTGTGTGAGCCGCATACTCTTCGGATTGTCGATTTTGGGAATCAAACAACGACGTTAGCCGCCTTTGTCGTTAAAGCTCCAAATTGCGGCCGTTTGCTAAATTTTTGCCGGACGAAGTCAATCTTCCCCGTATGCGTACAATAAATCAGGCGCGCTCTCCATCGCAACTCATTAATTGCCGACGGCGACACGGAGAGCCCAAAAAGGGCGGCCACGCATAAGCGATTGGCCGATTGGCATTCAAAAAAATAACAGTACAGTCGGGAAGCGTGATTGTTAGTGCGCAAGGTCGGCTGGAATCCGGGAATTGATGACGAAGCCGCTCGGACTCAATGAATTTGCCGGCGCGATCCGCCGTGCTCTGCCCGGAACGGGAAGTCGGAAGAAAGTTTTCAGTTTGTGGATTAAAAGGAAAACGGGAGTTGAATCTGAAAGCGTAACTGCCAACCGGGGAGCTCCGCGGGCCCCTCCGTGTTATTGTAGTAAGCGCCCCATTGCAGGTTTACCGGCAGTTCGCCGAAGCAGTGGACTAGGCCCAGGCTTGGCCCCAGGGGAGCACTGACGTGTTTGACGCCGCACATTTCCCCCATGGAGGTGGTGATCGCATTCACATACCAACCATCCGGCAGGTCGTAATGTATGAATGGCTGGACCATCGTGGGCGTGATATTGGTCTCACTCGAATCGGCTGACGACCACCTGTTATTCACCAGGGCTCCCACAAAAAGTGTGCCCTGCACTCTCACCGCCACAACCGCCGGACCGTCACCCCATAAGCTGTCCCCGGACACGGAGTCCGCGGGCGACATCGCGGAGGCCGGACTCGAACCCATAACCAGGGAACCCGGAGAAAAAAATAACCCGGAATTGCCGGCGTCCATGGCAAAGACGCTCAGGGCGCCGGGAACCGGCATTGGTTGACTGATGATGGACTGTGCGATCAGAGGAGTCGTAGTGGCGTTTTGTTCGTAATTGTATCTTTGGGCAAAAACATGCGAATTGCAGAAGGTGAACACCAGCATCAAAAGCATCACTACTGCCGGGCGCAGCGGAATCGGGTTGTTTGGGCTGGTTGCCGACGGTTGTAATCTGTAATCCTCCAACCATGGTGAAAGCCGGAATGCCGCGGTCGATTTCATCATACCCGTTGACCTCATCTTGTTTGTTTTTGTTCGAAAGAAATGAAGATGAGAATCTCTAAAATGCCAAGCTGCGATTAGTTAGACCGGTGCTAGTATCAGGCTACCTCAAGCCATTGGATTAGTCAAAACAAAAATTGAGAATCTCAAATCTTCGAAAAGAATAGTCGCGGCTGCAAGAATTGTCAACACAGACTTTCTGCCGCTCAGCCCCCGGGCCTATTTCGCTGGAAATAGGCCGGTCGCCCACCTACAGTGCAAAACCACCGACACTCGTGCCGATCTCAAAGAGGTTTTTGCAAGTTCCGGGCCGACACGAACTGGTTCTGCGGGGAGATGACGCCGGCCCCCCCCCACTCCAGGGCGGGTTCGATGACGGCATCATGCGCCTGGCTCCTCTTGAGGCTACACTTCCGGGCGGCATCAAATGGGGATTTCGCCCCATTGAATGACATCGATGAATTCTTATCTGCGAAATATTGTGACGTTATCCCGTT